>NZ_JBUEFZ010000002.1:0-495703 GCF_054963715.1 Streptomyces sp. STAM6 | reverse complement strand
GTGAGGCCGTGACGCGGTGACGCGGTGAGGCCGTGACGCGGTGACGCGGTGAGGCCGTGACGCGATGACGCGGTGAGGCCGTGACGCGATGACGCGGTGAGGGCGTGACGCGGTGACGGCGGTGACGCCCGGGGTTCCCCGGGCGGAGCTTCCTCAGGCAGAGGCCCTTCAGAAGTCTGTTTCGTACACTCTCTGCATGCCGCAGAAGAGTTCCACCGAGCCGGACGCCCCGGCCAACGCCGGGCGCCCCGCCCTGATGGCCGAACTGTTCGGCGAGTCGCGCCGCTACATGGCCGCGTACGCGCTGTTCAACCAGTCCCTCGCCGACCATCTGCGGCTGCACCCCACCGACCTGCAGTGCCTCAACCTGCTGTCCATGGAGACCACGCCCGTCACCACGGGACGCATCGCCGAACTGACCGGGCTCACCACCGGCTCCGCGACCCGGCTCGTCGACCGCCTGGAGCGGGCCGGCTACGTCACCCGGGAGCGCGACGCCCACGACCGCAGGCGCGTCCTCGTCGTCACCGTCCCCGAGCGGATGGCCGAATTGGGCGCTGTCTGGGACCGGCTGAACGGCGCCTGGGCGGCGATGTTCGACGCGTACAGCGACGAGGAGATCGCCCTCCTCATCACCCATATGCGGCGGACGACGGAACTCAGCGCCCGCCAGATGGAGCGCCTCCGCTCGGGCGAGCTGGACCGGCCCGGCCAGAGCGCTTCTTCTGGATCAGGCTGCGCTCCCTAGGCCGCCGCGTCCCCGAACTCGCGCAGGGCGTCCTGGACGATGGCCTCCAGCCGGGCATGGTGCGCACCGCGCCAGTACACCCGTCGGCAGGCGGTGCACTGCGCGAACACGTCGTACGTGCGCTGCGTGCCCTGCTCCAGCTGCTCGCTCACCTCGTCCTTGTCCGCGTCCGTGAGCCGGCCGTTGCAGGCCGTGCAGCGCGTCCACGGGGCGAGTGGAGGCGCGAACCGCTCCAGCACGTCCCGCAGTTGGTCGTCCGGCCGGTCGCTGTAGACGTAGGCCCCGGCCCACAGCTCGCGGCGGCGCAGCAGCCCCCGGTCCCGGGAGAGCATCACGCGCCGCTCCTTCGCCGACAGCGCGGCCAGCGCCGCGTCGCCGATGTCCTCGCTCTCGTAGGCCGCGTCGACGCCGAGCAGCCGCAACCGGCGCGCCAGCGTGCCGAGATGGACATCCAGCAGGAATCGGAGCGGCGCGCCCGGGACGGGCTGGGGGCGCTCGACGCCGAGCACTTCGACGTGCTCCCCGGCCACCGGGATGTGCGAGGTGGTGACCGGACGGCCGTCCACGAGCAGCCGGCCCGCCTCGGTGAGCGGAACGCCGAGCGACTCGACGACGTGCCCGAGCGTCGAGGCGCCGTCCGTCACCAGGGCCGTGCGGCCGTCGCGGCGTGGGGCCGCGACGAAAAGACCCAGGTCGGGCGAGAAACTGATGTGGATCTCCGGTCCGTTCACGCCGCCAGCATGCCACCAGGCCCGTCGGCCCAGCCAGGCCATTTCGGCTCCGGCTCCGGGCGACACCGTCCGCTCCGCCTCCGGCTCCGGTGTCGCTCCGGCGCGGCTCCGGCCAGCGTCGCCTGCGCCTGCGCCGGCTCCGGTCCACGTCGGCTTCGGCCCGCGTCGGCTCCGGTCCGCCTCCGGCTCCGGTCTTGCTCCGGTCTCGCTCCGGCACGGCGGGAGCGCCGGACGGTGGCCCGCCCCGGCAGCGGGGGCACCCCGCGGCGGTCGGCCCCGGCGGGGCTCAGCTGCGGAAGGCGTCCGCGTGCTCGGCCGCCCACTGGGCGAAGGTGCGGGCGGGTCGCCCGGTCAGCTCCTCGACGGTCCGGGTCAGCGCCACCGGGGAACCGTCACTGCCGGCCCAGTACTCCAGGAGCGCGTCGGCGAACGCGCCCGGCAGGTACTCCGCGACCGAGGCCTTCCAGGCCTCCGGCGTGAGTTCGGCGACGGGGATCTCACGGCCCGCCGCATGCCCCACGATCGCGATCTGCTCGGCGAAGGTCAGCGACTCGGGGCCGGTCAGGAGGTAGGACGAGCCGCGCAGCCGCTCGTCGGTCAGCACGGCGTACGCCACGTCGGCGATGTCCGCCTCGTGGATCGGATCGCCGTGGGCACCGGGGTAGGGCAGCTCCACGGCGCGACCGGACTTCACCGCCCATGCCCACTGCAGGGCGTTGGTCGCGAAGGCGCCGGGCTGCAGGTGGGTCACGTCCAGGGAGCCGTCCTCCGCCGCGGCGGCCAGGGCCCGCTCGGCCCGCAGGTGCGGGGCCGCGACCGGATTGTCCGCGGCGCCGGGCGTGAGGACGGAGCTGGAGGACAGCAGCACGATATGCCGGACGCCCGCCTCCCGCGCCTGCGCCAGGAACGTGTCGATGTGCGTGGGGTCGGCGTACAGGAACACCGAGTCGACGCCCGTGAGAGCCGCTTCGAAGGTGGTGGGGTCACCGAGGTCGCACCGTACGGTCTCGACGCCGACCGGCGGGGTGAGATCCGCCGGGCTCTTGGAGGCGGCCCGTACCTTCACCCCCTTGTCGTGCAGGAGGTGCACAAGTGTGGAGCCGACGCGGCCACGGCTGCCGGTGACGAGGACGTTCATGACAGGGAACCTTTCCCTTGCGTGAGGAAGAATCTGCGTGACGCAGATAAATATGCGGCAGGCGCCCCCGTCCGTCAAACCGTTTACGGGCGGGGGCGTGCGCTGCTCGCGGCCGGCCCGCGGGTCCCGGAACCGGCCGGTGTCGAGTTGTTCGGAGAGTTGTTCTCTACGGAACGACGCGGAAGTGCGTGGTCACCCGGCCGTCGTCCTCCAGTACATGGAAGGCGACCCCGGGCGGTGCCATCCGGTCCGTCAGCCCCTCGCCGCCTTCCCAGGGCAGGCGCAAGGTCGACACGACCCCCGGCGCCACCAGCAGCGGGCGTCCCGCGAACGTCGTCGCGGCGCCCGTGTGCGCGTGGCCCGTCACCAGGGCCGGCACGTTCGGCCGGCCCTCCAGGACCTCGGCCAGCCGGTCCGCGTTCGTCAGGTGGATCGAGTCGATGTACGGGTGGTGCAGGAAAGCCGGCGGGTGGTGGAAAGCGGGCAGGGCCGGAGTGTCGCCCAGTTCGTCGAGCGTGCGCGTGAGCCATGTGAGCGTCTCGTCGTCGAACAGCCCCGCCGCCTCGCCGGGGATCGACGAGTCGCAGAGCAGCAGCGCGCGACCCGCCACGTGGTGGAGCCGGTTGACCGGCCCGGTGCCGCCGTCCTCCTCGCCCAGCAGCCCCTTGCGGTAGGCGGCCCGGTCGTCGTGGTTGCCCGGGCAGGTGAGCACGGGTCCTTCCAGGCGCCCCAGCAGCTCGGCCGCCTCGGCGTATTCGTCGGGTGCGCCGTGATCGGCGATGTCGCCGGTGACCAGCACGGCGTCCGGTCGCCGGGGCATCGCGTTCAGGTAGGTGACGACGCGCTCGGTCCGCTCCGTCGCCCGCTCGGTGCCGTCGAGATGCAGATCGCTGATGTGTGCCAGCAGCACAGGAGCCCCCTCCGTTGAACCGCGCGCGAAACCGCGCCTCATGGTCCTAATGGTTAAGTGATCATAAACCATTAGTGCACTGCTGTACGGTGCCGTTGTGAAGATCATCGATCTGGACCCGGGCGATCCCCGGCTGGGTGCCGAAGTCCTCCCCGTACTGCGGCAGTTGCGTCCCCACCTCACCGGTGAGCTGTTCGGGGAGGTGTACGCCAGGGGGTACGCGCAGGGCCTGCGCTTCTCCGCCGCGTACGACGCAGACGCCGTCGCGGGCGCGGGCGCGGGCGCGGCCGACGGCACCGGCACCGGCACCGACGCCGACGCCGTCGCGGGCGCGGGTGGCGGCACCGGCGAAGGCGGCGGCCGGTGCCTGGGCGTGGCGGGGTGGCGGATCGTCGACAACACCGTCGACATCCGCAAGCTCTACATCGACGACCTGGTCACCGCCGAGGACGCCCGCTCCACCGGTGTGGGCCGCGCCCTCCTCGCCCACCTGGAGCGGCGGGCCCGCGACGAGGGCTGTCACTCCCTCGGTCTGGACTCGGGCACGCAACGCACCGACGCCCACCGCTTCTACCTGCGCGAGCGCCTGGACATCGTCGCCTTCAGCTTCCTGAAGGAGCTGGCGCGGCCCTGAGGTCGAACCGCCAGTCGTTGCTGCGCAGCGGGTTCCCCGGCGGGTACTCGAAGTCGCGCTCGCCGCGCAGCTCGAAGCCGGCCTTCCGGCACACGGCGTTCGACGCCGCGTTGTCCACGGACGGGAAGGCGTGCAGATAGCGGTGCTTGTCCGCCGCCCGTGCCCGCTCCACGACCGCGACCGTCGCCGCCGTCGCCACGCCCCGCCCCTGGAAGCCGGACAGCACGGTCCAGCCCGTCTCGTAGACGCGCATGCCGTCCCAGGTCTGCTCCCAGAAACCGATCGTCCCCACCGGAAGCTCCTCCGGAAGCAGGACGATCCGGTACATCCGGCCCGCGCCCGTGCGGTCCGCGCTCAGGTCGACGTACCGCTGGTGGCGCTTGACGAGCTGCTCCTCCGTCTCGGGGCCGCCCAGATGAGCCATCAGCTCCGCCGCGTTCGCCGCCCGGAGCAGCGGCAAGTCCCTCTCCGACCATGCCTCGATACGCACTCCCATACGAGGAACTGTAGGCCGGGGGTGCGACAGGAGGCGGTCTTGTGCGCGACCGGGAACCGCTCCAAGGTGGGGGCGAAGTCCGGCCACCGAACACGGTGTGGGCAGGGAGGGGAACGGCTGTGTGGGAGTTCACGGACGACAGGGGACAGACGATACGGACGGCCCACCGGCCGGAACGGCTGGTGGCGTACATACGGGCCGGAGCCGCCCTCCACGACCTGGGCGTGCGGCCCGTCGCCGTCTACGGGTCGGGCCATGACGGCGACGTACTCGATCCGGCCAAGGCGGGCCCCCTCACCGCGGCGGACGTGCCGTATCTCGGCCCGGGCAAGAACCTGACCGGCGAGGCACTGGACGCCGTGCGGCCGGACCTCCTCGTCGACGTCACCTACGACGACAGCACGCCCTACGGGATCTGGGAGACGCACGGTGTGCCGCTGGTGTCTCTCTCCGTCGGCGGGACGTCCCTCTCGAGCATCCTCGGGCGCTTCCGCGAACTCGCGGCGGCTCTGGGGCACCCGGACGCCGGCGACGACAACGGCCTCCGGGCGGCCGAGCGGGCCGTGCACGACGCGAGCGGGACGACCTCGCCCCCGCGGGTTCTCGCCCTCTCGGGCGGCGGTCCCGACCAGGTGCATCTGGCCCGCCCCGAGGCCTGGCCCGATTTGCGGCACCTGAGGGATCTGGGAGTCCGGCTGATCGACCCCGGACCGGGTGGTGGCACCAGCTGGCTCACGACCGACTGGGAGCGGGCCGTCGAGCTCCGCCCCGATCTGCTCCTCGTGGACAGCCGGGTCCATGCGGCCCCGCCGGAGAAGGACCGGCTTCCCGACGTCCACACCGCGGACTGGAACCCGGAGGCCCCGCCCAGCCCCGCGGCCTGCGCCCGCTTCCTCCACGACGTCGCCGGAGCACTGACCCACACCCGGCCCGTGCGGCACTGACCCGGACGCGGTCGGCGCGGCACTGACCCGGACGCGGCCCGCGTGCGCCGGCTCACACCCGGCCCGCGGGGCGCTGACCCGGACGCGGTCGGCGCGGCCCCGGCTCACACCCGGCCCGCACGGCGCCGGCTCCGGACGCGGCCCGCGTGCGCCGGCTCACACCCGGCCCGCGGGGCGCTGACCCGGACGCGGTCGGTGCGGCCCCGGCTCACACCCGGCCCGCACGGCGCCGGCTCCGGACGCGGCCCGCACAGCACGCAGGCCGTACCCGGCCCCGCTTCTCACGGAGTGGGCCGGCTCGGCGGACCGCCGGGGCTCAGGGCCAGACCAGGCAGTACGGCTGGTGGCCCGCCTCGTGGAGCCGTACCGAGAAGTCCTGCCACTCGTGCAGCAGCTGATAGACGTTGAACGCGTCCCGCGGCCCGCCGCGGTCCGGGACCGTCGACCATATGAAGGCCGCCGCGCCCACCGATTCCTCGCCGATGCCGCGCAGCGGGTCGACGACCGTCATGGGGAGCTTCACCACGGCGTAGTCCGGGTGGAGGACCACCAGCTCCAGTGGCGGCACCTTGTGCAGCGGCATGCCCTGGATTCCGGTCAGCACCATCGCGGCTATCGTCTCGGGTTTGATCTTGGTGAACATGCCACCCATGCCGAGTTCGTCGCCGCCCAGTTCCTCGGGGCGCATGGAGATCGGCACGCGGGCCGCCGTGGCGCCGTTGGGCGCGCCGAAGTATTTGTAGGTCACGCCCATCCGGCCACCCCCATTCCCGCTTCCGATCGGCCCGATGGGCTTGTCCCGCTCGCGTCGGTGCCTCCCCCGCCGGGCAGGCTCGGGTCCCAGGTCGTCGGTCCCCTCGCCCAGTCCGCCACCGCGATGCATATCTCCACCCGACTGCTTTTTAGGTAGCACAGTCCCCGCCGCGCAACCCGATCATCGTGACAGTGACCTCCCCCACGCACGTGCGGCGAAACACCTGTCCGCGAGAACGTCCGGGCCTCTGACACCATGGATTCCGTGAGCTTTCCCTATGACGCCCCAGTTTCGCAGACGCGGAGGACCGACGCCCCGTCGTAAACAAGGTGCACACCGCTGTATACGCGATGGTGAGCCAGGATGCTCAACGTAGTCGCCTTCCGGCGGCCGTGCCTCCGCATTGCCCGTCCGTCAACTCGTTCCCGCAGGTCAGGACCAAAGTGCCGTATTCATACGAAGCCCCAGTCTCACAGACGCTTTTCGACCGCGCGTCCCTTGTGACGCCCGGCGGCGTGAACTCTCCCGTGCGTGCCTTCCGGGCCGTGGGCGGTACGCCCCGCTTCATGGTGTCCGGTACGGGTCCGTACCTCACGGATGCGGACGGGCGCGAGTACGTCGATCTCGTCTGCTCGTGGGGGCCGATGATTCTCGGTCACTCGCATCCCGACGTGATCGCCGCCGTGCAGGAGGCGGTCGCCCGTGGTACCTCGTTCGGTACGCCGGGTGAGGGCGAGGTGGCGCTCGCCGAGGAGATCGTGGCCCGGGTCGGGCCCGTCGAGCAGGTGCGGCTGGTGTCGAGCGGCACCGAGGCGACGATGTCGGCGATCCGGCTGGCCCGCGGTTTCACCGGGCGCGCGAAGGTGATCAAGTTCGCCGGCTGCTACCACGGTCATGTGGACGCGCTGCTGGCCGCCGCCGGCTCGGGCGTGGCGACCTTCGGCCTGCCGGACACGCCGGGGGTGACGGGCGCCCAGGCCGGCGACACGATCGTCCTGCCGTACAACGACCTGGACGCCGTGCGCGCGGCGTTCCGCGCGCACCCGGGCGAGATCGCCTGCGTGATCACGGAGGCCTCGCCCGGCAACATGGGCGTGGTGCCGCCGCTGCCGGGGTTCAACCAGGGCCTGAAGGACGCCTGCGCCGAGAACGGCGCGCTGTACATCTCCGACGAGGTGATGACCGGCTTCCGTACCTCCCGGGCGGGCTGGTACGGAGTCGACGGCGTGCGCCCGGACCTGATGACCTTCGGCAAGGTCATGGGCGGTGGCTTCCCGGCCGCGGCCTTCGGCGGCCGGGCCGACGTCATGGGGCATCTCGCCCCGGCGGGCCCCGTCTACCAGGCGGGCACGCTCTCCGGTAACCCGATCGCGACCGCCGCCGGTCTCGCGCAGCTGCGGCTGCTCGACGAGGCCGCGTACGAGAAGGTGAACGCCGTCTCGCGCGAGATCCAGTCGCTCGTGACCGGCGCGCTGACCAAGGAGGGCGTGGCGCACCGGCTGCAGACCGCGTCCAACATGTTCTCGGTGTTCTTCACGGCCGACGAGGTGCGGAACTACGACGACGCGAAGAAGCAGGAGGCCTTCCGCTTCAACGCCTTCTTCCACTCGATGCTGGCCGACGGTGTCTACCTGCCACCGTCCGCCTTCGAGTCGTGGTTCGTGTCCACCGCGCACGACGAGCGGGCCGTGGAGCGGATCGCGGCCGCGCTGCCCGCTGCCGCCCGCGCAGCCGCGGAGGCCACGGCATGACGGCGAACGACGCGGGCGGCGAGATCACCGTCGTCCATCTGATGCGCCACGGCGAGGTGCACAATCCGGACGGCGTGCTGTACGGCCGCCGGGCCGGCTACCACCTGTCGGAGCTCGGCCGGCAGATGGCCGACCGGGTCGCCGAGCACCTGGCGGGCCGGGACATCACGCATGTGGTGGCCTCGCCGCTGGAACGCGCGCAGGAGACGGCCACGCCGATCGCCAAGGCGCACGCGCTGGACCTGGCCACCGACGAGCGGCTGATCGAGGCGGGCAACGTCTTCGAGGGCAAGACCTTCGGGGTGGGCGACGGCGCGCTGCGCAGGCCGTCGAACTGGAAGCACCTGACGAATCCGTTCCGCCCCTCCTGGGGCGAGCCGTACATCGACCAGGTGGTGCGGATGATGGGCGCGCTGAACGCGGCGCGGGACGCCGCCCGCGGCCACGAGGCGGTGTGCGTCAGCCATCAGCTGCCGATCTGGATCGTGCGCAGCTTCGTCGAGCGGCGCAGGCTGTGGCACGACCCGCGCCGTCGGCAGTGCACGCTGGCGTCGCTGACGACGTTCACCTACCAGGGGGACAGGATCGTTTCCGTGGGCTACAGCGAGCCGGCCCGCGATCTCGTTCCGGCGCACCTCCTCGCCGGCGCCAAGCCGGTGAAGGGCAAGTCGAAGGCGTTCGGCGCCTAGGCGTGTTTCGAAAGTCCCGTCCGGCCGGGGGCCGCGCCCTCCGGGCGGACGACGCCACTTTCGAGACACACCCCGGGCCGACCCCGCCGGGCCTGTCCGTACGGGGCCGTGCGCGCCGGCTCGTCCGCTCGGCCGGGCACGGCCGTTCGCCGGGCCCGTCCGTTCCGCCGGTCACGGCCGCTCGCCGCGGCCGGCGGGTCACTGGGCGGTCACTCAGAGGATTATCCGATGATCCTGGGAACCCTCGTCCTGCTGTACGCATCTCACTCTTTGCCGGTTTCGCTGACATATCCGGCAAAAAGCGAGCGCGGATGGGGACGATATGCGCGGGATAAGCCGAAGGGGACTGCTGGGAGCAGGAGTTGGGGCCGCGGCCGCGATCGGAGTCGCCGGTTGCGGTCTCAACGACAAGGACAACAAAGGGCAATCCGGACAGCCGGGCAAGGGTGACGAAGGCCGGGGAGGCCAGAACGCCGGCAAGCCGGAGGGCCGCCTCATCGGGGACGGCTCCACCTCGGACACCGGCAAGCAGCCGAATCAGCCCGACAAGCCCGTCCCCCTCGAACCGGGCCAGACCCCTCCGCAGTTCGTGATCTTCTCCTGGGACGGGGCGGGAGAGGTCGGCAACGGCCTCTTCCCCCGTTTCCTGGAACTGGCCAAAGACCACGGCGCGGGCATGACGTTCTTCCTCTCCGGGCTCTATCTGCTGCCCGAGTCGAAGAAGACGCTCTACCGTCCGCCGAACAACCGGTTGGGCGCCTCCGACATCGGCTACCTCACCGACGACCACATCAAGCAGACGCTGAAGTACGTCCGCCAGGCGTGGCTCGACGGCCATGAGATAGGCACCCACTTCAACGGTCACTTCTGCGCCGGCTCGGGCTCGGTCGAAAAGTGGACCCCGGCCCAGTGGCAGAGCGAGATCGACCAGGCGGTGAAGTTCGTCACCGAGTGGAAGACCATCAGCGGCTGGAAGGACCTCGACCCGCTGCCCTTCGACTACCGCAAGGAACTCGTCGGAGCCCGCACGCCCTGCCTCCTCGGCCAGGACAACCTCCTGCCCACGGCCAAGAAGCTCGGCTGGCGCTACGACGCCAGCTCGCCGGGCGGTCACCAGAAGTGGCCCACCAAGCGCCAGGGGCTGTGGGACCTTCCGCTGCAGGCCGTGCCCTTCCCCGGCCACTCGTTCGAGGTCCTCTCGATGGACTACAACATGCTCGCCAATCAGTCGAAGAATTCGACCAAGGGCATGCCGTCGCGCTATCCGGCCTGGAAGAAGCAGGCCACCGATGCCTATCTCGCCGGATTCAACCGGGCGTACGCATCGAATCGCGCGCCGTTCTTCATCGGCAACCACTTCGAGCAGTGGAACGGCGGTATCTACATGGATGCCGTCGAGGAAGCCCTCAAGGGCATGGCCGCCAAGAAGGACGTACGGCTGGTCTCCTTCAAGCAGTTCTGCGACTGGCTGGACGTCCAGGACCCCAAGATCCTTGAGAAACTCCGTACGCTCGAGGTCGGGCAGTCTCCCGCGGGTGGCTGGAACACCTTCCTCAAGCCCGCCTGACATCGGGCTTCACGGTCACCCAGGGGGGTGCGGAAGATCCCGGGAACGCCCATGCGAAACTTTTCACATGAGGCCCAGCCGCACCCCCCGAGGCATCCTGCTCGCCACCGGCGCCCTCGCCGCCGCGCTCACGCTGACAGCGTGCGGCGGCGGCTCCAACGGCACGTCCGGCGGTGGCGGCAACACCAACTTCGTCACCAACACCGGCGGTATCGACACCGTCGCCAAGGGCGAGCGCAAGGCGCCCAAGGACCTGGCGGGCGAAACCCTCGACGGCAAGCGGCTCGATGTCGCCGACCTCAAGGGCAAGATCGTCGTCCTTAACGCCTGGGGCTCGTGGTGCGGCCCGTGCCGGGCGGAGGCGAAGCACTTCGCGAAGGTGGCCAAGGACCTCAAGCCGCAGGGCGTCGAATTCGTCGGCATCAACACCCGCGACGCCAACAAGCAGCCCGCCATCGCCTTCGAGAAGGATTACCAGGTCGGTTATCCGAGCCTGTACGACCCGGCCGGGGAGATCGTCCTCTACGGATTCCCCAAGGGCACGCTCAATCCGCAGGCCATTCCGTCCACGGTGGTCCTCGACCGCGAGGGAAAGATCGCCGCACGCTCGCTCATGGCCCTGAACGAGACCAAGCTGCGCGACATGATCAAGCCGCTGCAGGCGGAGAAGTGACGGAGCGGTGATCCTGTGATCCTCCTGGCCGCCGAGCTGGGCCGCAACGAGACGGTATTCAGCGGGGCGCTCCTGCTCGCCCTGCCCCTCGCCGTACTCGGCGGCCTGGTCTCGTTCTTCTCGCCCTGTGTCCTGCCGCTCGTCCCCGGCTACCTCTCGTACGTGACCGGGGTCACCGGCACCGACCTGGCCGACGCCCGGCGGGGACGGATGGTGGCCGGCGCCGGTCTCTTCGTCCTCGGCTTCTCCGCCGTCTTCGTCTCCGGCGGCGCCCTCTTCGGCTACTTCGGCTGGACCCTCCAGTCGTACCGCGAGACGCTCACCACCGTCCTGGGCGTCCTGATGATCCTGATGGGCGTCTTCTTCCTGGGGCTCATGCCGTGGTTCACCCAGCGCGAGTTCCGCTTCCACAAGCGGCCGGTCGCCGGGCTCGCCGGCGCGCCGCTGCTCGGGGCGCTGTTCGGCATCGGCTGGGCGCCGTGCATCGGCCCGACGCTCGCCTCCGTCAACGCCCTCGCCGCGAACGAGGCCAGCGCGGGCCGCGGAGCACTGCTGACGGTCGCCTACTGCCTCGGCCTCGGCGTGCCGTTCGTGCTCGCCGCCGTCGCCTTCCGCAAGGCGCTCGGCGCCTTTTCCTGGGTCAAGCGGCACTATGCGTGGGTGATGCGGATCGGAGGCGGCATGATGATCGGGACCGGTCTGCTGCTGCTCACCGGCGCGTGGGACACCCTCGTGCAGGAGATGCAGAGCTGGTCCAGCGGCTTCCAGGTGGGGATCTGACTTCCATGAGCAAGACCGAAACGACGGAAGAGCGCGACCTCGGTGCGGCCGGGTCGCAGCTCTCCACCGCCCCCCGGGAAGAACCCACCGGCGGCCCCACCCTCGGGGCGATCGGCTGGATCCGCTGGTTCTGGCGCCAGCTGACCTCCATGCGGGTCGCGCTGATCCTGCTCTTCCTGCTCTCCCTCGGTGCCATCCCCGGCTCACTCGTCCCGCAGAACAACGTGGACGAGCTGAAGGTGGCCACCTGGAAGGAGAACAACGAGTTCTGGACGCCCGTCTTCGAGAAGCTCCAGCTCTTCGACGTCTACAGCTCGGTGTGGTTCTCCGCGATCTACATCCTGCTGTTCGTCTCCCTCATCGGCTGCATCGTCCCGCGCACCTGGCAGTTCGCCGGCCAGCTGCGCGGACGCCCGCCGGCCGCGCCCAAGCGGCTCACCCGCCTGCCCGTGTACACCACCTGGCGCACCGAGGCCGCGCCCGAGGAGGTCCGCGAGGCCGCGCTCGCGATGCTGCGTGGGCGCCGCTTCCGCGCCCACTGCACCGATGACGCGGTCGCCGCGGAGAAGGGCTATCTGCGCGAGGTCGGCAACCTCGTCTTCCACATCGCGCTGATCGTGATGCTCGTCGCGTTCGCCACCGGGCAGCTCTTCAAGTCCGAGGGCGGCAAACTGATCGTGGAGGGCGACGGCTTCGCCAACACGCTCACGCAGTACGACGACTTCAAGTCCGGCTCCCTGTTCGGCACGGACGAGCTGGAGCCGTTCAGTTTCACCCTCAAGCAGTTCACCGGCACCTACGAGCTCAGCGGCCCTCAGCGCGGCACCCCGCGCACCTTCGAGGCCGACGTCACCTACCGCGAGGACGGCGGCCCTCGCAAGAAGGCCGTGATCAGGGTCAACGAGCCGCTGGAGGTGGGTGGCTCCAAGGTCTACCTGCTCTCGCACGGCTACGCGCCGGTCGTCACCGTCCGGGACGGCAAGGGCGACGTCGTCTACAAGGGCGCCGTGCCCCTGCTGCCCATCGACGACAAGATCACCTCGACCGGTGTGATCAAGGTGATGGACGGCTACCGCGACAAGAGCGGCAAGAAGGTCCAGCTGGGCTTCCCGGCCTTCTTCGTCCCGACCTACGCGGGCAAGGGCGAGGGCCAGATGTTCTCCCAGTTCCCGGGGCTCGTCTTCCCGGCGCTGAACCTCAGCGCCTACCACGGCGACCTCCGGGTCGACGGCGGCCTCCCGCAGAACGTGTACCAGCTGAACACCAGCAAGATGACGCCGTACAAGGACGCCAACGGCGACATCTTCAAGCAGACGCTGCTGCCCGGCGAGACGATGAAGCTGCCCGGTGGCGCCGGCTCGGTCACCTTCGAGAAGGAGATCAAGGAGTGGGCCAGCTTCCAGATCTCCCAGCAGCCCGGCAACGGCCTCGCGCTCGCCGGCGCCGTCGCCGCGATCGCCGGCCTGACCGGCTCGCTGTTCATCCAGCGGCGCCGCGTCTGGGTCCGGGCCGTACGGGGTGACGACGGCGTCACCGTCGTCGAGATGGCCGGTCTGGGACGGAGCGAGTCCGCGAGGCTCCCCGAGGAGCTGGGCGACCTGGCCGTCACGCTCAACGCGCAGGCGCCGACCGCGCCCGAACCCGAAGAACCCGCAGCAGAACCTGCCGAAGGGCAAGTGAAGTGAATCTCGCCGCCGCGACCAACGAGAGCCTGGCGCACACCAGCAATGTGCTCATCTACTCGTCGATGGCCGTCTACACGCTGGCCTTCCTGGCCCACATCGCCGAGTGGGTCCTCGGCAGCCGCAGCCGGGTCGGCCGCACCGCGGCCGCGCTGACGGGCGCCGCCGGCGGCCGTCCGGCCGCCGCGGTCGGCATCCGGGTCACGCAGCAGGGCGGCGGGACCGCCGTCCTGGAGAAGCCCGCGGTCATCACCCGGGCCGCGGCCGGTGCGCGCGACGTGCCGGACGGACCGGGCGCGGCCGGCGGTGACGAGAAGGGCGACCTGTACGGGCGGATCGCCGTCTCCCTGACCACCCTGGCGTTCCTGATCGAGGCAGCGGGCGTCGTCGCCCGTGCCCTGTCGGTGCAGCGTGCCCCGTGGGGCAACATGTACGAGTTCTCGATCACCTTCTCCACCGTGGCGGTGGGCGTCTACCTCGGGCTCCTCGCCGCGAAGAAGAACGTCCGCTGGATCGGCCTGCCGCTGGTCACCACCGTCCTGCTCGACCTGGGCATCGCCGTCACCCGGCTGTACACCGCCAGTGACCAGCTCGTGCCGGCCCTGGACTCGTACTGGCTGTGGATCCACGTCTCCACCGCCATCTTCTGCGGCTCCGCCTTCTACCTGGGCGCCGTCAGCACGGTGGTGTACCTCTTCCGCGACAGCCACGAGAACAAGCTCGCCCAGGGCGGCACCCCCTCCCGCTTCGCCCGCTCCGTGCTGGAGCGGCTGCCGTCGGCCGCCACCCTCGACAAGTTCGCCTACCGCGTCAACGCCGCGATCTTCCCGCTGTGGACGTTCACGATCATCGCGGGCGCGATCTGGGCCGGCGACGCCTGGGGCCGCTACTGGGGCTGGGACGCCAAGGAGGTCTGGTCCTTCATCACCTGGGTCGCCTACGCCGCCTACCTGCACGCCCGCGCGACCGCCGGCTGGAAGGGCCGCAAGGCCGCGTACATCGCGCTGATCGCGTTCGCCTGTTGGCTGTTCAACTACTACGGCGTCAACCTCTTCGTGAACAGCCTGCACTCCTACGCCGGCGCCTGACCCGGACGGACCGGCCGGCGGGCCCGCCCCGCCGGCCGGTCCGTCCGCGGTTCCGGCCGACCGGACCGGCCGAGCCCGTCACGGGCGTTTCTGGGGCCGCCGCGGCGGCAGGCAGTCCCGGGCCGGCGGCTTCCCCTCCGGCCAGGCGATCTGCACGAACCGCAGGGTGCCGCCGGTCAGCTCCACGATGGGAACCGCCTTGTTGTAGGGGTTGCCGTAGTTGTCCAGGCAGATCCAGCCGCTCGCGCCGTTCACCCGCAGTGAGCCCTTCACCTGCGGCCACTGCTTGCCGACGTCCTCCAGGGCCGGCAGGCGCTGCCCCCGGGGCGTGGCCTGCCGGATCGCGTGGACGGCCGTCGCCATCGCGTCGTACGCGATGATCGCCTGGCCGTCCGCCAGCTGGACCGCTCCCATCGGCCCGACCGGTGCCCTGGCGGCCGTGTTCATCATCCGCAGGAACTGCTCGTACGCAGGGGTCGCCCCGCCCGTCACGGGGTTGCTCCTGCCGCGCACCGTCCGCCACGACTCCGGGTGGGCCAGCGCCGCGTAGCGCACAGTCAGCCCGGAGTGCAGGGCGGCCGGATCGAGCTGGGGATCCGCGCCCAGGTAGGAGCCCTCGTCACCGGTGAGCAGGGTGAACCTGCGGTCCGTGCAGCCACGGGCGCCGAGGGCGTTGATGAACTGGCGCAGCTGGGTGTGGCGTCCGGCGAAGAACACCGTCTCCGCACGCGTGTCGCAGACGAGATGGGTGATCTGCCGGAACGTGTTGGCCGTGGTGCCCTCGTCGGTCGGGTCCTTGGGGGAGGTGAACAGCTGGGGCTCGTAGGGCGACTTCGACAGCAGGCCGGTGAACGCGTCCTTGAGGGTGTCGGTGTAGTGGTCGCCGGTGCGGGTGTCGTGGACGAGGAGGGCCTTCGCCGCGTCGACCCTGCCGAAGGCGGCCAGCGCACGGGCCTCGTCGCTGTTGGTGGGGGAGACCCGGGCCAGCCCCGGGAAGGGGGTCCTGCCGGAACCGTTGGCGATGTCGTCGGCGGTGATGGTGGTGCCGACCACCGCGATCCCGGCCCGGGTGAGCTCGCCGACCGCCGCCCTGACCGGGGCGCTGCTGGTGGCTATGCCGGAGACGGCGCGCAACCGGTGCGGGGCACCGGTCATGGCCTTCAGCCGCTCCACGGTGGCCCGCCAGTGCGCGTTGCCGTTGCCCGTGTTGGCGAGGACCAGGCGGATCTTGGGGGTCTCGTTGTTCGACTCGTGATTGGCACGGTACTGCTGGGCGAAGGCGCCCTGCACCTCGTGCAGCACCTTGATCCGCATACCGGTGCTCGTCGAGGTGAGCGGCAGCAGCAGTGCCACCGTGGCGTACGCGCCGGGCTTCAGCGAGTCGTTCTCCCGGTCGATCGCCGCGGCGACATCGGTGAGCGCCCCCACCCGGAAGTCGAAGCCGTCACCGGAGACCCCCACGCACTCGTCGCTGCCCGGCGGCCGTTCCACCCCCGCCGCGCAGGAGCGGTTCTCGGGGCTCGTCGCCCGGTCGACGAGCGTGACCGTGCCCCATGTCAGCAGGGCCAGCACCAGCACGCTCGTGATGATCCTCTGCCGGGTCGTGTAGAAGACGCGATAGCGAAACGGGTTGTCCATGGCTGGTCAGACTCCGTCCTCCCGCCCCGGCGGCACCGACGGCGCCCGCCAGGCACGGATGTCCGTCGGCCACTGCGTGGCCGCGTCCCACAGTGGGCTGTTGCCGGTCAGATGACGGCCGGAGAGGTGGCGCAGCTCGTGCGCCATCTTCTCGATCACCTCGTCGTCGGGCAGGGCGAGCGGGTCGGTCAGCAGCCACACCGCGTGCAACAGCCGCCGTACGCACAGATGCAGTCCGGTGGCCCCGGCGTCGAGACCGTCCGGCAACGGCCCGCCCGGGTCCTGCCCCAGGGCCACCGCCCGGCGCGGATCGGGTCCGGTACGGTGCCGCTCGCGGGGGTGGGGCGCGGAGGTGTTGAACCGCAGCCGTCGCAGCCAGCCTCGTACGTCGGCGTCCGGGAAGGACAGCCGCAGCCACGTCACCGCATCCTCGGTCCGGCCGAGCGCCAGCTCCTGCCGCAGGCGGTGCGGGGTGGGCCCGGGGCCGTAGTGCCGGTGCAGCGTCTCGTGGACGGCCCGCCAGGCCGCGTACTCCGGCGCGTCGTCGTCGTGGAAACGCAGCCGGTGCAGCAGCAGCGCCCGCAGCAGCGGGTCGCCGACGAAGTGGTCGGGACCGGCCTGCCAGCCGTCGGACCGCAGTGCGTCCCGCACCCGCAGCACCAGGTCGCCGTCGAGGGACTCGGCGCGCAGCCGGGTCCGGGCCAGCACCCGCGCCGACTCCTCGTCGTAGGCGGCGGCCAGCACCGCCGCCGCCTGCGGGCGCAGCTCCGGCAGCAGCTCCGTCAGGAGCGTCCCGGCGACCGGGACGGCAGGGCTGTCCTCGCGCAGCTCCACCGTCAGGTCCAGCAGCGCGCCCGGTGTCAGCGCGGCCCGCTCGGGCGCGGGCGTCCCGCCCGTGGCCCGGGCCAGCAGTGCCACCCCGAGCGGCCGGCCGCCGGTCAGCCGGTGGACCGCGCGCGGCAGTTCGGCCGGTGCCCGCCCGGCCGGGTCGTACCGGTCGAAGACACCGCGGGTCTGGGCCGGGCTCAGCGGGGTGAGTTCCACCGCGAGGATGCCGGAGGTGATGTCCGGCCCGCGCGGGCACGGCGCCCGGTGCGCCACCTCGGGCAGCCGGTGGCGGGTGGCGCGGCGCAGCCCCTCGTGGTCGCCGTCGCGGGACGCGGCGAACACCACGAGCTGGTCGCGGCGGCCGGCGCTGCGGTCCCGCAGGACCGGCTCGACGAGCCGCCGCCCGAGCGGCAGATGCGCGTTGTCCAGCAGGATCACGGGCCTGCCCCGGCGGGTGCCGCGGTTCGCCAGCCCCAGATAGGCCCGCCGCACGTCCTCGACGAGCGCCCCCACCAGGAACCCCTCGGCCTCCGCGCGCCGGCGGCCGCCCTGCTCGAAGTCCACGGCAAGCTGGTGCAGCCCGATCTTGCCCTTGCCGCCCGCGTTCCGGTACGTCCCGTACCAGGCTTCCGACCTGCGCTGGTAGCGGCCGAACACCTCTTCAAGGACGGTCTCCACGGTGGCCTCGGCGAGCAGCCCCGCCATGGGCGAGGTGGACTCCGCGGCCGTGGCCGCCAGCTTCGCCAGGACCTTCGACACCCAGGTGGTGGCGGCGCCCTTCGCCTCGTCGACGGTCGCCAGGACCGGGCCCAGCCGCTGCAGATCGCGCCTGGCCCGCTCGTCGTCCTCCTGCGACCAGCTGATGCTGGCCACCGCCGCGAGACCGAGCGCGAGCCGGGGGAACTGCACCGCCTTCGCCGTGTGCACCCGCGGCGCGAGCTGCACGGCGAGCTCGGCGAGCGCACCGGTCAGGGGGTTCCATCCGGGGCCGTGGTCGACCGGTGCCTCGATGTGCGCGCAGTCCAGCAGCGCCAGCGGGGTCCCGCCGCGATAGGCGTTGCGCACCTGCTTGAGCAGGGCGGTCTTGCCCATGCCGCGGCCGCCGGTGAAGACCGTGACGGGCGGATCGTCGCCGTGCTCGTACTCGGCCCGGGCGAAGCCGTACGGAGTGAGGCCGGTCAGGCGCGCGGCCAGACCTCCCGCATCGAGAACCGCCTCGCGGCCGTACAGCTCTCTGTCCACCGCCACCCCCCGTGACTCAGCGTCAAGTCAAGGTTACTTTCGAACCGTTGAGCGCGTGAGGGGTCCGGCAACTACGTCATGGTGTTGTGATCGCGTCGAGCTGCGCGCGCAGATACGTGTGGGAGTCGACGCCCCGCACATCGGTGCCGGGGTCGCACTCGTAGAAGTACACCAGCGACATCAGCTCCTCGGCCGGCGCGTCCGCCGGCGGCGGCAGCACCCGGTGCCGGCCCGACCGCCAGCGGCCGCCGGTCCAGCGGGCCATCAGGTCCCCGATGTTGATGGTGAACGCGTCCGGGGCGTACGGCGCGTCCTCCCAGCCGCCCTCGTCGGTGAACACCTGGAGCCCGCCCTTGCCCGCCTGCCGGTCCAGCACCGTCACCGTGCCGAAGTCGGTGTGCGGACCGATCCGGAACTGACCCTCCTGCGGCTCGCCGAGCCGGTCCCGCCCCGGATACCAGTTGATGTTGAACCCCCAGGTCGGGTGGCCGGTGTGCCGGGTGAAGAAGTCCTCGCCCTCACCGAGCGCCGCCCCCAGCAGCTCCAGCAGCCGGTCCGACAGCGCCCGCATCCGTTCCAGGTACGCCTGCACGAGCGGCCTCAGCTCCGGGGTCTCGGCCGGCCAGGTGTTGGGCAGGAACCACTCGGCGTCCACCCGCGGGTCGCCGGTCGGCTCCTCGGAGGCGAACGACAGCGACTCCTTCAGGTCCGGCGGGGTCTCGGTGCCCTCCGCGTACGCGTTGGTCTCCGCGCCCGGCCCGAGCCAGCCCCGCCCGCCGACCTTCACCGCGTACGGCTGCTTGGCCTCCTCCGGCAGCAGGAAGAAGCCCCGCGCCGCCGCCCGGATCGCCGCCCGCAGCCCCTCGTCCACGCCGTGCCCGGTCACCAGCAGGAAACCGGCGTTCCGCAGCGCCGCGTCGACGGTCCGCTCGACGCCGGCCCGCGCGGCGGCGTCGCCGCCGGACCAGGCCCGCAGGTCGACGGCCGGAATCCGCGCACCGTGTGTCGTACTCATCAGCTCTCCTCACCGCGGGCAGGCGCGGTCGTCGTGGGTCATCGGCCGGGCCGATGACCCCATCGGCAGGACGCCCCACTGGCTCGTGGACCGGATACCGGCCCCGTTCGTAGCGTCGCTGCCATGAGAAACGAAACCAAGGGCACGGTGGAGCTGACCCTCGCGATGGTGCTGTCCGGCACCCTCGGCATCTTCGTCGTCGAATCGGGGGCGTCCCCGTTCGTCGTGGTCTTCTTCCGCTGCCTGTTCGGGGCGCTGGCGCTCGGCGGCTACGCCCTGGCCCGCGGGTACTTCAAGGACCACGGCCTCACCGCGAGGAAGCTCGCGCTCGCCGCGCTCGGGGGCGTGTTCATCGTCTTCAACTGGGTGTTCCTCTTCGAGGCGTACGAGGCGACGTCGATCTCCTTCGCGACCGTCGTCTACCACACCCAGCCCTTCTACGTGGTGCTGCTCGGCGCGCTGCTGCTGCGCGAGCGGATCACCGCCGGCAAGCTCGGCTGGCTCGCCGTCGCCTTCACCGGACTGGTCCTCGTCGCCGGGGTCCGGCCGGGCGACACGGGCTCGCTCACCGGACTCGGGTTCGCCCTGCTGGCCGCCGTCTTCTACGCGATCTCCACCGTGGTGACCAAACGGATCACCGGCGTCCGTCCGCACCTCGTCGCCCTCGTCCAGGTACTGGTCGGCATACCCCTGCTGCTGCCCTTCGCGGACCTCGCCGCCGCGAGCGGGCTCGGCACCGGCTGGGCCTGGCTCGCCGGCCTCGGCGTGATCCACACCGGCCTGATGTACGTCCTGATGTACGCGGCTTACCAGAAGCTGCCCACCGACAGGATCGCGGTGCTCGCCTTCACCTACCCGGCCGTCGCGATGCTCGCCGACTGGGCCGTGTACGGGCACCACATCGGCCTCGTCCAGGCGCTCGGCCTCCCGCTGATCGTCCTCGCGAGCCTCAAGGTGACTCTCGCACGAGGCGCCGCGCCTGCTCCACGAACAGCCGGACGTGTGCCGGAAGCCGCTTCCCCCGCCGCCACGCGATCTGCGTGAAGAGCCGGAACGGCGGCTCCCAGTCCAGCGCCACCAGCGCCCCGGACGCCAGTTCCTCGCGGACGGTGATCCGGGGCAGCAGCGCGATCCCGAGCCCGGCGGCGACCCCGCGCTTGCTGGCCTCGATCGTGCCGAACTCCAGGAACGCGGGCCCGAGCGGAGCCAGTTCCGCCTCGAACAGGTCCCGGTAGGCGCAGCCCGGCTCCGTTCCGACCAGGCTCGTCGACGCCAGGTCCGCGGCCGTCAGCCCGGCCCGGCCGGCCAGCGGATGCCGCGGCGCGGACACCAGGACCAGCGGCTCCTGCGTGAGGACCTCGCTCTCCAGGCCCTCGTGCGCGGTCTCCCGTTCCATCAGGAGCCCGAGGTCGTAGGTGCCCTGGCGCAGCGCCTGCCGGGTGGCGTCGCCGAGCGTGGGGCGCAGCGCCAGCTGCACCCGGGGATAGCGGTGGTGGAAGAGCTCCAGGAGCGGGGGCAGCCGGTAGGAGGTGAGCGACTCCATGGTGCCGACGGCGATCGCGCCGGACGGCTCGTCGCTCGCCGCGACCGCGGCCCTGGCCTCGTCGGCGAGCTCGATGATCTGCCGGGCGTACGGCAGCAGGCGTTCGCCGGACTCGGTGAGGCGGATACGGGAGCCGAGTCGCTCGAAGAGCTCGGCGCCGAGGGACGACTCCAGGGCGCGGATCTGGGCGGTCACGCTGGACTGGGCGTACGTCAGCTCGGCCGCGGCCCGCGTGAAGCTGAGCACGGTGGCGACCTTCTCGAAGGTCACCAGGAGGCGGATCTCCACGGGGTCACGGCTTCTCGGGCTCGTCGCCGTCCTGCTCGCGCTTCTTCAGCTCCTCCTCGCGGCGGCGCAGGTCGGCCTCCCAGTCCTTGAGGAGCGCCTCGTCCTTCTTGTTCTCGTCGCGGAGGGACTTGAGGAACTCGGGGTTGTCGTCGGGGGCGACCCACTTCTGGCGGTGGTTGCGGTGCCACTCGGACGGCGTGCGGCCGCCGGCCGGGGCGTGCCGCATCTTCCCGGCGGCGAACCAGACGATCGGACCGACGATCCAGAAGAGCAGGATGATGAAGATCCAGGCCAGCTTCGGCAGGTGCTTGGCCTCGTCCTCGGGGGTGTTCAGGCAGTCGATGAACGCATAGATCGTCAGCGCCAGCGGCAGGATGTACAGCAGTGCCCTGAACATGTCGGACAGCCCCCTGTGAGCAGTGGCGGGCCGCGTTTCGACAGCCCCGGTGACAGGCCCAGAGTAGCCGGTGGCCGTGGGGCCATCCCGGGGACGACCCCTGGACCTCCGGCGGGCACCGCCCGCCCCGGGGCGGGGCGACACGGACGGTTCGGACATACTTGTGGTCATGGCTTATGACGATCTCCGTTCGCTGCTCAGGGCGCTGGAGCGCGAGGGCGACCTCAAGCGCATCAAGGCCGAAGTCGACCCGTATCTGGAGGTCGGGGAGATCGTCGACCGGGTCCAGAAGTCAGGCGGCCCGGCGCTCCTCTTCGAGAACGTCAAGGGCTCCTCCATGCCCCTGGCCATGAACGTCTTCGGTACCGACCGCAGGCTGCTGAAGGCGCTGGGCCTGAAGTCGTACGACGAGATCAGCGACAAGGTCGCCGGGCTGCTCAAGCCGGAACTCCCCAGGGGCTTCATCGGGGTGCGCGAGGCCTTCGGCAAGCTCGGCGCCATGGCGCACGTACCGCCGAAGAAGGTGAAGGACGCCCCCGTGCAGGAGGTGGTCCTGCACGGCGACGACGTGGATCTCGACCGGCTGCCCGCCCTGTTCACCTGGCCGAAGGACGGCGGCTCCTTCTTCAACCTGGGGCTGACCCACACCAAGCACCCCGAGACCGGCATCCGCAACCTCGGGCTGTACCGCCTGCAGCGCCACGACAAGCGCACCATCGGCATGCACTGGCAGATCCACAAGGACAGCCGCAACCACTACCAGGTGGCCGCCCGGCGCGGTGAGAAGCTGCCGATCGCGATCGCCTTCGGGGCGCCCCCGGCCGTGACGTACGCCTCGACGGCGCCGCTGCCGGAGGACATCGACGAGTACCTGTTCGCGGGCTTCCTGCAGGGCAAGCGCGTCGAAATGGTCGACTGCAAGACGGTGCCGCTGCAGGTCCCGGCGGACGCGGAGGTCGTCCTGGAGGGCTGGCTGGAGCCGGGCGAGATGCTCCCGGAGGGGCCGTTCGGCGACCACACCGGCTTCTACACGCCGCAGGAGGACTTCCCCGCGCTGAAGATCGACTGCGTCACGATGCGGCGGCGCCCGCTGCTCCAGTCGATTGTCGTGGGCCGCCCGCCCACGGAGGACGGTCCGCTCGGCCGGGCCACGGAGCGGTTCTTCCTGCCGCTGCTCAAGATCATCGTGCCGGACATCGTGGACTACCACCTGCCCGAGTCCGGCGGCTTCCACAACTGCATCATCGTCTCGATCGACAAGAAGTACCCCAAGCACGCGCAGAAGGTCATGAGCGCCATCTGGGGCGCGCACATGCTCTCCCTGGAGAAGCTGATCGTGGTCGTCGACGCCGACTGCGACGTGCACGACTACCACGAGGTGTCGTGGCGGGCGCTCGGCAACGTCGACTACGCCCGCGACGTGTTGATCACCGAAGGTCCCGTCGACCACCTCGACCATGCCTCCTACCAGCAGTTCTGGGGCGGGAAGATGGGCGTCGACGCGACGAGGAAGTGGCCCGAGGAGGGCTACACCCGGGACGGCGGCTGGCCCGACATGGTCGAGTCGGACCCGGCGACGGCGGCGCTCGTCGACCGCCGCTGGAAGGAGTACGGCCTGTGAGCGCCGTGGACGTGGGCGGACCGGCCCTCTTCATCGGTACTGACACCGACTACGTGGCCCTGGTGCGCCCGGCGCTCGACCCCGGCGACGACGGTGTCCGGTACGCGGCCGAGCAGGCGGGCGTCTCCCCCGAGGAGTTCGCCGGCGCCGGGGACGTCTGGGCGGTCCTCGTCGAGAGTGACGGCGACGGCGACGGGTTCGAGCTGCCCGGTGTACGCGACTCCGAACCGGCCGGCTTCGCCGAGCGCCTGCGCGCCGAGCTCGCCGCGGCGTCCGGGCCGTTCACCGTGGACGGCGGTGCCGTGCTGCGCCTGGACGCCGCCCCGGCCGGCGCGGACGCGTACGCCTTCACGGCGCACGTCACCCCGCCCGACGACCCGGAGGCGACGCTCACCGTGCGGACGGGACCCGTGCCGGCGGCCGGGCTCCTCGCCGACATCGACGCGTTCCTCGGGAGCCTCGCATGATGACGACCACCGACGGGGTCGTGGGGCCGGGCGCCGCCCCGCGGCCGGCCGGGAAGGTCAAGGCGTTCCTGCGGCTGGTGATGATCGAGCACTCGGTCTTCGCGCTGCCCTTCGCCTACATCGCCTCGCTGACCGCGATGTACCAGCTCGACAGGCGGATCGACTGGCTCACGCTGCTGCTGGTCACGGTCGCGATGGTGGGCCTGCGGACGTTCGCCATGGCCTGCAACCGGATCATCGACCGCGAGATCGACGCCAGGAACCCGCGTACCGCCGGCCGGGAACTGGTCACCGGAGCCGTCTCCGTCCGCTCCGCGTGGACCGGCGCCCTGGTGGCCGTGGTGGTCTTCCTGGGCGCCGCGGCGCTGCTGAACCCGCTCTGCCTGGCGCTCGCGCCCGTCGCCGTCGTGCCGATGGTGGTCTACCCCTACGGCAAGCGGTTCACCGACTTCCCGCACGCGATCCTCGGCCTGGCCCAGGCCATCGGCCCGGTCGGGGCCTGGCTCGCGGTCACCGGCTCCTGGTCCTGGGACGCGGTGATCCTCGGCCTGGCCGTCGGCGTGTGGATCGGCGGCTTCGACCTGATCTTCGCCTGCCAGGACGTCCAGGCCGACCGCGCCGAGGGCGTGAAGTCGGTCCCGGCCCGCTTCGGCGTCCCCGCCGCACTCTGGGGCGCCCGTGCCAGCCACGCCGTCACGACGGCCCTGCTGGTCTGGTACGCCCTGGCGACGGACGCGGGCGTCTTCTTCTGGGCGGGCCTGGTGATCGTCGTGGCGGCGTTCCTCTACGAACACACGATCGTGCGCCCGCACGACCTGTCCCGCCTGAACCGGGCGTTCTTCACGGTCAACGGCTTCATCGGTATCGCCCTGTTCGTGTGTGCTCTGCTCGACCTGCTGGTCCGGGGCCTCACGGTGTAGCTCGATCGTGTGTGCTTCGCCCGATCTTCTCGTTCGAGGTCTGACCCCGTCACTACCGTGCGGCCTACCATCGAGTGCAGGAAGGGAGGCCGACGTGACCATCTCGGAGAGCGACCGCCTGCACTCGCAGCTCAGCCGGTTCGAGGACATGTTCCCGGGGTACCGGACGGAGATTGTCGAGGGCAACATCGTGATGAGTCCGGTGAAGGCGTTCCACGCCAAGACGATTCGGCTGGTCTGGAACCAGTTGGAGCCGCAGTTGGCCCCCGAATGGGAATGCGTGAGTGACGTGGCCTTCCCGTTCAGTGAGGACTTCGAGTTCTGCCCCGACCTTGCGGTCATCCCCGCCGTGGAAGAGTCGCGCAACCTCAGCGTCTACCCGGCGGACCTGATCGAGCTGGCGGCCGAGGTGGTATCGCCGAGCAGCGTGCGCAACGACTACGAGATCAAGAACCGTGAGTACGCGCGTCGGGGCATCGGGAATTACCTGATCTTCGATCCGCGCAGGGGCCACCTGGTCACCCTGTGGAACCCGGGTCCGGACGGCTACCGCGGCCGGGACGAGATCCGGTACGGCGACCAGGTCGTGGTGGAGACCGGACTGGGCAAGCTGACCGTCGACACCGCCGAGCTGCCCGTGGACCCGGGCGTCAGCCGGCCGTGATCCCCGGAGCCGTCCGGGGGCGGCGGAACACGAAGGCGGCCGCCACGCCCGCCAGCAGGCCGAAGAGATGGCCCTGCCAGCTCACGCCGGACTGGGTGGGCGAGATGCCGAGCAGGATCGTGCTGCCCCACAGCGCGGCGATCATCACGCCGACGCCGATGTCCAGCGGCTTGCGGTCGACGAAGCCGCGCGCCACCAGATAGCCGAAGAGGCCGAAGATCAGTCCGGACGCGCCCGCGGTGTTGCTGTACGACGGGGACACGAGCCAGACGCCCAGGCCGTCGATCACGACGATCATCGCGGCGACGGCGAGGAAGCGGCGAATCCCGCCGAGCGCGGCGAGGAAGCCGAGGACGAGCAGCGGCACCGTGTTGGCCGCGAGGTGTCCGAAGCCGAAGTGGAGGAAGGCCGATGGCACGACGTCGCGCAGTTCGCCGAGGTCGCGGGGCGTGAGGCCGTAGGTGTCGAGGGCGTGGCCGGTCACCAGGTCAAGGATCTCCAGCGCCCACAGCAGTGCCACCCACACGAGCAACAACGTGGCCGCGGCCCTGACCCTGTCGGCGCCGCGCCATTCGGTGACGTCGCCGCTCCTCGTCCGTGTCATGGCAGCCCCCGCGGTGTCGCGCGTCTCCCCCCGGAAACGTCCGGGCCACCTTAGTCGGTTCCGCACCGGCTCGGCCGGATAGGCTCAGCCGCGTGGAGCCGGTATCAGCGCAGCGTCGTCCGTGGGTCGTCGGGGTGTCGGGGGCGTCGGGAACCCCTTACGCCGCCGCCGTGCTGCGCGGGCTGATCGCCGCGAGGGAGAGCGTGGATCTGGTGGTGTCCCGGGCGTCGCGGCTGACGCTGCTGGACGAGACGGGCATCGCCTTCCGGGACGCGCACTGGCGCGAGGACCTGAGGGCATGGCTGTCCCGGGGCGCGGACGGGAAGCCCGGCACGTTCGACGTGGACGTGGTGGACGTGGACGACGTGCGGTACTGGCCGGCGGGTGATCTGGCCGCCGGGCCGTCGTCGGGTTCGTACCCCGTCAAGGGGATGCTGATCGTGCCGGCGTCCACGGCGTGCGTGGCCGGCGTGGCGCTCGGGCTGTCGAAGGACCTGCTGCAGCGGACGGCGAGCGTGACGCTGAAGGAGCGGCGCACCCTGGTCGTCGCGGTGCGGGAGACTCCGCTGAACGGGCAGACACTCAAGCATCTGGTGGCGCTGGACGAGGCGGGCGCCGTGGTGCTGCCCGCCTCTCCGGCGTTCTACGCGGGGGCGACGCACATCCAGGATCTGGTGGACTTCGTCGCGGGGCGGGTGCTGGACGCGGCGGGTGTGCCGCACCAGCTGTACCGCCGTTGGAAGGGAGAGCTCGGTGGGGGTGCCCCCGGCGGAGCGAGGGGGAGCTCTCGTGATGAGTAGCCGGGTCAGCGCTTGCGCGCGCGCTGCGAGGTCGCGCGGGCGGCGACCCTGTCGGCGCGCCGGGCGGCGGCCGGCTGGTGGGCACGCGAGCGGTTGGCCAGCTCCTGCAGCGAGCGCATGTGGGCGTAGGCCATCTCGATCGTGTACACGATGAGTTTCATCTCCTGAAGGATCGTCTTTGATCATCTGAAAGATTCACAGGGTGTCGGCCCTGTGTGCCTTAGATTCTACACTCGTACGCGCGGTTTCGCTGGACAATGGAAGGCTTCAGGCATATGGACGCCGTGGATAGGCAGCTCATCCAGGCTCTGCGGGAGAACGGCAGGGCTTCGTACGCCGAGCTCGGTCGGCTCGTGGGGCTCTCCGGGCCCTCCGTCACGGACCGCATCAACCGTCTGGAGGCGGCGGGGGTCATCACCGGCTACCGCGCCACCGTCGACTCCGCCTCGCTGGGCCTCGGCGTCACGGCGCTGATCGGCATCTCACTCTCGGACGCCGCCGACCACGAGGACGTCGCGCGCCGGCTGCGGGACCTCGCGGAGATCGAGGACTGCTGGTTCATCGCGGGAGACGACTCGTACATGCTCAAGGTGCGGGCGAGCGACGTGGACGGACTGGAGAAGACGATCCGCAGGCTGTCGGGGACCAAGGGCGTCTCCCGCACCCGGACCACGATCGTGCTCTCCACCAAGTGGGAGAACCGCGTCGGCGATCTGCCCGAGGAGTAGGGCGCGCGGCGACCTGGGGGTCCCCCCGCCCGTGAAGTGCGGGGGAGTACGGTGGTGGAGCCCGTTTTACGTAGAGATTGGGAGGCGGCCGCATGGACGCGGGACTCAAGCGCGAGCTGGAGCAGAAGGTCCGGGCCGGTGAGCGGCTGACCCGCGAGGACGGCATCGCGCTGTACGAGTCCGACGACCTGGCCTGGCTCGGCGGCCTGGCGCACGAAGTCAGGACCCGCAAGAACGGTGACGTCGTCCACTTCAACGTCAACCGCCACCTCAACATGACGAACGTGTGCACCGCGTCGTGCGCCTACTGCTCGTTCCAGCGCAAGCCGGGCGAGAAGGACGCGTACACCATGCGCATCGAGGAGGCCGTCCGCCTCGCCAAGGCGATGGAGAACGAGAACCTCACCGAGCTGCACATCGTCAACGGGCTCCACCCCAACCTCCCCTGGCGCTACTACCCGCGCTCCCTCAGCGAGCTGAAGAAGGCCCTGCCGAACGTCTCGCTGAAGGCCTTCACCGCGACGGAGATCCACCACTTCGAGACGATCTCCGGGCTCACGGCCTCCGAGATCCTCGACGAACTCATCGAGGCCGGTCTGGAGTCGCTGACCGGCGGCGGCGCGGAGATCTTCGACTGGGAGGTCCGCCAGCACATCGTGGACCACCGCACCCACTGGGAGGACTGGTCGCGGATCCACCGTCTCGCGCACGAGAAGGGGCTCAAGACCCCGTGCACGATGCTGTACGGCCACATCGAGGAGCCCCGCCACCGGGTCGACCACGTGCTGCGGCTGCGTGAGCTGCAGGACGAGACCGGTGGCTTCCAGGTCTTCATCCCGCTGCGCTACCAGCACGACTTCGTCGACATGCAGGACGGCAAGATCCGCAACCGGCTCCAGGCGCGCACCACCATGGCCACCGGAGCGGAGGCGCTGAAGACCTTCGCCGTCTCCCGGCTGCTCTTCGACAACATCCAGCACGTCAAGGTCTTCTGGGTCATGCACGGTGTGCAGACCGCCCAGCTCGCGCTCCAGCACGGCGCCGACGACATGGACGGCTCGGTCGTCGAGTACAAGATCACGCACGACGCGGACAACTACGGCACGCCGAACAAGCTGACCCGCGACGACCTGCTGGACCTGATCCGCGACGCCGGTTTCCGCCCGGTCGAGCGGAACACGCGGTACGAGGTCATCCGCGAGTACCCGGGCCCCGACGCCGACCGCCGCGAGGCTCCCCAGCCCATGCGCCTCTGATCGGGTGGGCCCGTGAGGCCCCGCGCAGGCACCCTGGCGGGTGGCCGAATCAGCCGGCCGGCCGGGGGTACCCGGCCGGCATGGCCCACCACACACAGGCGGCCCCCGAGGACGCGTACACCGCCGAGCCCTTCCTGCCCGGGCGCGGCGGGCTGAACGCGCTGCGCGAGGCCGCCGCCGGCTGCCGCGGGTGCCCGCTGCACCGGAACGCCACCCGGACCGTCTTCGGCGCCGGGAACCCCCATGCGCGCGTCCTGCTCGTCGGCGAGCAGCCCGGTGACCAGGAGGACCGGCAGGGCGCGCCGTTCGTCGGCCCGGCGGGCAAGGTGCTGAACCGGGCGCTGGACGAGGCCGGGATCGACCCCGACGACACCTACGTCACCAACGCGGTCAAGCACTTCAAGTTCGAGGTCGTGCCCGAGCGGGGCAAACGCCGTATCCACAAGGCGCCCAGCCTGCGCGAGATGACCGCCTGCAAGCCGTGGCTGAACGCCGAGATGGGCCTGGTCGACCCGGAGGTCATCGTGGCGCTCGGCGCCACCGCCGGCAAGGCGCTGCTGGGCTCCTCCTTCCGGGTGAGCAAACAGCGCGGGACGCTGCTCCCCTACGAGGACCGCGGGGAGTGTCTGCTCGCCACCATCCACCCCTCGGCCGTGCTGCGCGCCGACGACCGGGAGGCGGTCTACGCGGGGCTGGTGTCCGATCTGCGGATCGCCGCCCGGGCTCTGGGCTGAACCTCCTATCGTCGAGGACATGCCGCTGAACTTCGAACTGGACCCCCGCATCGACGCCACCCTGCGTGACGGGGTCCTCGCCCTGTGGGCGGACGTGTCCAACGCGGGCGGCGCCGTCGGCTTCGTACCGCCGGTCACGGTCGAGGACGTCCGGCCGGACTGGCTGAAGCACCTGGCGTCGCTCGGCGAGGGCCGCAGCCGGCTCCTCGTCGGGTACGACGAGGACGGCGCCGTGGCGGCCACGTCGTTCATCACGCACAACACCCACCGGCTGATGCGGCACTGGGTCTGGCTGTTCACGGTGATGGTCCACCCGAAGCACCAGGGCAAGGGGTACGGCCGCGACCTGCTGGCGGCGACCGAGGACGCGGTGCGCGGCCTGGAGGGCATCGAGGCGATACGGCTCACCTGCCGCGGCGGCTCCGGTCTCGAACGGTTCTACGCCTCCTGCGGCTACAAGGAGGTCGGCCGGGTGCCGGACGGGATTCGCGTCGCGGACGGCGACGACCGTGACGACGTCATCATGTATCTGCCCCTAACCCGCTGAATTGATCGATTCGCCGCGTGCTTCACTGGTTGGGCAGGTTCCCCCGTACGGAGAAGGAAAGAAGGCCCGCCGTGTCCGCTGCTGCCAGGACGAGCGCCACGATCCGGTACACCCTCATGCGCCTCGGCATCTTCGCCGGCTGCTTCTTCGCCCTGTGGGGACTCGTCTACGTCGGTGTGCTGCCGCGCGGCCTGGGCGACTCCAACCTGCTGTGGGTGCTCCTGCTCTCGATCGTGATCTCGGCGCCGCTCAGCTTCGTCCTGCTGCGCAAGCAGCGCGACGCGATGTCCGCGCAGATCGCCGAGAAGGTCGACAGCGCCAAGGCGCGGCTGGAGGCCAACCGGTCGCAGGAGGACAGCGCCGTCCAGTAGGCGCCGCCCCTGGCTAAGACCTTCGTCACACACGCAGCCGACACCCCGGCCGGAACAACCGCTTCCGGCCGGGGTGTCGGCTGTTTCGGCGGCCCTGCCGGGCACCGGTGTCCCAAAGGCACGCTTTGAGGTTCTCAAAGTTCAAGTGTTAACGTGTCGGCATGAAGACAGCAGTGCGCCCCCACGACGCCGTGAGCATTCCGCTCGTGGCGCGCCTGCATGTCGACCTCTGCCGCTGTATTTCCGCGGTCTGTTGCCGCGAGGTCTGACCCGGCATCATGCAGCGGCCCCCGCCTCGCGCGCGGGCGCCGCACCCCCGTCCCCGTATGTACTGATACGCACTACTGGAGTGTGTCCGTGTCCGCGAATACCGCGAACCCCGAGACCGCGCGCGCCCGTCGCATACCCAAGATCCCCTTCTGGGTGCAGATAGCCGCCGGCCTCGTCCTCGGTGTCCTGCTCGGCTGGCTCGCCCGCAGCCAGGACATCAGCTGGCTCAAGCAGACCCTGGAGCAGGTTGGCGGCATCTTCGTCCAGCTGCTCAAGCTGGCCGTCGCCCCGCTCGTGTTCTTCGCCATCCTGGTGTCGATCACCAACCTGCGGAAGGTGAACAACGCGGCCCGGCTGGCCACCAGGACGCTGGTCTGGTTCATGATCACGTCGCTGATCGCCGTCGCCATCGGCCTCGCGATCGGCCTGCTGACCAACCCCGGGGCCGGCACCGGCCTCACGCCGAAGGACGGCAAGCTGCCCGAGAACAAGGGCACCTGGATCGACTTCCTCACCGGCATCGTCCCGACGGACGTCGTCACCCCCTTCACCGAGCTGAACGTCCTTCAGATCGTCTTCATGGCCGCCGTCGCCGGCATCGCCGCCCTGAAGCTGGGCGAGAAGGCGGCGCCGCTCCTCACCCTCAGCGAGTCCGTCCTGGAGCTGCTCCAGAAGGCCCTGTGGTGGGTCATCCGCCTCGCCCCCATCGGCACCGTCGGCCTCATCGGCCACGCCATCGCCGACTACGGCTGGAACCTGATCAGCAAGTACGCGACCTTCACCGCCGACGTCTACATCGGCTGCGCGCTCGTCCTCTTCGGCGTCTACCCGCTGCTGCTCGCCACCGTCGCCAAGGTCAACCCGCTCCAGTTCTTCCGGGGTGCCTGGCCCGCCATCCAGCTCGCCTTCGTCTCCCGCTCCTCCGTCGGCACCATGCCGGTCACGGTCAAGGTCACCGAGCGCCTCGGTGTGCCGAAGGAGTACACCTCCTTCGCCGTGCCGTTCGGCGCCACGACCAAGATGGACGGCTGCGCCGCGATCTACCCGGCGCTCGCCGCGATCTTCATCGCGCAGATCTTCGGCGTCGAGCTGGGCGTCACGGACTACGTCCTGATCGCCTTCGTCTCGGTGATCGGCTCGGCGGCCACCGCCGGTCTGACCGGCGCCACCGTCATGCTGACCCTCACCCTCTCCACGCTGGGCCTCCCGCTGGAGGGCGTGGGCCTGCTGATGGCGATCGACCCGATCCTGGACATGATGCGCACGGCCACGAACGTGGCCGGCCAGGCGCTGGTCCCGGTCGTCGTCGCCGCCCGCGAGAAGATCCTCGACCACGACGCGTACAACTCCGCGACCGCCTCCCCGGTCGACGAGTACGACCCGCGTGAGGCCGAGCGGAAGGTCGCCGTGCCGGTCACCGCGTAGCGGGCCCGTGGGGGCGCACCTAGACTGACGAGGGCATGGAAAAGTCCTGACAAAGGAGATATGCACCATGTCCAAGCGAGGCAACAAACGGCGCGCCCGTAAGAAGAAGAGGCCCAACCACGGCAAGCGCCCCAACGCCTGAGCCGCAGCTTTCACCGAGCGCCCCGTCCCACGTCCGGGACGGGGTGCTTCCGGTGGGCCGTACTCTTACCGCTGAGTACGACCCGCGGTGTGCGTGTGGCGTGTGGGAGGGGTGCCGGGGATGGGCGCAGCGAGTGCCGGTAGGAGCAAGCGGATGCCGCGGGCCGTGCGCGAGCAGCAGATGATGGACGCTGCCGTACGGACGTTCGGGCAGCGCGGCTACCGGGCGGCCTCGATGGACGAGATCGCCGAACTGGCGGGCGTCTCGAAACCGTTGGTCTACCTCTATCTGAACTCCAAGGAAGACCTCTTCACCGCCTGCATCCGGCGGGAGGCCGCCGCGCTGATCGCGGCCGTGCAGGGCGCCGTGCGGCCCGGGCTGCCGGCCGACCGGCAGCTGTGGGCCGGTCTGACCGCGTTCTTCACGCACACCGCCGAGAACCCCGACGGCTGGGCGGTGCTGCACCGTCAGGCGCGTACGCACGGGGAGCCGTTCGCGGCGGAGGTCGCGGCGATGCGGGACGAGATAGCCGCGTTCGTGACGGAGCTGATCGGGGAGGCGGCGCGCGAGGTGCACCGGGCGCCGGCTTTCGGCGACCGGGACGCGGCGGCTCTCGCGCAGGCGCTGGTGGGGGCGGCGGAGTCGCTCGCGGGCTGGGCGAACGAGACGTCCGGGGTGTCCGCGAAGGAGGCGGCCGGAACCCTGATGAACTTCGCCTGGACCGGACTGGGGAACCTCATGGACGGGCAGCGCTGGTCACCGTCCCGGTGAGGTGGACGCGCTCGCCCGCGCGCAGCGAGAACGCCCCACCCTCGGCGGCGTGGGTGACGGTGCCGGGGAGCGGCACGGGCGCGCGGAAGTCGGCGCGCACGTGGACCGCGGCCTGCGGTTCCCGCTCCGCCAGACACCGTGCGAAGGTCCACATGCCGTGCGCGACGGTGCCGGGAAAGCCGAACAGCCGCGCGGTGAGCGGGTGCAGGTGGATCGGATTGCGGTCGCCGGAGACGGCGCCGTACCGGCGGCCGAGGCCGGCGGGCAGTCGCCATTCGGCCCGGGCCGGCAGCGGGGCCGGGCGGTCGGCCGAGGTGCCGGCCCCCGGGGTCCGCACACCCGGGCGTAGGCGGCGAGCCGCCCCGGATCGACGGGCACGTCCGGCACGGCCACCCGACGCGAGGGCGCGGTGGCGGCGCCGGTCCGGGGCCGCTTGAAGGGGGAGGCGAGAGCCCCGAACGCAAGGGTGAGCGCGGTGTTCACGGTGCGACTCCTCCAGCCGCAGGGTACTTACGCGGGAGTAAGGTTACTGGAAAGTCAGGACTCGGTGGAGGGCTTCCGGTGCGCCCGACGAGTTCCGCCGCGCCCTCCGGTCCACCCTGGAGCGACCGACGCGGATCCCGATGATCAGGAGCGGCACCATGACCAAGGTGTACACCGGAGCCAGCATGTCCCTCGACGGCTACATCTCCGGACCGGGCGAAACCGGCTTCGACCAGCTGTTCAGGTGGTACGAGAACGGCGATGTGACGGTGGAGACCACGCACCCCGAGCTGACGTTCCGGCTCACCGACGTCAGCGCCACGCACTGGCGGCGCCAGGTGGAGGAGACCGGCGCCCTCGTCGTGGGGCGGAAGCTCTTCGACTTGACGGACGGGTGGGGCGGCAACCACCCCATGGGGGTGCCGGTCGTGGTCGTCACGCACTCCGTGCCCGGCGGATGGCCGCGGGAGGGGGCGCCCTTCCACTTCGTCACCGACGGCATCGAGCACGCCGTCGAGCTGGCCAGGGAACTGGCGGCCGGGAAGAACGTCGGGGTCAACGGCGGGACCATCGCCGAACAGTGCCTGGCCGCCGGGCTCCTGGACGAGGTGGGGGTCGACCTCGTCCCCGTGCTGCTCGGCGGCGGGACACCGTTCTTCGGGAATCTGAAGGACGCCCCGGTCGTGCTGGAGGGCCCGCTCTCGGTCGCCGAGGGCAAGGAGGTCACGCACCTGCGCTACCGGGTGCGGTACGCGTGACGGCCCCCGTTCAGGAGGCCCGGCCCGATCGCCACTCGGCCAGCAGCTCCTCCACGTCGAACGGGGTGAGGTGGAGCGGAGGACCCGGCGGCGGACGGCGGACCGCCGCGGAGATCTTCTCGTTGATCTCCGCGACGATCCGGCGCACCTGCGCCTCGGTGGCCGCCCGGGCCACCGCCTCCCGCGCGTCCTCGGCCTCCTTGCGCAGGGCGAGGGCGGGCGGCAGGACGGAGACGCCCTCGCGGTGCAACTTGCCCTTGACCCACCACAGTTCGTCGTAGGGGGCGGTGTCGTCGGGCAGGGGTTTCCCGAAGCCGGCGAGGTCCCGGAACTCACCGCGTTCCGTCGCCTCGCGGATCTGCTTGTCGACCCATGACTCGAAGCTGACGCCGGGCGGTTTGCGTTCGGTCATGCTTCCGATCGTACGTTCAGCAGTTCCCGGACGCCGGCTCCCCGGCGAAGCGGTCCGCCAGCCAGTCCGCCGCCCTCGGCGACTCCGTGACCACGCCCGAGCCGTGCTCGCCGATCAGGATCGTGCGCCACTGCACGGTGCCGCCCCCGGCGCACCAGTCCCGGCGCAGCCCCGAGCCCTGTGCGTACGGGATCAGTTCGTCGGCGAGCGCGTGGTACAGGTACACCGGGTGGCCGGGCGCCTTGGTGCCGAGGTCGGACTCGTGCAGGCGGCGCTGCCACTCCGGCGTCTCCAGCGGGTTGCGCACCGTCATGTCGGAGATCTTCTTGAACGCCCCGACCGTCGTGGCCGCCGCCACGCAGTTCTGCCGCAGGAAGCCGATCAGGGACCTGCCGTCGGCGTTGAGGTACGAGTCGAGCCGCAGCTCCGGGTACGCGGCGTCCTGCCCGGCCGCCGCCATGAACAGCAGGCCGGACGCGAACGAACCGTCGTGCACGGGGACGAGGCCGGTCAGCTCGGCGGGGACGCCGCCGGTCGCCGTCCCCCTCACCTTCAGCTCGGGGGCGTAGGAGGAGTGCAGTTCGGCCGCCCAGCCGGCGGCCTGGCCACCCTGCGAGTAGCCCATGATGCCGATCGGACTGGAGGCGGAGAGGCCGGCGGCGGCGGCCCCGGGGTGCCGGAGCGCCGCGCGTGCGGCGTCGAGCATGGCGTGGCCGGCCGAGCGTCCGGCGGTGTACGTGTGCTCGCCGGGTGTGCCGAGGCCCTCGTAGTCGGTGACGACGACCGCCCAGCCGCGCCGGACGAGCTGCTGGATCAGGTTGGCCTCCGCCGTGGTGCCCTTCGGGAAACCGGCGCTGGGCGCACAGGAGTCGCCCAGCCCGACCGTGCCGACGGCGTACGTGATCAGCGGGCGCGGCCCGGTGCGGCCGTCGTCGGGGACGATGACCGTGCCGGAGACGACGTTCGGCGTGCCGGTCGCCGATGTCGAGCGGTAGTGGATCTTCCAGGCGTCGGTGTCGGTCGGCTGCCCGGGCAGGGCATGGAAGGCGGAGTCCTCGGAGCCGACGATGTCGCCGGGGGACCCCGTCCCGGCCGAGGCGTTCGCCGTCGGCAGGGCGGAGGACAGGGCGAGCGCGGCCAGACAGGCCAGCACCCGGTTCCGTACACGCATTTGCGGCTCTCCCATACGTCCAGTGGGGGTGGGGAAGGTAGGGAGACCGTAATGACTCGGGAGTAAGTACCGGGCTGACCGGGAAGCTCAGGTTGACTGACCCCGGTACGCACCCGGTGTCGTCCCCGTCCACCGCCGGAACGCCCGGTGGAACGAGGTGTCCTCGGAGAAGCCGAGCCGTGCCGCCAGTTCGGCGATCGGCTCGCGCCCCTCGGCGAGCCCCGCGATCGCCGCGTCCCTCCGCACGGTGTCCTTCAGTCGCTGGTAGGAGGTCCCTTCCCGCTGGAGACGGCGGCGCAGCGTCGCCGGGCTGACCGCGAGGCGGGCGGCGACCTCGCCGAGGGACGGCAGGCGCGGGGACGACCGCAGGTCACGGGCCAGGGTGCGGTGCACCTGCTCCGCGACGGTCGTGCCGTACGCATGCCGGCTCAACAGTTCGAAGGGTGAATGTCGCAGCATGTGGCCCAGCTCGTCCTCGTCGCGCACGAGGGGGGCGGCGAGCCAGTGGGCGCCGAACAGGGCCTCGGTGGCGGGCGCCCCGAAGCGGACGGGACAGCCGAAGAGTCCCGCGTACTCGTCCTCGTGCGGCGGTGGGGGATGGCGGAACGAGGCCCGGGTCAGTGTGATCCGGCGGCCGACGAGCCAGCTGCTCAGCCGGTGCCAGATGATCATCACGCACTCGCTGAGGAACCGGTCGTCGTCGCCGAGGCGTCCGCGCACCGAGAACGCCGCGTCGTCGCCCTCGCGGTGCACGCCGAGGTCGGGGCCGCCGGGGAAGAGCCGGTAGAAGGTGATGCCCCGCAGCATGGCGTCGCCGAGGTTCCGGCAGCCCAGCGACGCCTGGCACATCATCGCGAACGTCCCCGGGCGGCTGGGCGACGTACCGAGCCCCAGGAACTCGTCGCCCGTCGCCCGGTACAGGGCCCGGAACAACAGCGCGAACCGGTCCGCGGTGACCCGTGCCCGGTCGTCCCCGAGCAACAGGGGCGGGATGCCGGCGGTCTGCAGGAGCGGCACCGTGTCCAGGTGCCGGCGCTCCGCGCCGCGCAGCAGGGCCCGCACGTGATGCACGCTGATGGTCCGCTCGGCCATGGTCGTCGACGGTAGCGGGGTTGAGCGCCCGGGTCAGTGCCGGTGACGTTTTCCGTCATGCCGCCCGGCCCGCACCCGAACCTACCGTCGGGTCATGACACGACGTCCGGAAACTCTCGCGGTGTTCACCGAATGGGCGGCCGAGCGGCACGGGGAGCGGCCCGCGCTGCGGTTCAAGCGGGACGGGGCCTGGACCTCGATCACGTACACCCGGCTCCGCGACACGGTACGGGGGGCGGGACAGGCACTGATCGCGCTGGGTGTCGCGCCGGGCGACCGGGTCGCGATCCTCTCGGAGACCCGGGTGGAGTGGACGTACGCGCACTTCGCCGTCCTCGCCGCGGGCGCGGTCGTCGTACCGGTCTATCCGACGGCCGGCGAGGAGGAGCTGACCTGGGTCCTGAGCGACTCACGCGCCTCCGTCGTGATCGTCGAGGACGCGGCCGGGGCGGCCCGGGTGGCGGCCGTCCGGGCCGAGCTCCCCGCGCTGCGGCACGTCGTCGAACCGGCGGCCCTGACGAGCGGCGACCGGGTCGCGGTCCCGGCGGGCGGCGCCCGTGCTCCCTCCGCGTTGCCCGCCCGCGCGGCCGCCGTGACGCCCGGCGACGGCGCCGCGCTCGTCTACACCTCGGGCACGACCGGCCCGCCCAAGGGCGTCCTCCTCACCCACGGCAACATCGGCGCGGTCCAGGACGCGACGCTGCCGCTCGTCGAGGGCGGCCCGGGCGACCGCACCTACCTCTACCTGCCGCTCGCGCATCTGCTCGCCCAGCTGATCCAGTTCACCACCCTGCTGCGGGGGAGCGAACTCTGCTATTTCGGCGGCCGGATCGAGGACGTCGTGAGCGAGCTTGCGGAGACGCGGCCGACCCATCTGCCCTCGGTGCCGCGTCTCTTCGAGAAGATCCACGGCATGGCGCGGGCGTACGGCGCCACGCCGGAACAGGTACGGCAGGCCCTCGGCGGCCGGCTGGGCTGGGCGATGACCGGCGCCGCGCCGATCGCCCCCGAGACGCTGCGGTTCCTGCTGGACTGCGGCATCCGGGTCTTCGAGGGGTACGGGATGACCGAGTCGGCCGGGGTGATCTCGCTGAACCACCCCGGCGCGATGCGGTACGGCACGGTGGGCCGGCCCGTGGCGGGGTGCGAGGTGCGGATCGCCGAGGACGGGGAGATCCGGGTGCGCGGGCCGATGGTGGCGGCCGGGGAGACCGACGCCGACGGCTGGCTGCACACCGGCGACCTCGGAGCCCTGGACGAGGACGGCTATCTGACGATCACGGGCCGGAAGAAGGACATCGTGATCACTTCGTCCGGGAAGAACCTGAGCCCCGCGCAGGTGGAGCTCGCCGTCGAGCGGGACCCGGTGGTGTCGCACGCGGTGATGGCCGGGGACCGCCGCCCCTACCCCGTCGCACTGATCACCGTGGACGCGGACGCCGCGCGGGGCCTGTCCGCCGACGCGGTGCGGGCGCGGGTGCGGGCGGCGGTGGACGCGGCGAACGCCCGGGTCTCCCGCCCGGCCCGGATCAGGGCCTTCACGGTGCTGGACGAGGACCTCTCGGTGGCGGCCGGCACACTCACACCCACGCTGAAGGTGCGCCGCCGGGCGGTGCTGGAGCGGTACGCCGCCGAGATCGACAAGCTCTACGGCAGCCCCCCGGCACCGGGCGGCCCTCCCGAGCCGCAAGCCGCGGGGGGCTGAGCGGGGAAGGGCGGATGAGCCCGGAACCGGCCGGCTCAAAGGCAGGAGCCCCGCCCCGTGCGCAAAACACGGAGCAGGGCTCCTTGGGTACTGCTAAGTCGTGCGCGATCGCCGACCCGGGCAACTTAGGCCGGGGTGACGTTCTCCGCCTGCGGGCCCTTCGGACCCTGGGTGACGTCGAAGTTCACGACCTGGTTCTCCTCGAGGGAGCGGAAGCCGGTCGCGTTGATCGCGGAGTAGTGGACGAAGACATCCGGGCCGCCGCCGTCCTGGGCGATGAAGCCGAAGCCCTTTTCAGCGTTGAACCACTTGACGGTTCCGGTAGCCATAAGCCCTCCTTGGGCCAAAGGGTTGCCCTGCTCCAGAACCTGCAAACAAGTCTGAAAACTACAAAAGCCTGCGGGTCACATGCTCCGCAGGCTCTGTACTGCAAGGGAAACCAAACTGCAACTTGCGTTGAGCCTAGCACGCAGCGTGTGTGCATGGGTAGAGGGAAAGATCACTTCACCCGGATGTTTGATGCAGCTCAGACGCGCTGACGGCGGACCCGCCCACGCGGCCGGGCCGGGACGGGTCTAGCCTCACGATGTGGACAATTCAACGGAGCAGCTGCGGAGCCGGCCGCGTGTCGGGCACATCCAGTTCCTGAACTGCCTGCCGCTCTACTGGGGCCTGGCGCGCACCGGGACGCTGCTCGATCTGGAGCTCACGAAGGACACCCCGGAGAAGCTCAGCGAGCAGCTGGTCCGCGGCGACCTCGACATCGCGCCGATCACCCTCGTGGAGTACCTCCGCCACGCCGACCGGCTCGTCGCCTTCCCCGACCTCGCCGTCGGCTGCGACGGCCCGGTCATGTCGTGCGTGATCGTCTCGCAGCGGCCCCTGGAGCGGCTCGACGGGGCGCGGGTCGCGCTGGGCTCCACCTCCCGCACCTCGGTGCGGCTGGCGCAGTTGTTGCTCGCCGAGCGGTACGGCGTGACGCCCGACTACTACACGTGTCCGCCCGACCTCGCCGCGATGATGCAGGAGGCGGACGCGGCCGTACTGATCGGCGACGCCGCGCTGCGGGCCTCCCTGCACGACGCGCCGAGGCTGGGCCTGCAGGTCCATGACCTGGGCCTGATGTGGAAGGAGTGGACCGGCCTGCCGTTCGTCTTCGCCGTCTGGGCGGTCCGCAAGGACTACCTGGCGCGTGAACCGCGGACGGTGCGCCAGGTGCACGAGGCGTTCCTGGCCTCGCGCGACCTGTCCCTGGAGGAGGTCACGAAGGTGGCCGAGCAGGCCGCGCGCTGGGAGTCCTTCGACGCGGCGCTGCTGGAGAAGTACTTCACCACCCTCGACTTCCGCTTCGCGGCGGAGCAGCTCGCCGGTGTACGGGAGTTCGCCCGCCGCACCGGACCGACCACCGGTTTCCCGGCGGACGTGCGGGTCGAGCTGCTCGCCCCCGCGGAGTAGTCAGGACGACGGGACGGGCGCCTGCATGTGCTCGCTGATCCACTGGATCGAGCCGTCCCCCATGCCCTTCACATAGGTCTTGGCGTTGTGCTCGCCGTCCGGGATGACCTGCAGCCGGGTCTTCACCGGGCCCTTGGTGTACTTCCCGATGAACGACTTGACGTTGCGCAGGCCGGACTCCTTGGACCCGACCTGGAAGGCGAGGTACACATCGTCGTCCTTCGTGCTCGGCTTCGCCCCGAGGGCGCGGGCGAGCCGCTCCGGGTCGTTCGCCCGCTTCTCCGCCTCATGACCCGCCCACAGCGGTGAGTCCGGCACGGTGTCCGGTCCGGAGGCGATGACGGCCTTGAACTTGTCGGGGTGCTTCAGCACCGACTTCAGACCGACGAAACCACCGGACGACGAACCCATGAACGCCCAGCCGTCCCGGGACTTGAACGTACGGAAATTCGCGCGAACGAAATCGGGAACGTCTTCCGTCATCCAGGTGCCCATTTTGGGCTGCCCCGGGATATCGCTGCCGTCGTAGTAGTACTTCTTGTCGGGGTTGAGGACCGGCATCACGACGATGAAGGGCAGGCTCTTGCCTTCCTTCGACCACTCGCTGATGCTGCTCTGCAGCTTGAGGTCCGTGCCCATCCAGTAATTGTTCGGATAGCCGTTGCCGCCGGGCAGCGCGATCAGCACCGGGAAGCCGCTGTTCGCGTACTTGGGATCGAAATACTGCTGCGGCGCCCAGACCCAGACCTTCCCCGTGAACCCCGACTTCTTGCCCTCCAGGGTCGTCACGCCGATCTTGGTGCCGTCGGCGATGGTGTTCTGGGTGGTGAACTCGGCCTTCGGGCCGGTCGGCATCAGTGTCTTGGCCGCCGCCTCGGCCGCCTTGCCGCCACCCCGGCCTCCCTTGCCCGGCACCGGAGCGGACGCGCTGGGCCCGTCGAAGGAAACGGGTTCGCCCTCGTCGGAGCAGCCGGTGACCAGGGCGAGCGAGCCGAGAGTGACGGCGGCTGTCAGCGCCTTGGGCAGACGTTTCATGGGAGCACTCCGGGTCTTTCGGGGCAATTACGGCCTGCTAGATGACGGAACGCGCCGACCGGTTGCTTCCCGCCCCTCTACGCTGCTGTGCGCGACGACGTCGAAGCACGACGGCGTACCTGATCGGGGGAAGGCACATGCAGCCGCTGGAAGCGGGTGAACCGCGCGTCATCGGCCCGTACCGGCTCCTCGGCAGGCTCGGTGCCGGGGGCATGGGCCGTGTGTACCTGGCCCGCAGCGAGGGCGGACGCACCGTGGCCGTCAAGGTCGTGCACCCGCACTTCGCGCTCGACGAGGAGTTCCGGGCCCGGTTCCGGCGCGAGGTGGAGTCGGCGCGGCGCGTCGGCGGCCAGTGGACGGCGCCCGTGCTGGACGCCGACCCCGAGGCCCCCGTGCCGTGGGTGGCCACCGGCTACGTGACCGGTCCGCCGCTCTCCCAGGCCGTCGCCGAGTACGGGCCGCTCCCGGAGCACGCGGTGCGTGCCCTGGGCGCCGGGCTGGCCGAGGCCCTGGTAGCGGTCCACGGCCTCGGGCTCGTGCACCGCGACGTCAAGCCGTCGAACGTGCTGCTCGCCCTCGACGGGCCCCGGCTGATCGACTTCGGCATCGCCCGGGCCACCGAGGGCACCGCCTCGCTCACCTCGACCGGAGTCTCGGTCGGCTCGCCCGGCTACATGGCGCCCGAGCAGATCCTCGGCAAGGGTGTGACCGGCGCGGCCGACGTCTTCTCGCTCGGCGCCGTCCTCGCGTACGCCGCGACCGGCACCGCCCCCTTCCCCGGCGACTCCTCGGCCGCCCTGCTCTACAAGGTCGTCCACGAGGAGCCCGAGCTGGACGGCGCCCTCACCGGGGAGCTGCGCGAGCTGATCACCGCCTGTCTGGCCAAGAACCCGGCCTCCCGACCCGACCCCGGTGAGGTCGCGCGGAGGCTGGCCCCGGGTGGGGCCGGGGCGCTCGTGGCCGGCGGCTGGCTGCCGTCCGCCCTGGTCGAGCAGGTCAGCCGGGCGGCGGTACGCCTCCTGGACCTGGAGCCCGCGGCCGCCGACCCGGCCGGCTCCGGGCCGGTGCCCTTCAGCAGCCCGGCCGTCGGGGTCTTCGGCCCGCCCGTCGACCCGGTGCCGGCGGCGGGCGCGACCCCGGTGGCGGACGCGGTGCCGGGGCAGGGGCCCGGACCGGTGCCCGGTCCGTTCGCGGACGCGGTGCCCGGACCGCGGGGGCCGCTCTCGCTGTCGGTCAGTACGACGTCGGAGTCCGCCCCCGGCCGGGGGCGCAGGCTCAGCTGCACGGTCGCCCTCGCAGTCGCGGGAGCCCTGGCCGTGGTCACCGTCGGCGGCGCGATGCTCATGGACCTGCTGCCCGGCGGGACCGACGCGCGCAAGGACGGTGGCGTGGCGGCGAGTCCGCCCGCGTCGGACGCGGCCGCGGAGCCCACCGGTTCCGTTCCGAAGGCGTTCATCGGCACCTGGAAGGGGCCGTTCCAGGTGGAGGTCCTCGGGACCGAGGTTTCCGGCGGCAACTTCACCGTGGTCGTCAAGGGCGGCGGCACCGGTGAGCGGATCGGCACCGTCAGCCAGTTCGACGCCCTCGGGAACTTCACCTGCGAGGACAGCCTGGTGCTCCGCAGCGTCACCAAGGACGTCCTCGTCGCCCAGGGGTCGGCGAGCGACCGGCCCGGCAACAACTGCACCGGCGACAGCCACACCGTGAAGCTCACCCTCAAGGGCGCACAGCTCGTGTACAGCTCGGACGAGGCGAGGGCCGGCAACCCGCGCGCGACCCTGGAGCGGACCGGCTGACGCGCCGACCGAGGGGCCCGGAATCCGGCGGGAGGCCCTGGCGTAGGCTGGTTCGGTCCGCGCAGAAGCCCTGCAAACCGCCGAAAGGTGACACCCGGTGACCGAGAAGGCCGACCTTCAGTCCGTCCTCGACCGTGCCGCGGAGGGCGGGCGGATCACCCCGGAGGAGGCGCTCGACCTCTACCGGTCGGCCCCGCTCCACGCGCTCGGCGCCGCGGCGGACGCCGTACGCCGGCGCCGGTACGCGGGCACGGAGCACATCGCGACGTACATCATCGAGCGCAACATCAACTACACGAACGTGTGCGTCACCGCGTGCAAGTTCTGTGCGTTCTACGCTCCGCCGAAGGACACCGCCAAGGGCTGGACCCGCGATCTCGACGACATCCTGCGCCGCTGCGCGGAGACCGTCGAACTCGGCGGCACCCAGATCATGTTCCAGGGCGGGCACCACCCCGACTACGGCGTGGAGTACTACGAGACGCACTTCGCCGCCATCAAGAAGGCCTTTCCTCAGCTGGTCATCCACTCCCTCGGCGCGTCCGAGGTCGAGCACATGGCCCGGATCTCCGGTGTCTCCGTCGAGGAGGCCATCACCCGCATCCACGCCGCCGGCCTCGACTCCTTCGCGGGCGCCGGCGCCGAGCTGCTGCCCGAGCGGCCGCGCAAGGCCATCGCGCCGCTCAAGGAGTCCGGCGAGCGCTGGCTGGAGATCATGGAGATCGCTCACGGCCTGGGCGTCGAGTCCACCTCCACGATGCTCATGGGCACCGGCGAGACGAACGCCGAGCGCATCGAGCACCTGCGCATGATCCGCGACGTGCAGGACCGCACCGGCGGCTTCCGGGCCTTCATCCCGTACACGTACCAGCCGGAGAACAACCACCTGAAGGGCCGCACGCAGGCGACCATCTTCGAGTACCTGCGCATGATCGCGATCGCCCGGCTCTTCATGGACAACATCGCCCACATCCAGGGCTCCTGGCTCACCACGGGCAAGGAGATCGGGCAGCTGACGCTGCACTACGGCGCGGACGACCTCGGGTCGATCATGCTGGAGGAGAACGTCGTCTCGTCGGCCGGCGCGAAGCACCGCTCCAACCTGCGCGAGATGATCGACATGATCCGCACCGCCGACCGTGTCCCGGCCCAGCGCACCACCACGTACGAGCACATCGTCGTCCACGACGACCCGGCGAACGACCCGGTCGACGACCGCGTCGCGTCCCACATCTCGTCCACGGCGATCGAGGGCGGCACGGCGCACCCGGAGCTGAAGCTGCTCCCGGCGAACTGAGCGGCTGCCGTGCGCACGATCCACGTCGCCGAGGCCTCACCGGAGAGCGCGGTCCTGGTCGACGGCGCGCACGTCGCCGCCGTCGGCCACTACGAGGAACTGGCCGCCGCGCACCCCACGGCGCGGGTGCGGCGGTGGCCCGGCATCCTCACCCCCGGGCTGCTCAACCCGTACGGGCCCGAGCTGCTCGAAGCCACCTACCACCCGGACCCGCGCGAGGCCGCCGAGTTCGGAACCGAACCGATCACCGGCGAGCGCGCCCGGGAGATCTTCCGCGCCGACCCGGCACGGCGGGGCGCCAGCGCGCGCCGCGGAGTGCAGCGGATGCTGGCGCACGGGACCGTCGCCGTCGCGGGTGAACTCCACGCCCGGCCGGCCCTGGACGCGGTGCGCCGGGCCGGACTCGCCGTCGGCCGGCGCCCCGACGTCCTGCCGGGACCCCCTTCCTTCTCCCCGGTGCCGCTGGTGCTGCTGCCGCGGCTGACGCCGGGCGGGCCCGCCCGGTTCGCCGTCTTCGACGTACCGGACCGGGCCGCGCTCGTCCGGCGAGGAGCCTCCACCTGCGTGGCGACCGTCGTGGACGGACGCCTGGTCCATCGCCGCCGATGACCGGGGCGGCTGAGACAATGGCGGGCGCAGCCCAGCGCACCGCCGACGGACAGACGAGACAAGCGAGGCAACGCCAGTGACCCGCGCCACCCTGGACAAGCAGCCGCACGAAGTCGCCTCGATGTTCGACGACGTCGCCGCGAACTACGACCTCACCAATGACGTGCTCTCCCTCTGGCAGGACCGCCGCTGGCGCAAGGAGGTCGCCAAGGCGGTCGACGCCGGGCCGGGCCGGAAGATCCTCGACCTGGCGGCCGGCACCGGCACGTCCTCGCTGCCGTTCGCACAGTCCGGCGCGTACGTCGTGCCGTGCGACTTCTCGCTCGGCATGCTCCGCGAGGGCAAGCGGCGGCACCCGTGGCTGCCGCTGACCGCCGGTGACGGGATGAAGCTGCCCTTCCGCGACGACGTCTTCGACGCCGTGACGATCTCCTTCGGCCTGCGCAACATCCAGGACACGGAGGCGGCGCTGCGTGAGCTGTACCGGGTCACCAAGCCGGGCGGCCGGGTCGTGATCTGCGAGTTCTCGCACCCCACCTGGGCGCCGTTCCGGACGGTCTACGAGGAGTACCTGATGCGGGCGCTGCCGCCGGTCGCGCGCGCCGTCTCCTCCAACCCCGACGCGTACGTCTACCTCGCCGAGTCCATCCAGAGCTGGCCCGAGCAGCCCGAGCTGGCGCGGCTGCTGCAGAAGGCCGGCTGGTCGAAGGTGGCGTGGCGGAACCTGACGGGCGGGGTCGTGGCGCTGCACCGGGGCACCAAGGCCCACTGAGCCGAACCGAGTTGACGGGGAACGGTCAACGGGCAAGATGTGACCGTCCCTCACTTCCCGTCACCCGGAGCACCCATGGCGTCGTACTGCCCGCACTGCGGAACCCCGTCACCCGACGAGGCGCGCTTCTGCATGAAATGCGGGCGGGAGCGGCTCGCGGCACCACCGCCCCCTGCCGCGCCACCCACCGCACCTGCCGGCGGCGCCGCCGACGAGCCGGCCACGACACCTCCCGCCACCGCTCCCGGCACGCCTCCGCCGCCCTCGGCGGCGCCGTCCGTCCCGGCCGCACCTGCGGCGCCGGTCGCGCCGCTCACGCCGCCGCCCCCGGTGTACGCACCCGGGCCCGCGCGGCCTTCCGCCGCGGGGGCGTTCCTCGGCCGGGCGTTCCGCGGTGACTGGGTGGCCGCCGCGAAGGCCGCCGCCTGGCCTCTCGCCCTGCTGCTCGCCCTGTCCGTCGCGCTGGCCGTCCCCTCCTACGGCCAGGGGGACGAGGTCGTCGTCCGCTGGGACGACCGGCTGCGGATCGCGCTGGCCCTGCTGCTCCAGGCGTTCGGCGGCGGCGTCCGGATCACGGCGTCGGCGGCCTCGCCCTTCGGCGGGGAGCACGGCTCGGACTACGGCGGCGGGTCCCGTTACGGCTCCGACTACGGATACGAGGGGGACTTCCACGCCGAGGCCGTCGCCCGGGGCGGCGCCGAACTCTCCCTCGTACCGCTGACGGTCACCCTCCTGTGGATCGGCGCCCTCTACCTGGGCGCCCGGATGCTGCGCGCCCGCGGCGCGGGTGTCGACGCGGCCGTGCGGATCTCCGTGCTCGTCACCGGGGGCGTCCTGGTCCTCGGCCTGTTCGCCCAGCCCGAGATCCTCGGCGTCGAGGTGTCCTCCTCCCCGCTGCTCGCCGCGCTCGGCGCCCTCCTGCTCTCCCTCACCGTCACGCTGGGCGTCCTCCAGCGCGACGACCTCGCGCAGTGGCTGGCGGCGCGGCCGGCCGCCCACGCCGCGGTGCGCGCCCTGGGTACGGCGGTCCGGGCACTGGGCGTGCTGGTCGCGGTGTGCGCGCTGGCCGGGTTCATCTGGTACGCCAACATCGACGAGGTGGACGGCACATCCCTGCTGATCGTCCTGCCGATCCTGCCGAACATCGGCCTCGCGGTGCTCGGCCTCGGCTGGGGCGTGCCCGTGGAGTACCAGGTCCAGGGGCGGCTCGGGTTCTTCGGCTCCGGCGCGGAGCAGGGCACCGTCGGTCTCCCGGAGATCGGCGACGAACTGGGCGGCGGCATCGTGACGGGGCTGGTCGCCCTGGGCGTGGCCGCCGCTCTCACGGCCGGCCTCTGGGCGGCCCGCCGCTCGCCCGACGGCCGCGGGCGGCTGCTGACGGCCGGCTTCTTCCTCGCCCTCTACCTGCTGCTGACCGGCACGGGCGGCGTCCAGGCCCGGGTCTCGGGCGAGTTCGACGACTTCGGCGGCAACGGCAACCTGGAGATCGCCCCCAGCGTCCCCGACGCGCTGCTCTTCGGGCTGCTGTGGACGGCGGCGGCGACCTTCGCCGCCCCCTACCTCCTCAGGGCCGTCGGCAAGGCGCCGACCCCGCCCGGCCCCCGCCCGCCCGCCGCGGACGCCACTTTCCCCGGCCCCTACCCGCCCGCGCCCCACGCCCCGGCGGCCCCCGCACCCGCGGTCCCGTCGGCCGCACCTCCGGCGGACGCGCCCCAGGCGCAGGCCCCCCAGGCGCCGACTCCCGGTGTACAGCCCACCGACCCGCTCACCACTCCCGCCGGCGCCGCCCACGCGGCCCCGACCGTGCAGACCGGCGCCGTCGTCCCGGAGAGCGGCGGCAAGCGCCGCACGCTCGTATGGGGCGCGGTTCTCCTCGGCGCCTTCGTCGTCGGGGGCGGTGCCACCGCCGGCCTGCTGCTCCTCCAGGAGGACAGGGCATCCTCGCGGCAGCAGGACGACAAACCCTCCGTCGTGGCCTCCGCGACCCCGGCGGGGGAACCGTCCGGGGAGAGCGGGCCGAGCACGGACCCGGCGCCCACGGGGAGCGCCGATCCCACCGGGAGCGCCGATCCCACCGGGAGCTCCGAGCCAGCGCCGCCCACCGTGCCGGCCGGGTACCGGATGGTCGCCGACACCGCCGGTTTCGCCTTCGCCGTCCCCGAGGTGTGGGACCGCGTCAAGGAGGAGCCCAAGGGGCAGATCACCTATGCCGGGTCCACCGGCATGGCCCACTTCCTCGTCGGGGTCGTTCCCGACGCCCCCTACACCTCGCTGCAGAACCTGACCGCGCTGGAGAGCAACTCCAAGAAGAAGAACGACGGTTACCGGCGCATCCGGCTGGAGAGCAACACCTTCCAGGGCCGCCCCGGCGCCATCTGGGAGTACACCTACGAGGACGAGGGCGGCCGCACCATCCACGCCGTCGACCAGTCCTACATCGCGGAGGACGGCACCGAGTACGCCATCTACTTCACCTCGCAGGAGGACGCCTGGGACACCGGGCGGAAGATGTTCGACACGGCCCTGGCGACCTGGATGCTCAACGACGTGGACTGAGACCGTGGATCAGGGGGTGGCGGGGTCCCGGGTGAGGTCGAGGCGGAAGCAGTGCGCCTCGGCGGTCCTGCCGGGGACGGTGTAGGTCTCCGCGCGTTCCATTCCCAGCCGCCGCGCCACCGCCGTCGACCGCTCGTTGCCCTCGCTCACGATGGCCACCACCCGCTCGACGCCCGCCGCCCGCAGCCGCTCCACAGTGACGCGGGCGGCGGCCGTCGCGTACCCCTTGCCCCACGCCGTGCGGGCCAGCCGCCAGCCGATCTCGATCTCCCCCGTCGGCCCCCACTCGCGCGGCCACGGCTGTGCACCGGTGAAGCCGACCACCCGGCCGTCCTCGTCCAGCAGTGTCCACAGGCAGAAGCCGTACTCGGCGTCGTGACGCCGCTGCCGGGCGGTGATCTCCTCGTACGCCGAGAGCTCGGCCGACCGGCCCCCCAGGAACTCCATGACCTCGGGGTCGTCGAAGATCTGGTGCCAGGCGTAGGCGTCCTCGTCCGTCGGGACACGCAGCTGGACAACGGGCTGGACGGCGGGGAGCAGCTCTGTCATCGGGGGTGGCCCTTCGGGTCGGTGATCGGTGCGCACCCATAGACTGCACATGTCCTGTGCCGCCCGGTACGCAATTTCGAGTCTTCGGGAGATCCCGCCGTGACCGAGACCCTCTCCGAACACACCGCGGATGTGATCGTCGTCGGGGCAGGCCCGGCCGGTTCCACCACGGCGTACTACCTCGCCAAGGCGGGGCTCGACGTACTGCTCCTGGAGAAGACGGCGTTCCCGCGCGAGAAGGTCTGCGGCGACGGTCTCACCCCGCGCGCCACCAAGCAGCTCGTCGCGATGGGCATCGACATCTCCGAAGAGGCGGGCTGGCTGCGCAACAAGGGCCTGCGGATCATCGGCGGCGGCGTCCGCCTCCAGCTCGACTGGCCCGACCTGGCGAGTTACCCGGACTACGGACTGGTCCGCAAGCGCGACGACTTCGACGAGCAGCTCGCCCGACAGGCCCAGAAGGCGGGCGCCCGGCTGTACGAGCGGTGCAACGTCGGCGCCCCGATCACCGACGACCGCACCGGCCGGATCACCGGTGTCCACGCCAAGCTCGGCGAGGAGAAGACGCCGGTCACCTTCCACGCCCCGCTCGTCGTCGCCGCCGACGGCAACTCCACGCGCCTGTCCCTCGCCATGGGCCTGCACCGGCGCGAGGACCGGCCGATGGGCGTGGCCGTCCGGACGTACTTCACCTCGCCCCGCCACGACGACGACTACCTGGAGTCGTGGCTGGAGCTGTGGGACCGCCGCGGACCCGGCGAGGACCGTCTCCTGCCCGGCTACGGCTGGATCTTCGGCATGGGCGACGGCACCTCCAACGTCGGTCTCGGTGTGCTCAACACCTCCGACTCCTTCAAGGAGCTGGACTGGCGCGAGGTCCTCAAGGCCTGGTGCGCGTCCATGCCGGAGGACTGGGGCTACACCCCGGAGAACATGACCGGTCCGATCCGCGGCGCCGCGCTCCCGATGGCCTTCAACCGCCAGCCGCACTACACCCGCGGCCTGCTGCTCGTCGGCGACGCGGGCGGCCTGGTCAACCCGTTCAACGGCGAGGGCATCGCGTACGCCATGGAGTCCGGCCAGATCGCCGCCGACGTCATCGTGCAGGCCCACGCCCGCGCCACGCCGGAACAGCGCGAGCGCGCGCTGCACGCCTACCCGAAGATCCTCAAGGACACCTACGGCGGGTACTACACGCTGGGCCGCGCCTTCGTGAAGCTGATCGGCAACCCGAAGGTCATGAAGATCGCGACCCAGCGCGGCCTGACCCACCCGCTGCTGATGAAGTTCACCCTGAAGATGCTCGCCAACCTCACCGACCCGACGGGCGGCGACGCGATGGACCGCATCATCAACGGGCTGTCGAAGGTGGCGCCGAAGGCGTGAACGCCCGCCGGTAGTCGGTCGGCGGGACGCCGACCGCACGGGCGAAGTGGTGGCGCAGGTTCGCCGCCGTGCCGAGCCCGCTGAGCGCGCCGATCCGCTCGACCGGCAGATCGGTGGACTCCAGCAGCGTCTGCGCACGGGCGATGCGCTGCTGGAGCAGCCACCGCAGCGGCGTGGTGCCGGTGGCCCGCTGGAGCCGCCGGTGGAAGGTGCGCGGGCTCATCCCGGCCCGGCGCGCCAGGTCCTCCACGGTCAGCGGCTCACTCAGGTGCTCGGAGGCCCACTGGAGGACGGGCGCGAGGCCGTCGTCGCCGGCCGGCGGGACCGGCGCCTCGATGAACTGGGCCTGGCCGCCCGCGCGGTGGGCCTGCACCACCAGCCGGCGGGCCAGCTGGCCCGCGACCGCGGCGCCGAGGTCGCGGCGGACCAGATGCAGGCACAGGTCGAGCGCGGCAGTGGCGCCGGCGCTGGTCAGCACGTTCCCCTCGTCGGTGTAGAGGACCGAGTCGTCGACGATCACCGCGGGGTGACGGGCGGCCAGTTGGGCCGTGTGCTGCCAGTGGGCGGTGGCGCGGCGGCCGTCGAGGAGCCCGGCCGCGGCGAGCGCGAAGGCGCCGGTGCACAGCGAGACCACTCGGGCGCCGGAGGCCGCGGCCTCCCGCAGGGCCTCGACGAGCTCGGCCGGGACGTCCGCGCCTTCCTCGACCACGGCGTCCGGAACGGACGGCACGACGACCGTGTCCGCGCCGGAAAGGCCCTCAAGCCCGTGCTCCGGGCGGAACGAGAAGAGCCCGGGCCCGTCCGGGGCTCCGGGAACCCCGCACAGCCGCAGCTCGTACCAGGGGTCCGCGAGATCGGGGTGCGGGATGCCGAACACCGCGCACGCGATGGAGAGTTCGTACATCTCCCACGGTGTGATCCCGGCCCGCCGGTCCGGGACCACGGCCACGGCCACCACTCCTGCGCTCATGGCGCCGACCCTACGGCAGGAATTTTGCGGAGGTGGTCAGTCCTGCCACTGTCGGCCGGTTTCCGGCGCTGCGAGGGTGGATCTCGCACAAAGAACCACCGGAAAACGGGAGTTGTCACCCATGAGCCAGCAGAACGTCACCGTCCTCGGACTCGGACAGATGGGGGCGGCACTCGCCGACGCCTTCCTGGCCGCCGGGCACCGCACCACCGTGTGGAACCGCACCCCGGCCAAGGCGGAGGCACTCGTCGCCCGCGGCGCGGTCCGCGCCGACACGGTCGAGGAGGCCGTGACGGCGAGCGACCTCGTCGTCATCTGCGTCCTCGACCATCCCGCCGTACGCGAGCTGCTCGCCCCGGTCGCCGCGTCGCTGCGCGGCCGCGTGCTGGTCAACCTCACCAGCGGCTCGCCCGAACAGGCCAGGGAGGAAGCGGCATGGGCGGCCGAGCACGGGATCGGCCACCTCGACGGCGGCATCATGACGACCCCGCCCGGTGTCGGCGACAGCTCCAACATGATCCTCTACAGCGGTGCCCCCGACATCCTCGCCGCCCACCGCGACACCCTCGCCGCGCTCGGCGACCCGGTCGACCTCGGCGCGGACGCCGGGCTCGCCTCCCTGTACGACGCCGGGCTGCTCGGCCTCATGTGGTCCGTCTTCGGCGGCTGGCTGCACGCCACGGCCCTGGTGGGGGCGGACGGCGTACCGGCCAAGGATTTCACCGGGATCGCCACCCGCTGGCTGCGGACCGTCTCCTGGTTCATGGAGCACTACGCGGACCAGATCGACGCCGGCGAGTACCCGGGCAGCGACGCGACCATCGACGTTCAGGTCGCGGCCATCGGCCACTTGCTGCACGCCGGCGCCGACCGGGGCGTCGACGACCGGCTCCCGCGACTGCACCTGGAGCTGATGAGGGAGATGGTGGCCGCCGGCCACGGCGGGGACAGCTACGCCCGCGTCATCGACGCGTTCCGGCGGCGCTGACGGGGCGCCTCACACCCCGGCGGGGGACAGGGCCTCACGCACCGTCGCCCGCGCCAGGACCGCCGTCGGGTCGACCACCGGGAGGCCGGCGCTCGTCTCGCCGAGCAGCAGCGGCAGTTCGGTGCAGCCCGCCACCAGCAGCCGGGCGCCCCGGGCGGCCAGCTCCTCCGCCGCCCGCTCGACGAGGCAGCCCGGCCCCGTGCCCCGCTCGCCCACCTCGCCCGCCTTCACCCGTCGGATCGCGCCCGTCACGGCCTCCTCCTGGGTGAGGGTCGTCGGGGAGATCACCCGCAGTCCGGCCGCCTCCAGGACCCGCTGGTAGAGCCCCGCCCGCACCGTCCCGGTCGTCGCCAGCAGCCCGACCGCCCCGACGTCCGGGTGGCAGGAGCGGATCTCGGCCACCGTCTCCGCGATCATGTCGAGCATCGGGACGCGGACACTGGTCCGCACGCCGTCGAGGAAGGCGTGCGCGGTGTTGCACGGCGTCGCGATGACCTGGGCGCCCATCGCCTCCAGCCGGTGGGCGCCGCGCACCAGCCACGGCGTGGGGTCAGGGCCGCGCCCGGTCAGCGCCGCCGAGCGGTCCGGGACCGTCGGGTCGGCCCACACCACCACCGGCAGATGGTCCTGGTCGACGCCCGCCGGGGTCGCGTCGATCACCTTGCGGTAGAAGTCGACGGTGGCCAGCGGCCCCATCCCGCCGAGAATTCCGATCGTCATGCGCGTCACTTCCCCCACTGGTCGAATGCGAGCCTGCCGACGAGCGCGACCACGACGACGAGCATCACGGCCCGTACGAATCCGCTGCCGCGCTTGAGTGCCATGCGCGCCCCCACGGACGCGCCCGCCAGGTTGAACAGCGCCATGAACGGCGCGAGCGCCCACAGCACGGTCCCCTGGTAGGTGAACATCGCGAGCGCGCCCAGGTTGGTGCCGACGTTGACGACCTTGGCCGTCGCCGACGCCGTGACCATGTCCATGGAGAGCAGGGCGACCAGGCCGATCACGAGGAAGGTGCCGGTGCCCGGGCCGAGCAGCCCGTCGTAGAAGCCGATTCCGGCGCCCACGACCACGATCGCGGTGAGCACGCGCTGCCGGGTCACCGCGCCGCCGGGCTTCTGCCCGAACTGCGGCTTCAGCACCACGAACGCGGCCACCGCCAGCAACAGCACCATGATCACGGGGCGCAGCACCGCGCTGTCGACACCGGCCGCGAAGAAGGCCCCGCCGACCGACGCCAGCGCCGCGACCCCGCCGAGCCGGACCGCGAGCCCCACGTCGACGGGCGCCTTGCGGACGTAGGTCACCGCCGCCGCCGAGGTGCCGACGACGCCGACCGCCTTGTTCGTGCCGAGCGCGTACGCCGGGGCGAGATGGGGGAAGGCGATCAGCAGCGCGGGCACCTGGAGCAGGCCCCCGCCGCCGACCACCGCGTCCACCCAGCCCGCCAGCGCGGCGGCGACGCAGAGCATCACCGCCGCGGTGAAGGTCAGATCATGCACGGGCGTAGCTGTCCTTGCTGAGCACCCGGCCACCGGGCCGCACGAGCACGTCGTCCGCCAGCGGGCCCGGGTACGGGTAGAACCGGCGCAGCCAGCGGTCGTTGCCGTCGTAGCGCGGCGTGAAGTCGCTGCGGCCGTGCACCACGATCCGGTTGTCCACGAGCAGCATCTCGCCCCGGTCGGCGCGCACGGCGCGGTGGACGGTGTGCATGGCCCGGTTGAGCCGCTCGAGGGCGGCCTGGGCCTCGCCGTCCGTACCGAAGGTGTTGTGCATGTTGAACCGGACGTTGGTGCCCGTCGGGCCGTCCGTCAGTACCGGGTGCGGCGCGGTGACCGGTCGCTCGTCCTCGCCGAGCCCGCGGGTGAAGGAGAGCGGGAAGCGGCTGCGGTAGCGGTCGGTGCGCAGCAGCTCGCGGTCGGCGGCCGGCAGCAGCGGCTCGGCCTCGCGTACCGAGGCGACCATGGTGGCGGCCTGCCGGTCGTGGTCGGGGCGCAGGCACAGCAGGCCGAGGTGGCTCGGGCGGACCGGGTGGTGGACGTTCTCGGTGTGGAAGTCGAAGAGGGTGGAGCCGGAGTTCAGCGGCTTCGCGGCGTCCGTGGCGACCGGGTACACGTCGTGCACCAGCGCGCCGGACTTCTCGTCCTCGTAGCCGATCAGCCCGCCGAGCGGGTGCGCGACCAGGGCGACGAGCAGGCTGGACGGATGGGTCTCGCCGAGGACGTTGGCGCCGTAGGTGGCGGGGGTGCCCGGGATCTCACCGACCGGCAGTCCGCGCACCACCATCAGCCCGTGGTCCGGCGGCGTGTCGCGGAAGGACTCGACGGCCTCCCGCAGCCGCTCCGGCAGCCGCTCGGCCAGCCGGCCGAAGGCGTCGGACTGCAGGGTCTGTTCGAGCGGACCCTCCAGCCGCGCTGCGGTGTGTATCAGCTCGTCGAGGCGGGCTGTGTCGCTCGGTTCGAGGGTGAGGGCGGCGAGGTCGGTACGGGGTTCCGTGTACGTCGTCATGCCCTTGAGCCTGGTCCCCGACAGCCCTGCCCACCAGGGCGGTTGACCGTCCGGAAACGTCCATGACCCACACCGGACACCCGGTGGGGCTGGCCGGTGGGGGCCGCGTCCGGAAGCGGAAGTGCCCCGGCGGCCCCCCGCCCGGCCACGATGCGGCAGCATGGTCGGCGAGCGCGACCGCATCCACGGGGGAGGTGTCCGCGATGTCTCTGTTCTCCTTCATCTGGGGCTGACGAATCTGTGCGTACGAAGGAACGGGCCGGGCGGTCCCGGTCGTTGCCGCTGACCGCCGTCACCGCGGGCGTCGTGGCGATGGCCGTCTCCTACGCGGGACCGCTCGCGCTCGTCCTCGGCGCGGCCGACGCGGCCGGACTCACCCCGGCGCAGAGCTCGTCGTGGGTGTGGGCCATCTCCATGGGGGCCGGTCTGACGTGCGTCGGGCTGAGCTGGTGGAGCCGCGCCCCGGTGATCACGGCGTTCTCGACCCCCGGGGCTGCGATCCTCGTCACCGCCCTTCCGCAGCACGGGTACGCCGAGGCCGTCGGAGCCTTTCTCGCGGCGGGGATCGCCGCCACGGCGCTGACGGCGACCGGTGTGTTCGCGCGGGTGCTGGCGCGGGTCCCCGAAGGTGTCGTCTCGGCCATGCTCGCCGGGACCCTGTTCTCCTTCGGCACCGCGGTCTTCACCTCGCTGCGTTCCGCACCGCTGCTGGCGGGTGCCATGCTCCTCGGATATCTGCTGGCGAAACGGTTCGTACCGACGTACGCGGTGGTCTGCGCGCTCGCCGTCGGACTCGCCGTCGCCGCCGCCACGGGCGGGCTCCGGGCCGACATATCGGGCCCCGGCCTGGCCGTCCCGCACTTCACCGCGCCGGAGTTCTCCGCCGGCGCCCTCGTCGGGATCGGTGTACCGCTGCTCGTGGCGACGCTCGCCGGGCAGTACGCGCCGGGCATGGCCGTGCTGCGGGCCGACGGCTACCGTCCCGACGAGCGCGTGGTGTGCGGTACGACCGGCGCCGTGTCGGTGCTCCTCGCCCCGTTCGGTTCGCACGCCGTCAACCCGGCGGCCATCACCGCCGCGATCTGCACCGGCCCCGACGCCCACCGCGACCCCGCCAAGCGGTGGATCGCCGGCATCAGCTGCGGACTCGGGTACGTGGCGGTCGGCTGCTTCGGCTCGACACTGGTGGCGCTGTTCACCGGACTGCCGAAGGCGCTCGTCGCGACCCTCGCCGGGGTGGCGCTGCTCGGGGCGCTCTCCGGCAGCCTCGCCCGTACCGTCGCGAGCGAGCGTGACCGCGAGGCGTCCGTCATCACCTTCCTGGCCACGGCCTCCGGCGTGACCATCGCCGGCATCGGCTCACCCTTCTGGGGCCTGCTCGCCGGTGTCCTCGCACACGTCCTGCTCGGCGCGGGCCGTGGCCGAGGAGGGTCCGGCTCCGGCGGCGGGCGGGCAAGGAGCGCCGGTCATGCCGGCGCGGTCGCCGCCGGGGGCCGACGAAGCCACGACGACGTCGCGGGCGGCACGGGCCCCGAAGGCCGGACGGCCCGGCCCGCCTCGCAGACACCCGGGACACCGGCCGCCCCCTGAGCTGTGGGCGGGCAGTGCGTACGCGGTGCCGGGCCATGCCCGGGTGACCCCGGCGAACGTGGCGCCGGCCGTATCAGCTCTTCGCACGGGGTGCCGGGGCAGGGCCGTGCCGCGGGGGTGGGGCGGCGCACCCCGCCCGGGTACGCCCGACCGCGCCGGCTTCCATGGGCACGTGCCTCGCGCCGTCGCGGCGTGAACGGGTCAGAGGGATCCCGCGCTCCCGGCGCCCGGCACCGTGGCCGCCGGCACCTCGGCGGCCTCCGCCGCCTCGGGCGCTTCCGTGGTGAGCCAGCCCGCCCGTTCGGCGAGCACCGCGACCTGGAACCGGCTGGTCGCGCCGAGCGCGGCCGTCAGATCACCGACCATGCGCCGGACCGTACGGTCCGAGACACCGAGCCGGCGCCCGACCGCCTCGTCGGTGAGCCCCTCGGCGAGCAGCCGCAGGACGGCACGCTGCCGCTTGTCGGGCTGGCCCGCCGGGCTTGCCTCCTGGACGTCCCCGCCCCCCAGGACGACGGCCTCGGCCCAGGCGTGCTCGAACTGACTGCGGAACACCTCCACCAGCGACGGGTCGTACACGACGACCGCCGCCGGCTGTCCGTCCGCACCGGTGGCGGGCACGATCGCGAGGTGCCGGTCGACCACGATCAGCCGGTGCGGCAGCGTCACCGCCGTCCGCACCTGCCCGCCGGCCTTCCGCAACTCACGCAGATACGCCGCCATATGGGGCATAACGGCGGATGAGGCGAGATGTACGGTACGCATCGCGACCCCGCGCCGCAGCACCCGCCGGTCCCGGGCGAGCCCGTCCTCGACCATGTGCTGCGGCACCCCGCGGCCCGGGTGCAGCGAGACGACCTCGTCGTGGGCCTGCTGGGCGGCGTCCTCCAGCGCGGCCGCGATGTTGGCCGTCCCCTCGACCAGCGCCGCCTGGGTGCCCGACACACGCTGCGCGTGGATCGGATGGAAGTCGGTGAGCATCCGCACCATCGCCTCGCGGGTCCGGGTGCTCTGCTCGATGAGCGCGTTGATCCGGCGGGCGTCCGCCGCCAGCAGGTGGTCGAGCGCGGACTCGGACGACACACAGGCCCAGCCGCTGGGTGTGGCGGTGGTCCGCACCAGCAGCCCCAGCTCGGACAGGACCTGGACGGCGGCCACGTACTCGTCGCTGGTCCAGCCGAGCCGCCGGCAGACGGCTGCGGGCGTCCAGGCCGCGTCCTGGACGGCGATCACATAGAGATCCCGTGCGAGCTTGTGCTCGACGGCGGCAGTCGTGCTCAAGAGGTCCCCCCTCCTCCCGGCGTTGGAGTATAGGACCACCCCATGACAAAGGGCCGCCGCTCCCGCCCCGAGCGGGGGAGCGACGGCCCTTCGGGCCTTCGGGCAGGCGTCAGAGCACGCGGACCGCGCCGCTGGCCGGGTAGCCCGACAGATCCTGGATGACGACGCCCTTGCTGGGGTTGGCCGCGTCGAGGTACTGGCCGTCGCCGATGTACACACCCACGTGGTAGGCCGAGCCCTTGCCGCCCCAGTAGAGGATGTCGCCGACCTGGAGGTTGGACAGCGAGACGTCCGTGCCGACCATCGACTGGTCCTGCGAGACGCGCGGCAGGTCGATGCCGACCTGGCGGTAGGCGGCCTGGACGAGGCTGGAGCAGTCCCACGAGTTGGGGCCGGTGGCGCCCATGACGTACGCGTCGCCCAGCTGCGCCTTCAGGAAGGCGACGACGGTCGCGGCGGAGCCGGTCGCCTGGGAGGAGTCGAAGGAGCCGCTGTCGCTCGCGGCCAGGGTGGTGCGCTCGGAGGAGCGGTTGGCGCGCTCCTCGGCCTCGGCGCGGGCCTTCTCCTCGGCCTTCCGCTCGGCCTCCGCCTTGCGCTCGGCCTCGGCCTTGGCCGTCTTGGCCTCCTTGGCGGCCTTGGCGGCAGCGGCGTCCTCCTGGGCCTGCAGCTCGGCGTCGAGCGCGAGCTGCTGGGTGGCCTCGGCGGAGGCGGCGACGGCGCTCGACAGGTTCGCGGAGAGGTCCGCGTTGAGGGTGGGCATCTCGATGGTCTCGGTCACCGGCTCGGCGTTCGCCGGCCCGGCAGCAGCGGCCACCGCGATGGTGCTGAGGAAGCCACCGGCAACTCCGGCGCGCAGCGCGATCTTCGAGGAGCTACTGCGGCGGGGCTTCCGGTGGCTGGGTATGTGAGCGGTGTGGGACATGAGTACAACCGCTATCAGGGCTTCACGGTTCCCATCAAGAAACGTGGGTTGCGCCACAGTTGCGTACGGAACGAGTGAATCCGCTTCTCTCGGGACCTTATTGACGCCGTAACGGGCAATCCGGGCACCCGTGAACAGGCCCGTGATCATGGGTTTTCCGCGAAACGTCCGAATTGCCGCGCGCTTACCACCCCTCCATACCGTTGGCCAAGCCCTGCTTTTGACGGCCCGTGAGGAAGTGGCGCAGGTCACATCGGGCCAACTTGAAGAAGGGTCCGGCCGTTCGTGAACGCGTGCACGTGTCCACTTCGGTCCGCCCGCTCCCACGGTCGAGTGAGGCGACCCCTCTATCACCCGTGCGAGTCCATGGCGAATTTGCTTGTAAAGGCCAACCCTTGATAGGGCAGCCTCTCCTTGACCAGCGGTAACCCCGTCGAATGTCACGTCTCGTGGCCACATGGCTACTTCACGTACGAAGATCGCCGTTCATCCGAATTCATGATCCTTCGCCTCGTGGTGGAGATCACAAAGACGTTGGTGGATCCCGTGTCGCAGATCACAGATCCACGGGCATAGGATGCGAAGCAGTCGGGCTTGTGAACTGCCTCACATATGCACGATCTTCCCGAGGCGGCGAGCGCGGATGCCCGGTGCGGTCCAACGGTCAAGGACGACTGGAAGGAGCGAGGAGCGTGAATGCCTACGCGCCCATCCTCGTGCTCGGCGCCCTCGGGGCAGGGTTTGCGATCTTTTCCGTGGTCATGGCCACGCTTATCGGCCCAAAGAGGTACAACCGGGCGAAGCTTGAAGCGTACGAGTGCGGCATCGAGCCGACGCCCACTCCGGCCGGCGGTGGCCGCTTCCCCATCAAGTACTACCTGACGGCGATGCTCTTCATCGTCTTCGACATCGAGATCGTCTTCCTCTACCCCTGGGCCGTCACCTTCGACGCCCTGGGGCTTTTCGGGCTCGTGGAGATGCTGCTCTTCGTGCTCACCGTCTTCGTCGCCTACGCGTACGTGTGGCGGCGCGGCGGCCTGGAATGGGACTGAGGGGCTGAGAGGCACACTCATGGGACTCGAAGAGAAACTGCCGAGCGGTTTTCTGCTGACGACCGTCGAACAGGCCGCGGGCTGGGTGCGCAAGGCGTCCGTCTTCCCCGCGACCTTCGGCCTCGCCTGCTGCGCCATCGAGATGATGACGACCGGCGCCGGGCGGTACGACCTCGCCCGCTTCGGCATGGAGGTCTTCCGCGGCTCGCCGCGCCAGGCCGACCTGATGATCGTGGCGGGCCGGGTCAGCCAGAAGATGGCGCCCGTCCTGCGCCAGGTCTACGACCAGATGCCCAACCCCAAGTGGGTGATCTCCATGGGGGTTTGTGCGTCTTCGGGTGGAATGTTCAACAATTACGCGATCGTGCAGGGCGTCGACCACGTGGTGCCCGTCGACATCTACCTGCCGGGCTGTCCGCCGCGTCCCGAGATGCTCATGGACGCCATCCTCAAGCTCCACCAGAAGATCCAGAGCTCCAAGCTCGGCGTGAACGCGGAGGAAGCGGCCCGCGAGGCGGAGGAGGCGGCGCTGAAGGCGCTCCCGACGATCGAGATGAAGGGGCTCCTGAGGTGAGCGACGCACGCACGGCCGCCGGGCCGCGGACGATGACGACAGGCGAGCCTCCGCGCCGCGTGGGCGAAGCAGCGGACGGGGGCGCACGGTGAGCGACCAGCCCAACCCCGAGAAGGACCTCAGCGCGCAGAACCTGCCGGGGCAGCGCGGCGAGCACGGGGAGGAGGTCCGCATCCAGCGCGGCATGTTCGGCGCCAACAACGGCGGCGACACCTCCGGCTACGGCGGCCTCGTCCGCTCCGTACGGCTGCCCGGCCCCGCCACCCGTCCCTACGGCGGCTGGTTCGACGAGGTCGCCGACGAGCTGGAGGGCGCCCTGGAGGAGCAGGGCGTCGTCCCCTCGAACGCCATCGAGAAGACCGTGGTCGACCGTGGCGAGCTCACCTTCCACATCGACCGCGAGCACCTGGTGCGCGTCGCCCGGACCCTGCGCGACGACCCGGCGCTGCGCTTCGAGCTCTGCACGGGCGTCAGCGGCGTCCACTACCCCGGTGACAAGGGCCGCGAGCTGCACGCCGTCTACCACCTGCGCTCGCTCACCCACGGCCGGCTGATCCGCCTGGAGGTCTCCGCCCCGGACGGGGACCCGCACGTCCCCTCGCTCGTCGCCGTCTATCCGACGAACGACTGGCACGAACGCGAGACGTACGACTTCTTCGGGCTGATCTTCGACGGCCACCCCGCCCTCACCCGGATCATGATGCCGGACGACTGGCAGGGCTTCCCGCAGCGCAAGGACTACCCCCTCGGCGGGATCGCCGTCGAGTACAAGGGCGCCCAGATCCCGGCTCCGGACCAGCGGAGGTCGTACTCGTGACCACCACACCCCACGCGCCCCACTCGGAGGGCCGCGAGACCACCGAGGGCACCGTCTACACGGTCACCGGTGGCGACTGGGACGAGATCGTCCAGTCCGCGGCCAAGGCCGACGACGAGCGCATCGTCGTCAACATGGGCCCCCAGCACCCCTCCACGCACGGCGTGCTGCGTCTCATCCTGGAGATCGACGGCGAGACCGTCACCGAGGCCCGCTGCGGCATCGGCTACCTCCACACCGGCATCGAGAAGAACCTCGAATACCGCACGTGGACGCAGGGCACCACCTTCGTCACGCGCATGGACTACCTCACCTCGTTCTACAACGAGACGGCCTACTGCCTGGGCGTGGAGAGCCTGCTCGGCATCGAGGACCAGATCCCCGACCGGGCCTCGGTCATCCGTGTCCTGCTGATGGAGCTCAACCGGCTCTCCTCGCACCTGGTGTGCATCGCCACCGGCGGGATGGAGCTGGGCGCCACCACGATCATGATCTACGGGTTCCGGGATCGCGAGATGATCCTCGACCTCTACGAGCTGATCACGGGACTGCGGATGAACCACGCGTTCATCCGCCCCGGGGGACTCGCCCAGGACCTGCCGCCCGGCGCTGTCGACGCGCTGCGCGAGTTCGTCAAGAAGATGAAGAAGAACCTGCCGGAATACGACAAGCTCGCCACCGGCAACCCCATCTTCAAGGCCCGCATGGAAGGCACCGGCTACCTCGACCTGGCCGGCTGCATGGCCCTCGGCGCCACCGGACCGATCCTGCGCTCCACCGGTCTCCCGCACGACCTGCGCAAGACCGACCCCTACTGCGGCTACGAGACGTACGAGTTCGACGTCCCCACCGCCGACACCTGCGACGCCTACGGCCGCTTCCTCGTCCGGCTGGAGGAGATGCGCCAGTCGCTGCGGATCGTCGAGCAGTGCCTGGACCGCCTGGCGCCCGGGCCGGTCATGGTCGCCGACAAGAAGATCGCCTGGCCGGCACAGCTCGCACTCGGCCCGGACGGCCTCGGCAATTCCCTCGACCACATCAAGAAGATCATGGGGACCTCCATGGAGGCCCTGATCCACCACTTCAAGCTGGTCACCGAAGGCTTCCGGGTGCCGGCCGGCCAGGCCTACGCCGCCGTCGAGTCACCCAAGGGCGAGCTCGGCGTCCACGTCGTCTCGGACGGCGGCACCCGCCCCTACCGGGTCCACTTCCGCGACCCGTCCTTCACCAACCTGCAGGCCATGGCGGCGATGTGCGAGGGCGGCCAGGTCGCCGACGTCATCGTCGCCGTCGCGTCCATCGACCCCGTGATGGGAGGCGTCGACCGGTGACCGCCACACCAGCCAATCAAGAGGTCAGCCTGGGGATGCCGCAGCTCCCCGCCCCCGACTACCCGGCCGACGTGCTGGCCAGGCTCGGGGCGGACGCCGAGGAGATCATCGCCCGCTACCCCGACTCGCGCTCCGCGCTGCTGCCGCTGCTGCACCTGGTGCAGTCGGAAGAGGGGTACGTCACCCGCACCGGCATGCGGTTCTGCGCCGACCGGCTCGGCCTGACCACCGCCGAGGTCACCGCGGTCGCCACCTTCTACAGCATGTACCGGCGCAAGCCGTCCGGCGACTACCAGGTCGGCGTCTGCACGAACACCCTGTGCGCGGTCATGGGCGGCGACGCGATCTTCGAGGAGCTCAAGCAGCACCTCGGCGTCGGCAACAACGAGACCACCGAGGACGGCAAGGTCACCCTCGAACACATCGAGTGCAACGCGGCCTGCGACTTCGCCCCCGTGGTGATGGTCAACTGGGAGTTCTTCGACAACCAGACGCCCGAGTCCGCCAAGCGGCTCGTCGACGACCTGCGCGCCGGCCGCCCCGTCGAACCGACCCGCGGCGCGCCCCTGTGCACGTACAAGGAGACCGCCCGGATCCTGGCCGGTTTCCCCGACGAGCGGCCCGGCGCGGTCGAGGCCTCCGGCGGCGCCGGCCCCGCCTCGCTCATCGGCCTGCGGCTCGCCAAGGGCGAGGCCGCCCCCGCGCGCGTGGTCCACCCCCGCGGCGAGGCCGCGCGGAGCGACGGCCCGCAGGACGCCCCGCGCGACGGGGCCGAGCACCTCAGTTCGCACGACGCGCCGCAGCAGACCTCGGCCTCCGACCCGGAGCACCCGGCCGGCCCGGTCACCGAGGAGGGGGAGTGATGACCTTGGCACCCGAGATCGGCGAGACGAGCCCCGAGAAGCTGCTCGCCCCGGTCCTTTCCGCGTTCTGGGACCAGCCCGGTTCCTGGACGCTGGACACCTACAAGCGGCACGACGGGTACGAGGGCCTGAAGAAGGCGCTCGCGATGTCGCCCGACGACGTCATCGCGTACGTCAAGGACTCCGGACTGCGCGGCCGCGGCGGCGCCGGCTTCCCCACCGGGATGAAGTGGCAGTTCATCCCCCAGGGCGACGGCAAGCCGCACTACCTCGTCGTCAACGCCGACGAGTCGGAGCCCGGGACCTGCAAGGACATCCCCCTCCTGTTCGCCAACCCGCACTCCCTCATCGAGGGCATCGTGATCGCCTGCTACGCGATCAGGTCGTCGCACGCCTTCATCTATCTGCGCGGCGAGGTCGTCCCCGTCCTGCGCAGGCTGCACGAGGCCGTGCGCGAGGCCTACGCGGCGGGCTACCTCGGCACGAACATCCTCGGCAGCGGACTCGACCTCGAACTCACCGTCCACGCGGGCGCCGGCGCGTACATCTGCGGCGAGGAGACCGCACTGCTCGACTCGCTCGAAGGCCGGCGCGGCCAGCCCCGGCTGCGTCCCCCCTTCCCCGCGGTCGCCGGTCTGTACGCCTGCCCCACTGTGGTGAACAACGTCGAGTCCATCGCTTCCGTTCCCGCGATCCTGAACCGGGGCAAGGACTGGTTCACATCGATGGGCAGCGAGAAGTCCCCCGGCTTCACGCTCTACTCGCTCAGCGGCCACGTCGCGTCGCCGGGCCAGTACGAGGCCCCGCTCGGCATCACGCTGCGCCAGCTGCTCGACATGAGCGGCGGCATGCGCCCCGGCCACCGGCTCAAGTTCTGGACCCCCGGCGGCTCCTCGACGCCGATGTTCACCGACGAGCACCTCGACGTCCCGCTGGACTACGAAGGCGTCGGCGCGGCCGGGTCGATGCTCGGCACCAAGGCGCTCCAGTGCTTCGACGAGACCACCTGCGTCGTCCGCGCGGTCACCCGGTGGACCGAGTTCTACGCCCACGAGTCCTGCGGCAAGTGCACCCCGTGTCGTGAGGGCACCTACTGGCTCGTGCAGCTGCTGCGGGACATCGAGGCCGGCAAGGGCGTCATGAGCGACCTCGACAAGCTGAACGACATCGCCGACAACATCAACGGCAAGTCGTTCTGCGCGCTCGGCGACGGCGCCGCCTCGCCGATCTTCTCCTCGCTGAAGTACTTCCGCGACGAGTACGAGCAGCACATCACGGGCAAGGGCTGCCCCTTCGACCCGGCCAAGTCGACCGCCTGGGCGGACAATCACCTGGAGGTGCGGGCATGACCGTCACGGCATCCAACCCCGCCGGAGGGGGCGGAGCGGCGGTGCCGCCCGAGGACCTGGTCTCCCTGACCATCGACGGCATCGAGATCTCCGTCCCCAAGGGCACGCTGGTCATCCGCGCCGCCGAACAGCTCGGCATCGAGATCCCCCGGTTCTGCGACCACCCCCTCCTCGACCCGGCCGGCGCCTGCCGCCAGTGCATCGTCGAGGTGGAGGGCCAGCGCAAGCCGATGGCCTCCTGCACCATCACCTGCACCGACGGCATGGTCGTCAAGTCGCAGCTCACCTCGCCCGTGGCCGAGAAGGCGCAGAAGGGCGTGATGGAGCTGCTGCTCATCAACCACCCGCTGGACTGCCCGGTCTGCGACAAGGGCGGCGAGTGCCCGCTGCAGAACCAGGCCATGTCCCACGGGCAGGCCGAGTCCCGCTTCGAGGGCCAGAAGCGGACCTACGAGAAGCCGGTGCCGATCTCCACCCAGGTGCTGCTCGACCGGGAGCGGTGCGTGCTGTGCGCCCGCTGCACCCGCTTCTCCAACCAGGTCGCCGGCGACCCGATGATCGAGCTGATCGAGCGGGGCGCCCTCCAGCAGGTCGGCACCGGCGAGGGCGACCCGTTCGAGTCGTACTTCTCCGGGAACACCATCCAGATCTGCCCCGTCGGCGCGCTGACCTCGGCGGCGTACCGGTTCCGCTCCCGCCCCTTCGACCTCGTCTCCTCCCCGAGCGTGTGCGAGCACTGCGCGGGAGGCTGCGCGACCCGCACCGACCACCGGCGCGGCAAGGTCATGCGGCGTCTCGCGGCCGACGACCCGGAGGTCAACGAGGAGTGGCTGTGCGACAAGGGGCGGTTCGCCTTCCGGTACGCCCAGGCGCGTGACCGGCTCGCCACCCCACTGGTCCGCAGTGCCGAGACCGGCGAGCTGGAGCCCGCGAGCTGGCCGGAGGCCCTGGAGGCGGCGGCGCGCGGCCTGGTCAGGGGCCGCACCGGGGTCCTCACCGGCGGCCGGCTGACCGTCGAGGACTCCTACGCGTACGCCAAGTTCGCCCGGGTCGCCCTCGACACCAACGACATCGATTTCCGCGCCCGCGTCCACAGCAGCGAGGAGGCCGATTTCCTGGCCGCCCGCGTCGCCGGACACGGCCGGGACCTCGGGGGAGGCCCGGGCGTCACGTACACCTCGCTGGAGAAGGCCCCGGCGGTGCTGCTCGCCGGCTTCGAGTCCGAGGAGGAGGCGCCCGGCGTCTTCCTGCGGCTGCGCAAGGCCTGGCGCAAGCACGGCCAGCGGACCTTCTCGCTCGCCACGCACGCCACGCGGGGACTGGAGAAGGCGGGCGGCACCCTGCTGCCGGCCGCCCCCGGCACCGAGACCGAGTGGCTCGACGCGCTCGCCTCCGGGACCGGTCTCGACGGTGACGGGACCCGGGCCGCCGAGGCGCTGCGGCAGCACGGTGCCGTGATCGTGATCGGCGAGCGGCTGGCGGCCGTCCCCGGCGCACTCACCGCCGCCGTACGGACCGCGTCCGCGACCGGCGCCCAGCTCGTGTGGATCCCGCGGCGCGCGGGCGAGCGCGGGGCGATCGAGGCGGGCGCGATCCCCTCGCTGCTGCCCGGCGGCCGCCCGGCGACCGATCCACGCGCGCGTGAGGAGACCGCGGCGGCGTGGGGCGTACGCGAACTGCCGCACCGCTACGGCCGGGACACCGGCCAGATCGTCGAGGCCGCGGCCACCGGCGAACTGGGCGCCCTGCTCGTCGGGGGTGTCGAGGTCGCCGACCTGCCGGACCCGGCACGCGCGCGTGAGGCCCTCGACGCGGCTTTCGTCGTCTCCCTGGAACTGCGGCCGAGTGAGGTCACCGACCGGGCGGACGTGGTCCTCCCCGTCGCGGCCGTCACCGAGAAGCCCGGCACCTTCCTCAACTGGGAAGGCAGGGCGCGGATGTTCGAGGCCGCGCTCAAGCCCGAGCAGATGACCCGACCGCTCGCCCCGTCGGACGCCCGGGTGCTGCACATGCTGGCCGACGCGCTCGACGTCCACTTCGCGCTGCCCGACCCCGTCGCCGTGCGCCGCGAGATGGACCGGCTCGGTGTCTGGGACGGCACCCGCGCGGGCGACCCGTCCGAATCGCCCAGGCCCCTGCCGCGGCCAGGTGACGGCGAGGCGGTCCTCGCGGGCCACCGGATGCTGCTCGACCTCGGCCGTCTCCAGGAGGGCGACGAGGCACTGGCCGGCACCCGGCACGCGTCGGTCGCCCGGCTCTCGGCGGCCACCGCGGCCGAGACGGGCGTCAAGGACGGCGATCCGCTGTCGGTCACCGGGCCCGCCGGGTCCGTAGAGCTTCCGCTGCGAGTGACCGAGATGCCCGACCGCGTGGTCTGGCTCCCGCTCAACTCGACCGGCGGCGGTGTCCTGTCCGACACGGGCGCGGCCCCCGGCGGGCTGGTCCGCATCGGCCCGGCTGCCCCGGCCCCCGCGGCCACCCCGGAGGTGGAGGCATGACCTCGTACTACCTGGCGGCGGAAGACCTCTCCATGTTCGGCCGCGACCCCTGGTGGCTCGTGGTGATCAAGGCGGTCTTCTGCTTCGCCTTCCTGATGCTCACCGTGCTCTTCTCCATCGTGTGGGAGCGCAAGGTCGTCGCGTGGATGCAGTTGCGCATCGGCCCCAACCGGCACGGCCCGTGGGGCCTCCTTCAGTCCCTCGCGGACGGCATCAAGCTGATGCTGAAGGAGGACGTGGTCGTCAAGCGGGCCGACAAGGTCGTCTACATCCTCGCGCCGATCGTGGCCGCCGTCCCCGCGTTCATGGCGATCGCGGTGATCCCCTTCGGCCCGGCCGGCAACGAGGTCTCGATCTTCGGCCAGCGCACCACCATGCAGCTGACCGACCTGCCGATCGCGATGCTCTACATCCTCGCGGTCGCCTCCGTCGGCATCTACGGCATCGTGCTGGCGGGCTGGTCGTCCGGCTCCACCTACCCGCTGCTCGGCGGGCTGCGCTCCTGCGCCCAGATGATCAGCTACGAGATCGCGATGGGCGCGGCGTTCGCCTCCGTCTTCCTCTACTCCGGGTCGATGTCGACCTCGGCGATCGTCGAGGCGCAGGCGGACCGCTGGTACATCGTCCTGCTGCCGGTCTCGTTCCTCATCTACGTCATCACGATGGTCGGTGAGACCAACCGGGCGCCGTTCGACATGCCGGAGTCCGAGGGCGACCTGGTCGGCGGCTTCAACACCGAGTACAGCTCCATCAAGTTCGCGATGTTCATGCTCGCCGAGTACGTGAACATGGTGACGGTGTCGGCCGTGTCGGTCACCCTCTTCCTGGGCGGCTGGCGGGCCCCGTACCCGATCTCCACCTTCTGGGAGGGCGCGAACCACGGCTGGTGGCCGATGCTCTGGTTCGTCATCAAGGTCCAGCTGCTGCTGTTCTTCTTCATCTGGCTGCGCGGCACGCTGCCCCGCGTCCGCTACGACCAGCTGATGAAGCTCGGCTGGAAGGTCCTCATCCCCGTGTCGGTCGTCTGGCTGATGCTGGTCGCGACCGTGCGGGCGCTGCGGAACGAGAACTACGACTTCCAGCAGATCGTGCTGTACGTCGCCGGCGCCGTGATCGCGGTGCTGCTGCTGTCCTTCGTCGCCGACGTCTTCCGCGACAGGAAGGCGAAGGAGGAGGCCGAGGCAGGGCCGCCGCCCGGCGAGTTCGACCCGATGGCCGGCGGGTTCCCCGTACCGCCGCTGCCCGGACAGACCCTGCCGCCGGTGCCGCGCCGGCGGTCGCGCCAGGAGCGCGAGTTGATTGTCAGTGGTGGCCCCGATACTGCTACTGCGAGTGACGGAAAGGAGACCGACGGTGTCTGACTTCCAGAACCCGGTGGCCGGCTTCGGCGTGACCTTCAAGGCCATGTTCAAGAAGCGGCTGACCGAGCAGTACCCGGAGCAGCAGAAGACGACGGCGCCGCGCTTCCACGGCCGGCACCAGCTCAACCGGCACCCGGACGGGCTGGAGAAGTGCGTCGGCTGCGAGCTGTGCGCCTGGGCCTGCCCGGCCGACGCCATCTATGTCGAGGGCGCGGACAACACCGACGAGGAGCGTTACTCGCCGGGCGAGCGGTACGGCCGCGTGTACCAGATCAATTACGCCCGCTGCATCCTGTGCGGTCTGTGCATCGAGGCCTGCCCGACCCGGGCGCTGACGATGACCAATGAGTTCGAACTGGCCGACAGCTCCCGCGAGAACCTCATCTACACGAAGGAACAGCTCCTCGCGGGCCTGGAGGAGGGCATGGTCGACTCGCCCCACGCCATCTTCCCGGGCATGACCGAGCAGGACTACTACCGGGGCCTGGTCACCGAGGCCGCGCCCGGCACGGTCCGGCAGACCGCGGCGAGCGGGGGCGAGGGTCCGCAGGAGGCCTCCTCGGACGTCGGTGAGGACGAGCCCGCCTCGAAGAAGGTGATCGGGGCATGAGCACCACCCTCGCCGCCTACACCACCTCCACCGGCGAAGCCGTGCAGTTCTGGGTGCTCGGCACCATCGCCGTCATCGGGGCCCTGTGCACCGTCCTGATGAAGAGGGCCGTGCACAGCGCGCTCTGCCTCGCCGGGACCATGATCATCCTGGCGGTCTTCTACCTCACCAACGGTGCGTACTTCCTGGGCGTCGTCCAGATCGTCGTCTACACCGGCGCGATCATGATGCTCTTCCTCTTCGTCGTCATGCTGGTCGGCGTCACCGCCGCCGACTCCCTCAAGGAGACCATCAAGGGCCAGCGCTGGTGGGCCGCCGCCTGCGGCCTCGGGTTCGGCATCCTGCTCGTCGCCGGCATCGGCCGGGCGTCCCTGGACACCTTCAACGGTCTGGGCACGGCCAACGCCGGCGGCAATGTGGAAGGCATCGCGGCGCTGCTGTTCACCAAGTACGTCTTCGCCTTCGAGATCACCGGCGCGCTGCTGATCACGGCCGCGGTCGGCGCGATGGTGCTGACGCACCGCGAGCGCACGGAGCGGGCCCGCACCCAGCGCGAGCTCGCCGAGCAGCGCGTGCGCGAGGGCAAGCACCTGCCGCCGCTGCCCGCCCCGGGCGTCTACGCCCGGCACAACGCCGTGGACGTGGCCGGTCTGCTTCCCGACGGCACGCCGTCCGAGCTCACCGTCAACAAGACGCTCCGGGCCCGCGGCCAGATCCGCGACGTGTCCACGGAGGCCATGAACGACCTCAAGGCGCTGGAGCAGCGCTCCGAGGAGCGGCTCGGCCGCCACCCGGCGGAGCCGCGGGCGCCGCGGCGTGAGGAGGAGAACGCGCAGTGAATCCGGTCAACTACCTCTACCTGGCCGCCCTGTTGTTCACCATCGGAGCGGCCGGGGTGCTGATCCGGCGGAACGCGATCGTCGTGTTCATGTGCGTCGAGCTGATGCTCAACGCCTGCAACCTCGCGTTCGTCGCCTTCTCCCGCATGCACGGCAATCTCGACGGCCAGATCATCGCCTTCTTCACGATGGTCGTGGCCGCCGCGGAAGTCGTGGTCGGGCTCGCGATCATCGTGTCGCTGTTCCGTTCCCGCCACTCGGCCTCGGTCGACGACGCCAGCCTGATGAAGCTGTGAGGGGCTGAATCGTGGAGAACCTGATCGCGCTGCTCGTCGCGGCGCCCCTGCTCGGAGCGGCCGTCCTGCTGTGCGGCGGCCGGCGGCTGGACAAGGCCGGGCACTGGCTCGGCACCCTGCTCGCGGCCGCCTCCTTCGTCATCGGCGCCGTGCTCTTCTTCGACATGCTGGGCAGGAGCGGCGAGGACCGGGCCCTGCACCAGCGGCTGTTCAGCTGGGTGCCCGTCGAGTCGTTCCAGGCGGACGTCGCCTTCCAGCTCGACCAGCTGTCGATGACCTTCGTCCTGCTCATCACCGGCGTCGGCACGCTCATCCACGTGTACTCGATCGGGTACATGGAGCACGACGACCGCAGGCGCCGCTTCTTCGGCTATCTGAACCTGTTCCTCGCGGCGATGCTGCTGCTCGTCCTCGCCGACAACTACCTGCTGCTGTACTTCGGCTGGGAGGGCGTCGGTCTCGCCTCCTACCTGCTGATCGGCTTCTGGCAGCACAAGCCCAGCGCGGCCACCGCCGCGAAGAAGGCCTTCCTGGTCAACCGGGTCGGCGACATGGGCCTGTCCATCGCCATCATGCTGATGTTCACCACCTTCGGCACCTTCGCCTTCGGGCCGGTGCTGTCCTCGACGGACCGGACGTCCGAGGGGATGCTGACGGCGATCGGGCTGATGCTGCTGCTCGCCGCGTGCGGCAAGTCCGCACAGGTGCCGCTGCAGTCCTGGCTCGGCGACGCGATGGAAGGCCCGACCCCGGTCTCCGCCCTGATCCACGCGGCGACCATGGTGACCGCCGGCGTCTACCTCATCACCCGGTCCGGCGCGATCTTCAACGCCGCCCCGGACGCGCAGCTCGCCGTCGTCGTGGTCGGCGCGGTCACGCTCCTCTTCGGTGCCGTCGTCGGTTGCGCCAAGGACGACATCAAGAAGGCCCTGGCCGGTTCGACCATGTCGCAGATCGGCTACATGATCCTGGCGGCCGGCCTCGGCCCGATCGGGTACGCCTTCGCGATCATGCACCTGGTGACGCACGGCTTCTTCAAGGCCGGGCTCTTCCTCGGCGCCGGTTCGGTCATGCACGGCATGAACGACGAGGTGGACATGCGGAAGTACGGGGGCCTGCGGACGTACATGCCGGTGACTTTCGTGACCTTCGGCCTCGGGTATCTCGCCATCATCGGCTTCCCGGGCCTGTCCGGCTTCTGGTCCAAGGACAAGATCATCGAGGCGGCCTTCGCCAAGGGCGGCACCGAGGGCTGGATCCTGGGCGCCGTCACCCTGCTGGGTGCCGGAATCACCGCGTACTACATGACCCGCGTGATGATCCTGACCTTCTTCGGCGAGAAGCGCTGGCAGCCCGCCCCGGACCCGGACAAGGTGCCCGGCGTCGAACCCGGCGTCGACGTCCGCCCGGGGGAGATGCCGCACCCGCACGAGTCGCCGAAGTCCATGACCCTGCCGATGATCGCGCTGGCCTTCGGATCGGTCTTCGCGGGCGGACTGTTCTCGCTGAACAGCGCGTTCGTGCACTGGCTGGAGCCGGTCACGCAGTTCGAGCACGGACACCCGCCGATCGGTGCCGCGGCCATCACCACGTCCACGGTCGTCGTACTGCTGATCGGCGTCGGCATCGCGTACGCGCAGTACGGCCGCCGCCCCGTCCCGGTGGTCGCCCCGCGCGGCTCGCTCCTCACCCGGGCCGCCCGCCGCGACCTCCTCCAGGACGACTTCAACCACGTGGTCCTGGTGCGCGGCGGCGAACACCTCACCCGCTCGCTGGTCTACGTCGACCACACCCTGGTCGACGGCGTGGTCAACGGCACCGCCGCCTCGGTCGGCGGTCTGTCCGGCCGGCTGCGCAAGCTGCAGAACGGCTTCGCCCGCTCCTACGCGGTCTCGATGTTCGGAGGTACGGCGGTGCTGATCGCCGCGACACTGCTGATGAGGGGGGTGTGACCGCGATGTCCCAGACAGTGAACGCGGGCTTTCCCCTCCTGACGGCGACGGCGGCCCTGCCGGCGGCCGGTGCGATCCTCACCGCCGCCGTCCCCGCCGCCCGCCGGACCGCCGCCAAATGGCTGGCGCTGCTCGTCTCGCTCGCCACCCTCGTGCTGGCCGCGATCGTCGCGGTCCGCTTCGAGCCCGGTGGCGACCGCTACCAGCTCGTCGAGTCCCATGCCTGGATCAAGGACTTCGGCGTGCGGTACGAGCTCGGGGTCGACGGCATCGGGGTCGCGCTGATCGCGCTGACCGCGCTGCTGATCCCCTTCGTCATCCTGGCCGGCTGGCACGACGCCGACCCCCTGGCCGCGTCCGACAGTGGCTCCGCCTCGGGCAGGAGCAGCCGCTGGCGGCCGACACAGGGCTTCTTCGCCCTGATCCTCATGGTCGAGGCGATGGTGATCCTCTCCTTCGAGGCCACCGACGTCTTCCTCTTCTACATCCTCTTCGAAGCCATGCTCATCCCGATGTACTTCCTCATCGGCGGCTTCGGAGACCGCGCGCACGAGCACGGCGAGGAGGCGGCGTCGACCCAGCGGTCGTACGCCGCCGTCAAGTTCCTGCTGTACAACCTGGTCGGCGGTCTGATCATGCTGGCCGCCGTCATCGGTCTGTACGTGGTCGCGGGGAACTTCCAGCTGTCCGAGATCGCCGAGGCCCGGGCGTCCGGATCCCTCGACATGGCGACCAACACCGAACGGCTGCTGTTCCTCGGCTTCTTCTTCGCCTTCGCGGTCAAGGCGCCCCTGTGGCCGCTGCACACCTGGCTCCCCAACGCGATGGGCGAGGCGACCGCCCCGGTCGCCGTCCTCATCACCGCGGTGGTCGACAAGGTCGGCACCTTCGCGATGCTCCGCTTCTGCCTCCAGCTCTTCCCGGAGGCGTCCACGTGGGCCACACCCGCGATCATCGTGCTGGCGCTGATCAGCGTCGTGTACGGGGCGCTGCTGGCGGTGGGCCAGCGCGACATCAAGCGGCTGGTCGCGTACGCGTCCATCTCCCACTTCGGGTTCATCATCATGGGCATCTTCGCGATGACGAGCCAGGGGCAGTCGGGCGCGACGCTCTACATGGTCAACCACGGGATCTCGACGGCCGCGCTGATGCTGGTGGCGGGCTTCCTGATCTCGCGGCGCGGGTCGCGGCTCATCGCCGACTACGGCGGTGTGCAGAAGGTCGCGCCGGTGCTCGCCGGCACGTTCCTCATCGGCGGCCTGGCCACCTTGTCGCTGCCCGGCCTCGCGCCGTTCGTCAGTGAGTTCCTGGTCCTCGTGGGCACCTTCGCCCGCTATCCGGTGGCCGGGATCATCGCGACGTTCGGCATCGTGCTCGCCGCGCTCTACACGCTGGTGCTCTACCAGCGCACGATGACGGGCCCGGTCAAGGAGGAGGTGCGGGCCCTGCCGGATCTGCGGCCGCGGGAGCTGGTGGTCGTCACCCCGCTCATCGCGCTGCTGCTCTTCCTCGGGGTCTACCCGAAGCCGCTGACGGACATCGTCAACCCGGCGGTGCGGCACACCATGTCCGACGTACAGCAGAAGGACCCCCAGCCCGAGGTGGAGGCGGCCAAATGAGTGCGACAGCTGTCCACAGCCTGTGGACGACGGCGGCCGAGCCACTGGAGAGGATCCCGGCCCCCGACATCGAGTACGCCCAGCTCGCCCCCACGCTCATCGTGGTCGGCGCGGCGGTCGTCGGGGTCCTGATCGAGGCCGTCGTGCCGCGCAGGGCCCGGTACCACTCCCAGGTGTTCCTCACGGTCGTCTCGCTCGCCGCCGCGTTCGCCGCGGTCGTCGGGCTCGCGGCCGGTGGGTACGGCACCACCAAGGCGCACATCGCCGCCATGGGGGCCATCGCCGTCGACGGACCCGCGCTGTTCCTGCAGGGCACCATTCTGCTGGCGTCGCTGGTCGCGGTCTTCACCTTCGCCGAGCGGCGCCTCGACCCGGCCCACGACGGCCACCGGATCGACTCCTTCGCCGCGGAAGCCGCCGCCGTGCCGGGCAGTGACCACGAGAAGGCCGCGGTCAAGGCCGGGTTCACCACCACCGAAGTGTTCCCGCTCGCGCTGTTCGCGATGGCCGGGATGCTGGTCTTCCCGGCGGCGAACGACCTGCTGACGCTGTTCATCGCGCTGGAGGTCTTCTCCCTGCCGCTGTACCTGCTGTGTGCCGTGGCCCGCCGCAAGCGGCTGATGTCGCAGGAAGCGGCGGTGAAGTACTTCCTGCTCGGCGCCTTCTCCTCGGCGTTCCTGCTCTTCGGGATCGCCCTGCTGTACGGGTACGCGGGCTCGGTGTCGTACGCCCGCATCGCGGACGTCGTCGACGGCTCGGTCACCGACATCGACCCGGCCCTCGCCTCCACCATGAGCAATGACGTCCTGCTGCTCATCGGCTTCGCCATGGTGCTGATGGGGCTGCTGTTCAAGGTCGGCGCCGTGCCGTTCCACATGTGGACACCGGACGTCTACCAGGGCGCCCCGACGCCCGTCACCGGCTTCATGGCGGCGGCCACCAAGGTCGCGGCGTTCGGCGCCATGCTGCGCCTGCTGTACGTGGTGCTGCCGGGGCTGCGCTGGGACTGGCGGCCCGTCATGTGGGGCGTCGCCATCCTCACCATGCTGGCCGGCGCGATCGTCGCGATCACCCAGACCGACATCAAGCGGCTGCTGGCGTACTCGTCGATCGCCCACGCCGGGTTCATCCTCGCCGGTGTCATCGCGGCCACGCCCACCGGTGTCTCCTCCGTGCTCTTCTACCTCGCCGCCTACTCGTTCGTGACGATCGGCGCCTTCGCGGTGGTCACGCTGGTGCGCGACGCCGGGGGCGAGGCGACCCATCTGTCGAAGTGGGCGGGGCTCGGACGGCGTTCGCCGCTCGCCGCGGCCGTCTTCGCGGTGTTCCTGTTGGCCTTCGCCGGCATCCCGCTGACCTCGGGGTTCTCCGGCAAGTTCGCCGTCTTCAAGGCGGCCGCGGAGGGCGGCGCCGGGGCGCTCGTGGTGATCGGCGTGATCTCGTCGGCGATCGCCGCGTTCTTCTACATCCGGGTCATCGTGCTGATGTTCTTCAGTGAGCCCAAGCCGGAGGGGCCGACGGTCGCCGTGCCGTCGCCGCTGACGATGACGACGATCGGCGTCGGCGTCGCCGTCACGCTGGTGCTGGGCGTCGCGCCGCAGTACTTCCTGGACCTGGCCAACCAGGCGGGGGTCTTCATCCGTTAAATCGGGCAGCGCGCGGGCGCGCGAAACGAGCCGGACCGGGAGCGGCCGGCGGGGCAGACGCCCCGCCGGCCGCTCCCGTGTGTGACGTGGCATCGTGAAGACGATTGGTCTGGACCTACAGGCAGGGGAAAGGCGATGCGCGGAACCACCGTGTTACCCGGCGCCGGCGACGCGGGCGGCGAAACGCCCGCCGAACAGGCGCTGCCCATGCACCGTCTGGCGGTGCCGATGCCCAATGTGCTGCCCTTCGCGATCGGCACCTTCGACACCATCGGGCCGATGTCCCGGGCTTCCTTCCCGCACCGGCACACCTTCTACGAGATCGTCCACGTCACCCGGGGAACCGGCGCGCACGTCGTCGACGGCGCCCGGTGGGAACTGCGCCCGCCCCACCTGGGCGTCATCACGCCGGGCCAGGTGCACCACTGGGAGGACGCCGTCGGCCTGGACGGGTCCGTCGTCCTCTTCACGGACCACTTCCTCCTCGACCATCCGGGCGACCGCGCACTGCTGCGGCGCCTCGCCGAGCGGGCCTGGCACACGCTCGACGCGGCCGGACACACCTGGGCGAGCCGTCTGGTCGCCGACCTCCACGACGAATACCGCCGCGGGGCGGAGGGATTCGAGAGCGTCGTACGCGCCCTGCTGCACATCCTGGTCGTGCGAGCGGCGAGACTGCCCGGCCCCGGCCCCCGCGCCGGCGTCGCCGGTCCCACCCGCGCCGGCGCCGCCGGTCCCACCCGCGCGGGCGCCGTCGCGGAGGAGTTCACCCGGCTGATCGGCGGCACCGATCCGGCGCTGTGGTCGGTGGGGACGTGCGCGCGGCACATCGGGGTGACGCCCGGACACCTCTCGGCAGCGGTCAAGGCCGCCAGCGGCCGCACGCCCGGCCAGCTGATCCGGGAGGCCCGCACCCGGGAGGCCAAACGGCTCCTGCGCGGGACCGACATGACGGTCCGCCAGGTGGCGCAGTGCGTCGGGATCGCCGACCCGGCGTACTTCTGCCGGTTCTTCCGCCGGGAGACGGGCATCAGCCCGGGGGACTTCCGGCGCGGCGGCGATTTGCACCACGACCACCGGATCGAGTCCATCGCCGCCGACGACACCCCCGCATAGATTCAGTGCCGATCCCGACGACCTTCCCTCCCGAGGAGCAGGCATGGACGGCGACACCCCCACCACCCCCTCCACGCCCGGACACCCCAGCCGCAAGTCGGTGCTGCGCGCCGCGGTCGCGGCCGGCATCGCCGCGCCCACCGCGCTCATGGGGCTGCCCGCACTGGCCCGTGCGACGGCCTCGTCCGGCCCGGCGCCCGCGGTGACCCCGTCCTGCGACGACGGTGACGACCCCACCCCGCCGCAGATGGAGGGGCCGTACTTCAAGCCGAACTCCCCCCACCGCGTCTCACTGCTGGAACCGGGCACCCCCGGCACCCGGCTCTCGGTCACCGGCCATGTCTTCGGACTGGCCTGCCTGCCGCTGAGCGACGTACTGCTCGACTTCTGGCAGGCGGACGCCAACGGCGCCTACGACAACGCCGGGTTCCGATTCCGCGGCCACCAGTTCACGGACTCCCGCGGGGCGTTCACGCTGACCACGATCGTGCCGGGGCTCTACCCGGGCCGCACCCGCCACATCCACGTCAAGGTCCAGGCGCCGGGACGCCCCGTCCTCACCACCCAGTTGTACTTCCCGGGCGAACCGCGCAACCACACCGACCCGCTGTTCGACCCGCGGCTGCTGATGACCGTGCGGGACGGCGGCGGCGGCCGGGAGGCGGCCTTCGACGTCGTCCTGGACGTGCCGCAGACGCCCGGCCCCGGCCCCACCCCGACGCCGCCCGGCGGGTCGTGGACACCGGGCACCACCTACGCGTCCGGCACCCGCGCCGGCTACGCGGGCCGCTTCTACCTCTGCCTGCAGAGCCACACGGCCCAGGCCGGCTGGGAGCCGCCGAACGCGCCCGCGCTCTGGCGGGCCGTATGACCGCCACGGGGCGCGGCTGAGCCGGGTCGCGCGGCCCGGATTCCCGAACCGGGCCGCGCGAGGGCCCGCCGGGGGGCACCTGGCTCCCGCCGCGGGGGCCACCCGGCGCCCGCCGTGGGGGCCCGCGCCCAGTGGCCGGGCCGTGCGGCGCTGAGCCCGTGCGTCGCCGGTCAGGCCCGTGCGTCGCCGGTCAGGCCCGTGCGTCGCCGGTCAGGCCCGTGCAGCGTACGCCCGGACATCGGCGTCCGAGTCGGACCTGGCCACGGCCAGCGCCGCACGGGCCTCCGGGTGGTCGTGCCGCAGCAGGGCCAGCACCGCGGCCTTGCGCACATCGGCGTTCCCGTCGGCGAGGGCCGACGCGAGGGCGGACACCGCGCCTCCGGGGTCGGCGCCGCCCAGGGCGGTCGCCGCGCCGGCCCGCACCTGCCAGGCCGGGTCACCGAGCGCGCTCACCGCGAGGACGGCCTGCGAGGCCGGGCATCCCGTGGTCCCGAGGGTCCCCAGGGCCGCCGCCCGTACCAGCGGATCGGGGTCGTCGAGCAGCGGCGCCAGCGCCGCGGGGGAGTCCAGGCTGCGGGCCACGGCGACCCGGACCTCACGGGCGGGGTCCTTGACCGCTCCGGCGACCGTGCCGAGCGCGTCGACGGAGACCAGCGCGCGCACGGCTGCGATCCGGACGTCGATGTCCGGGTCGTCGAGTGCGCGGGCGTAGGAGGCGGTGTCCCCCAGCCGCAGGGCGCGCAGGACGTCCAGGGCCGCGGCCCGTACGAGGGGATCGCCGCCGGCGAGTGCCGATGCCAGCCCGGCGCCCAGGTCCCCGTCCGGCGGCAGCGTCTCGACCAGTTCGCGCAGGGAGGCAGCGGCGGCGGCCCGGACGGACGCGTCCTCGTCGCCGAGCGCCCCGGCGAGCGCGGGGCCCGTGCCGGGCGGGACCGTTTCGGTGAGGGTGGCGATCGCGGCCCGGCGCACCGCAGGGTCCGCATCCGCGAGATACGGCCGCAGCTGCTCCGGCCCGGGCTCGGACGCGGCCTCGGTGAGGGCGAGGAGTTCCAGGATGCGGGGGTGGTGGGAGGAGCCGGCCGCGGCCCGGTCCTTCGGTACGGCACGGACCGGTGCGCCCGAGCCGAGGGGCGCGGTCTCGCGCGGACCCGCCGTCGCGACCTGGTCCGGGTGGACTACGCCGATGTGCCGGGACGGCCCGCCCGTCGGGGCGAACCCGTCGACCGGGATCAGGTACGGCGCCACCGGACGGGCCGTGAACTCCATCGCGCCCGATGCCGACTTGCGCAGATCGAGATGGTGCAGCCAGGCGTCGTCGTCGCGCGCCGGGTGGTCCGTACGCTCGTGGTAGAGGCCCCAGCGGGACTCGGTGCGGGCGAGCGACGAGCGGGCCGCCATCTCCGCGCAGTCGCGGATGAACGTCACCTCGGCACAGCGCATCAGCTCGTGCGGCGTGCGCGCGCCCATCTCCGCGATGTCGGTGCGCATCCGCTCGAAGTGCTCCAGTGCCAGGGAGAGACGCGCCCCGGACTTGGGCGGGGCGACGTAGTCGTTCACGAACCGGCGCAGCTTGTACTCGACCTGCGGCTGCGGCGGCCCGTCCGGGTTGCGCAGGGGGCGGTAGATCAGCTCATGGGCCTCGGCCAGCTGGTCCGGGGGCAGTTCTCCCGTGTACGCGCCGTACCGGGCGGCGTCCGCGCCGGCCAGGTCGCCGAAGACGAACGCACCGATCATGTAGTTGTGCGGGACGCAGGCCAGGTCCCCTGCCGCGTAGAGCCGCGGGACGGTGGTACGGGCGTGGTCGTCGACCCGTACGCCCGAGGCCGAATGGCCGCCGCACAGGCCGATCTCCGAGATGTGCATCTCGACGTCGTGCGTGCGGTAGTCGTGGCCGCGGCCCGTGTGGAAGGTGCCCCGGGTGGGGCGCTCGGTGGAGTGGAGGATGCCTTCGAGAGCGGCGACGGACTCCTCGGGGAGGTGACTCAGCTTCAGGTAGACCGGCCCGCGGTCGCTCGCCACCTCGGCCGCGAACTCCGCCATCATCTGGCCCGACCAGTAGTCCGAGTCGACGAATCGCTCGCCGTGCCGGTTCACCTGGTACCCCCCGAAGGGGTTCGCGACATAGGCGCAGGCCGGTCCGTTGTAGTCCTTGATCAGCGGGTTGATCTGGAAGCACTCGATGCCCGTGAGCTCGGCGCCCGCGTGGTACGCCATGGCGTAGCCGTCCCCCGCGTTGGTGGGGTTCTCGTACGTCCCGTAGAGGTAGCCGGACGCGGGCAGGCCGAGGCGTCCGGCCGCGCCCGTCGCCAGGATCACCGCGCCCGCGCGGATGGCGACGAAGGCGCCGCTGCGGGTGTGCAAGGCGGCCGCACCGACGGCCCGGCCGTCCGGGCCGGTGAGCACCCGCACCGGCATCACCCGGTTCTCGATGCGGATCCGCTCACGCATCTCGCGCCGGCGCAGCTGCCGGTAGAGGACCTTCTTGATGTCCTTGCCCTCGGGCATGGGCAGGACGTACGAGCCGGAGCGGTGCACCTGGCGCACCGCGTACTCGCCGTGCTCGTCCTTCTCGAACTTCACGCCGTACGACTCCAGGCGCTGCACCATCGCGAAGCCGCGCGTCGCCGTTCGGCGCACCGTCGACTGGTCGACGACCCCGTCGTTGGCACGCGTGATCTCGGCGACGTAGTCGTCCGGCTCGGCCCTGCCCGGGATCACGGCGTTGTTCACCCCGTCCATGCCCATGGCGAGGGCGCCCGAGTGGCGGACGTGGGCCTTCTCCAGGAGCAGGACGTCCGCCCCGTGCTCGGCGGCGGTCAGGGCGGCCATGGTGCCGGCCGTGCCGCCGCCGATGACGAGGACGTCGCAGGACAGCTCTTCGGCGTCGGCGAGGGCGGGGATCTGCATGGCGTGCCTTTCGGTGACCGGGGCGTTCGGGAGGCGGGGCGGCTTCAGGAGCCGAGAGATGCGAGGACGTCCCGCCGTACGGCCGCGATCGCAGGATCGTCCTGCACGGCCGCGGCGCGGGCGGCGGAACGCGGGCGGGAGCGCTTGACGTCGAGGACGCGTCCCGTGCCGAGGAGCGCGACGCGGTCGCCGAGAAGCAGCGCCTCGTCCACGTCGTGGGTCACGAACACGACCGTCGCGGAGGTGTCGTCCAGCACGTCGACGAGCAGCCGCTGCATGTCGGCGCGCGTCTGGGCGTCGAGCGCGCCGAACGGCTCGTCCATCAGCAGCGCACGCGGCTCGCCGGCCAGGGCGCGGGCGAGCTGAGCGCGCTGGCGCTGACCGCCGGAGACCCGGTGGGGGTGCTTGTGGGCGTGGTCGCCGAGTCCGACGCGGGCCAGCCACTCGTCGGCCCGCCGGCGCCGCTCGGCGCGCGGTACGCCCGCGACGGCCAGCGGCAGTTCGACGTTGCCGCGCAGCGTGCGCCAGGGGAGGAGGGCGTCCTCCTGGAAGACGACGGCCCGGTCCGCACCCGGGCCCGTGATGGGCCGGCCGTCCTGGGTGGCGGTGCCCCGCAGCGGGGCGAGCAGACCGGCGAGGGTGCGGAGCAGGGTCGACTTGCCGCACCCGGACGGGCCCACGACGGTGAGGACTTCCCCGGGGGCGACGGCGAGGTCGACGGGGTGCGGGAGGGGCGCGCCCGGCCGGCCCAGTTCGGCCTCGACGGTCAGGTGCGCTCCGCCGCCGGCGCCGGTACCGGCGGGTTCGCGGGTGACTTCGGCCATCTGCGGGTGCTCCTTGTGAACGGTGCGGCTACTGCCGAGGGATGGGGGCGGTCCGCCGGCCGCGGTCCGCGGCGCGGGAGCCAGCGCGTGGCACGTCGGCCCGCGAGTTCCACGGCCGTCGAGGTCAGCCAGCCGAGGAGGCCGATCGTGGCCATCCCCACCAGCACGCCCGGATAGTCCACGACCGTGTAGTCCTGCCAGGTGCGGTAGCCGACCCCGTACTCGCCCGAGATCATTTCCGCCGAGATCACACAGATCCACGCGACTCCCATGCCGACCGAGAGTCCGCCGAAGATCCCCGGCAGGGCGCCGGGCATGACGGTCAGGAGGGTGCGGGCACGGGATGCGCCCATGGTGAGCACCGCCTCCTCCCAGAGTGGCGAGAGGGCCCTGACGGCGTGCCGGGTGGAGACCAGGACGGGGAAGAACGCCGCCGTGAAGGTGATGAAGACGATGCCCTGTTCATTGGTGGGGAAGAGCAGGATCGCGATGGGCACGAGGGCGATCGCCGGGACGGGGCGTACGACTTCGAGTACGGGGCCCAGGAGGTCGTGGGTGAGGCGGGAGCGGGCGATCGCCGTGCCGAGCGCGACGCCTGCCGCCGCGGCCAGGACGAATCCGGTGAGGATGCGACTGAGGCTGTCGGTGATGTCCTGCCAGTAGGTGCCGGTCGACAGCCGGACCGAGAAGGCCCGCGCCACCTCGGTGACCGTGGGGAACTGCTCGAAGCGGAGCCAGAGGTTGATGTCGAGCACGGTGAGCAGCTGCCACAGGGCCAGGGCGAGCAGGAGTGATGCCGTACGGCGTGCGTACCTCATGACCGCAGGGCCTGTGCGTAGGTGAGGGGCCGCGCCGACGGGTGGGCCGTGCGGTACTCACGCGCCGTCTCCTCGGTGACGAACGGCTTCACCGAGGTTCCGTCCTTGAGCCAGATCGCCTTGTCGGCGAACCAGAGGGTGCCGGTGGTGGTGTCGGGGACATACACCACGCGGACCTCGGCCCGGTTCGCCGCCGCGTAACGCAGGGCTTCGGCCGGGGAGTCGAAGGAGGTGGTCGTGGTGGCGTTCTTCAGCCAGACCTCGCTGCGGGAGGCCGGGGCCGTCGTCGCCCGCTGCTTCGTGTAGGCGGCGCCGTACGCCTTGCGGATGTGGGTGTCGTCGACGAAGGCGTCCACGTCGACGCCGGGGACGAGCTTCGCGTCCTTCAGGATGGGGACGTCCTGCTTCAGGGCGTCGATCAGTTGCGGCTTGACGGTGGCGTCGAAGGTGGAGATGCCGTTCGGGCCGTTGTAGAGATGGACCACTTCGGCCGGGAGGCCGGTGGCCGCGGCCACCTTCTCGCTGGCGGCCACGGGGTTGTCGCGGAGATAGGCGGTGGTCGCGATCTGGGCCCTGAGGAAGGCCTGGAGCACCTCGGGGCGCTGCTTCGCGAAGGCCTCGCGGGCGGTGACGCCGTGGAAGGTGGCCAGGTTCAGCCGCCCGCCGTCGTAGAGCGCCTTGGCCTTGCCCTGGAAGGCGAGCAGGCCGGGCCAGGCGACGAACTGGGAGAGCGCGTCGACGCTGCCCGCCGACAGGGCGGAGGCTCCGACGGAGGGCTGCTGGTTGAGCTTGCGGAAGGAGACGTTCTCGCGCTGGAGCGCGCGGACGAGGGTGCCGTCGGCGGCCGAGCCGACGCTGGTGGAGATCTTCTTGTCGCGCAGGTCGGTGAGTGTCGTGTGCGGGGAGCCGGGTGCGGTGACGATGGTGTTGAGCGCGCCCCGGAGGTTGTAGCCGGTGACGGAGACCAGGCGGGTGGGGCGGTTCAGCTGCTTGCCCCGGGCGGCGTTGATGAGCAGGGGGAAGTCGCCCATCGAGCCGATGTCGATCTTGCCGGCGGTCATCTGCGCGGTGATCGGGGCGCCTGTGGCGTAGTCCTGCCAGACCACCTTGTACGTCGTGCCGTCGCGCTTCGACAGCGCGGCGAGTTCGCGCTCGAAGTGGCCCAGCGAGCGCAGGAGCGTGCCGGCGGTGACGGTGTTGATGGTCTTGGACTGGTAGCCGACGGTGACCGTGACCGTTGAGTCGGCCTGGGAGTCGGTGGCGCAGGCGGTGAGGGGGAGCAGCAGGGCAACGGGCAGGAGGGCAAGGGGTGTACGTGACATCGGGGGCCTTTCACCGGAGCAGGTAGGGCATGTTGACCGTGACGGCTCCGGTGGGACACCGGGCCGCGCACGGGCCGCAGTACCAGCACTCGTCCACGTGCATGAACGCCTTGCCGCTGTCCGGGTTGATCGCGAGCGAGTCCAGCGGGCACATGTCGACGCACAGGGTGCAGCCGTCGATGCACTTCGACTCGTCGATGGTCACGGGCACGTCGGCCCGTTGGGGCGCCAAGGGCATGGCTGTCTCCGGGAAAGAGGAGGGCGGTGGTGGCTATGCGCGGTGCAGCAGACCGTGCATGGTGAGGCGGTCGCCGCGGAAGCGGATGAACTCCAGGTCGACGGGGCGGCCGTCGGCCAGATGGGTCAGCCGCTCCAGCATGAGGACGGCCGCTCCGCGGGGCGCCTGGAGGACTGCGGCGGAGTGCGCGTCGGCGTTGACCGCTTCGAGGGTGATGTCGGCGGTACCGAGCCGCTGTCCGGTCAGGGACTCCAGGAGCTGGAAGACGTCGGTGTTCTCCAGGTCGCAGCCGATGAGGTCCGCGCCGATGTCCATGGGGATGTACGTGAGGTCGAGGGACAGGGGGAGGCTGCCCAGCAGGCGGAGCCGCTCGATGTAGAGCACCTCGCTGTGCCGGGGGAGGTCCAGCCGGGCCGCCACCGGGGCGGGGGCCGGGACCGGTGCCATCGTGCGGATGTGGTTGAGGACCGTGCCCTGCTCGTGGAGGGTCTCCGCGAGGCCCTGGAGGCGGTTCAGGCCGTGCCGGTACTTCCGGCACACGACGACCGTGCCGACCCCGGGGACCCGGTCCACCAGCTGCTCGTTGCGCAGCAGGTCCAGTGCCTGGCGGACGGTGTTGCGGCTGGCGCCGTAGTCGCGGCCGATGATGCCCTCGTGGGGCAGGGAGCCGGTGGGGAAGGCGCCACCGATGATCTGGTGGCGCAGCAGGTCGGCGAGCTGCCGTGCCTGGTCCGCGCGCAGCCGGCGCCGGCGGGCGGCGACGGTGGTCGCGCCTGTTCCGGCGTGTTCTCGGATGCGTTCGGCGGGCATGCGTCGGACCATACCGAGGCATGCCCGCCCGTGGTGTTGCGGCAGTATTGCGCCACCGAGGGGCGTCGGCGGCGCGCTGTTGAGCTGCGGTTATGCGCGGGAGTGGCGAAGATCTGCCACTACCGGGCGGGAGCGATCCGCCCCGTCACCTCGCCGAGCCCCACCTTCATCCCGTCCGGGCCCGGGGCCCAGGCCGTGAGGGTGACCTCGTCGCCGTCCTCCAGGAAGGTGCGCTTGCCGCCGGCGAGCTCGAACGGCTCCTGGCCGTTCCAGGTGAGCTCCAGCAGCGAGCCGCGCTGGTGGACCTCCGGGCCGCTGACCGTGCCGGAGCCGTAGAGGTCGCCGGTCCGCAGGGAGGCGCCGTTGACCGTCATGTGGGCGAGCTGCTGGGCCGCCGTCCAGTACATGGTCGAGAAGGGCGGCTCGGCGACCGCTTCGCCGTTGATCTTGACGGTGATGCGGAGGTCGAAGCCGCCGGGCTCCTCCTCGCCGGAGTCGTCCAGGTACGGCAGCAGCGGGAAGTCACGGGCCGGTGGTGCGACCCGCGCCGCGTCGAGGGCCTCCAGCGGGGTCACCCAGGCCGACACGGAGGTCGCGAAGGACTTGCCCAGGAAGGGGCCGAGGGGCACGTACTCCCACGCCTGGATGTCACGCGCGGACCAGTCGTTGAGCAGGGTCAGGCCGAAGACGTGGTCGCGGAACGACCCGAGGGAGACCGGCTCGCCGAGGGCGGAGGGGGTCCCGACGAGGAAACCGACCTCGGCCTCGATGTCGAGCTTGACCGACGGGCCGAAGACCGGGGTGGCGTCGGCGGGCGTCTTGCGCTGGCCCGACGGGCGCACGATGTCGGTGCCGGAGACCACGACCGTGCCCGCGCGGCCGTGGTAGCCGATGGGCAGGTGCTTCCAGTTGGGCGTGAGCGGCTCGCCGTCCGGGCGGAACATGCGGCCCACGTTGGTGGCGTGGTGCTCGGAGGCGTAGAAGTCGACGTAGTCGGCGACCTCGTACGGAAGGTGCAGGGTGACGTCGCCGATGGGGTGCAGCAGCGGCTCTATGTCGGGGCGGTGGGCGGGGACCGTCACCCAGGCGGTGAGGGCCCGCCGTACGTCCCGCCAGGCGGTGCGGCCGGCGGCGAGCAGCGGGTTCAGGCCGGGCTGGGCGAGCAGCGCCGCGTAGGGCGAGCCCAGCGCGTGCGCGGCGGCGCCCGCGTCCAGCACATGGTCGCCGACGCGGACGCCGAGCCGGCGGCGGCCGGGCTCGTCGGCGGTACTGAACACGCCGTACGGGAGGTTGTGCGGGCCGAAGGGGTCGCCTTCGGCCAGGTCGAGCGGGCTCTGCTCGGGCATCGGTGCTTGCCTCGCTTTCCACGTGTGTGGGGGACACGTTAGATCAGCCCGTGGTACGGGGAACGCGCTTCTCCCACGTGCGATGGAACACCACCTCGGTGCCGTCCTTGCAGATCACCTCGTCGGAGGTGAGGAAGTGGGTGGCGTCGCAGCCGATCTCGGAGCGGGTCTCGACGGTGGCGTCCCAGGGCATTTCCGGGCGATGGAGGCGGATCTTCCAGTCGGACCGGGTGCGGGCGGAGAGCGGGTCGCCCTCCTCGACGGTGTACGTCTCCAGGGCCTCCTCGGTGTGTTCGAGGCCGTCGGGGTGGACCCGTGTGCCGCCGTGGCGGGGGTCCACCTCCAGGCGCCACTCGCCCTCGGCGACGTCGCGGACGATCAGCCGCTCGGGGCGCTGCCCGTCGAGGGTGGCCGGGATGGTCACGCCCAGCGGCTCGGCCTGCTCGGGCTCCTCGAAGGCGACCGGGTCGGTGGTGGGCACGCGGACCGGGAGCTGCAGGGCGCTGGTGGCCGGGTCGAGGGTGAAACCGCCGTCGTCCGGCCGCGGCCAGATCCAGGGCCAGTACGCGGACGAGACCGCGAGGCGGATGTGGTGGCCGGGCGGGAAGGTGTGGCCGACGGCGTGCAGTTCGAAGACGAAGTCCTCGGTGTCCCCCGTTCGCCAGGGCACGGCCCGGTCGCGGCCGTAGCGGGCGGAGAAGTCGTGGCCCCCGCGGGTGACGAGCGTGGAGGAGCCGTCCGGGGCGACGTCGCAGAGCCGGGCGACGACCTGTCCGGTGGGCGCTCCGGCGCGCAGCGTGAGGCTGACGCGCGGCCGGCCGAGGATCTCGATCGGGTCCCCTTCCTCGGGGACGGGGAAGTCGAAGCAGGCCGAGCGGGCGTCCTCGGCCCGCTGGTCGGGGGGCAGGTCGGCGTCGTTGCCGCACGGGCGGAAGCGGCCGGCGTCGAGCCCGGTGTGCTGGGGGGAGCGGACGCGTACGGGGGAGCCCGTGAGGGCGTACGTGAGCAGGGTGACGTGCGGGGAGGGCCAGGTGTCGTCGCCGACCCAGCGGCCGGGCAGGCGCGGGTAGACGGTCGCGGGCGGGTGCGAGTCGCTGATCCAGGACCGCAGGAGCGGCTCGGACATGGCGCCGTTGGCGGCGCCCTTGAGGTGGTGGTCCCACCAGCGCAGGGTCTCCTGGAGGAAGCCGATCGCCGGGCCCGGCGGCCGGTCGCGGTCCGGGTACTGGTGCGACCAGGGGCCGATGACGCCGCGCACGCGGTCGTGCGGCAGTCGCTCGACCAGCCGCAGGACGGTGTCGCGGTGCGGGTCGTGCCAGCCGCCGACCGCGAGGACCGCCGCCCGGACGGCGGAGAGGTCCTCGCCGGCGCTCCGGTGCCGCCAGTACGCGTCGCGGGTGGGGTGGGCCAGCCAGGTGTGGTGGAAGGGCGTGAGCGCTTCGAGCCGGTCCGCCCACACGCCGCGCCATGCGTCACCCGTGTACCGCGGGTCGGGCGGGGCGGCGGCGAGGGCGAGCAGGGCGGCCGCCCGGGCGGGCATGGCGCCCGCGAGGAGGGAGCCGCCCAGGTAGTGGATGTCGTTGTCGTAGGGGTCGTCGGTGGAGCAGACCGTGACGACCGCCTTCAGCGGCCCGGGCGCGCGGGCGGCGATCCGCAGGGCGACGGTCCCGCCCCAGGAGATGCCGAACATGCCGACCGCGCCCGTGCACCACGGCTGTTCGGCGAGCCACTCGACCACGGCCACGCCGTCGTCGAGCGCGCTGTCGGCGTACGGGTCGTCCGGCATGCCCTCGCTGTTGCCGTAGCCGCGGCCGTCCACCCTTACCGAGGCGTAGCCGTGGCCCGCGTACCAGGGGTGGCGCTGCGCGTCCCGGGCGGCGGTCCCGTCGGTCAGCCGGTCCGGCAGGTATTCGAACAGGGCCGGCACCGGGTCCGTGGTCAGCGGACGCCACACCCGGGCGTGCAGCCGCGTACCGTCCGGGAGGGGGATGCGGACGTCCTCGTGGCCCGTTTCGTACGGGAAGGATCGGCGGATGCGCATGGGGACCTCGGAGGGGCGGGACAGGCCTGGACAAACGACTCACTGATGGACGTATCTGCTGATCCCGAACATACCGGCGATGGCGGGAAGGCGCCCATGGTGATCGAAAGGCGACCGGATACGCTGACTTGAGTGAATCCAGCGACACATCGACAATCCGTGTGATCGTCAGCAGACAGGAGATCCCCTCGTGACCGTCGTCGGGCCGTTCGGGCTGAGCGTGCGGGACCAGGCTCTCGAAGCCGATGTCCAGACCGGATTGGCGGCTGTCGAGGCAGGGCTCCTCGATGCCACCAAGAGCGAAGTGCCGTTCATCACCGAAGCGGCCCAGCACCTGGTCAGGGCCGGGGGCAAGCGCTTCCGCCCACTGCTGGTGATGCTCGCCGCCCAGTTCGGCGACCCCTACGCGCCGGGTGTCGTGCCGTCGGCCGTCGTCGTCGAGCTCACGCATCTGGCGACGCTCTACCACGACGACGTCATGGACGAGGCCGACGTGCGCCGCGGCGTGGACAGCGCCAATGCCCGCTGGGGCAACTCGGTCGCCGTCCTGACGGGTGACTTTCTCTTCGCCCGCGCCTCACACATCCTGGCGGATCTCGGACCCGAGGCGGTCCGTATTCAGGCGGAGGCGTTCGAACGCCTGGTGACCGGGCAGATCCTGGAGACCGCGGGCCCGCGCGACGGCCGTGACCCGGTCGAGCACTACCTGGACGTCATGGCGGGCAAGACCGGCTCGCTGGTCGCCGTCTCCTGCCGCTTCGGCGCCATGATGGCGGGTGCCGACGAGCGGGTCGTGGGCGTGCTCACGCAGTACGGCGAGCGGCTCGGCCTCGCCTTCCAGCTCGCCGACGACGTCCTGGACATCGCCTCCGACTCGCACGAGTCCGGCAAGACACCCGGCACCGACCTGCGCGAGGGCATCCCCACCCTCCCGGTGCTGCACCTGCGGGCGCAGGCGGCGGCCCACGGACGGGCCGAGGACCTGGCGCTGGTCGAGCTGCTGGACGGCGACCTGACCGACGACGCCCGGCACGCCGAGGCGCTGCGCCGGCTGCGCGTCCACCCGGCGCTGGAGCAGGCGCGCAAGGACACCGTGCGGTACGCGCAGGAGGCGCGGGCGATGCTCGCCCCGCTGCCCGACTGCTACGCCAAGGCGGCGCTCGCCGAGCTCTGCGACCTGGTGGTCCACCGCGCGGGCTGACCCGAGCGCGTGACCCGAGCCTCACCCCCGGGACCGCCCCGGGGCTGAGCGCGGACCGTCGTCCCCTACGGGACCGACTGGGCGTGTCTCCCCAAGTGGGCCCGGAAATACGGCAGAAGCGGCTCCCGGCGGCGGAGCCGACGCCCTCCGGGGTCATACCGAAGCAGTAGGCGAAGTTGATTCCGCGGGCTGACGCCTTCGTGCGGCCGATTTGGTCAGATGGAGAACACCAGCCGACCACGGCAGGCCGCCGACCACGGAGGTAGGGCACACAATGGCACCGAACGACAGCGCACACACCACCGAAGAGGCCGGGGACCTCCGGACCGGTCGCCGCAAGGCGGCCCGGTACCTGGTCCCGGCCGCGGTGGCGGGAGTGGCTGCGGCGACCATCGGGCTGGTCCCGGCGCTCGCCGCGTCCGGCGACCCCGATCTCCCGGAGATCACCGCGCAGCAACTCATCGAGAAGATCGCCGCGTCGGACGTCCAGCAGCTCTCCGGCACGGTCAAGGTCAGCACGGACCTCGGCCTGCCCTCGCTCGCCGGGCTGGAGGGCCTGGCCGGTGCCGCGGGCGGGGACGGCCCGGGAGCCTCCGCCGACCCGCAGGCCAAGCTGATGGAACTGGCCTCCGGCACGCACACCCTGCGTGTGGCCACCGACGGCCCGGACAAGCAGCGGGTGTCCATCCTGGACGACGCGGCCGAGTACAGCCTGATCCACAACGGCAAGGACGTCTGGGCGTACGACAGCAAGTCGAACGAGGTCTACCACGAGGCCGACGCCGCCGCCGGCGGCGCGGAGTCCGGTGCGCCCGGCAAGGACGTGCCGGCCACCCCGAAGGACCTCGCCGACGAGGCGCTGAAGGCCGTGGACGACACCACGTCGGTGACGGTCGACGGCACCGTGCGGATCGCCGGGCGGGACGCCTACCAGCTCGTCATCAAGCCCAAGCAGAGCGGCTCGACCATCGGGTCGATCAAGGTGGCGGTCGACGCGCGGAACGGCGTGCCGCTGAAGTTCACGCTCACCCCGAGCAGCGGTGGCAAGGCCGCGATCGACGCGGGCTTCACCAAGGTCGACTTCGCCAAGCCGGAAGCGTCCGCGTTCGACTTCAAGCCCCCGAAGGGCGCGAAGGTGACGGAGGCGGACGAGCGGGAGCTCGCGCCCGCACACCCGCCGACGGCCGCGGAGCAGAAGGAACTCGAAGCCCTCGAGGACTTCCAGGGCCTGAACGTCATCGGCAAGGGCTGGACCTCGGTCGCCGAGATCTCCGCCCCGGGCGGCGGGGCCGCGGCCGCGCCCGAGGAGGGCGACGTCCCGCCGGAGGCGGCGAAGTTCCTGGACGCCCTGGGCGACAAGGTCACCGGCAAGTTCGGCTCCGGCACCGTCTTCAAGACCCGTCTCGTCAACGCGCTGATGACCGACGACGGCAAGGTGTACGTGGGCGCGGTCGACCAGAACACCCTGATCGCCGCCGCGAACGGCGCGAAGTAGCCGGCCGGGCCGGCCGGAGGGGGACCGCCCCCTCCGGCCGGCCCGCCGTGCCGCGGCTTCCGCCGGCGCACGCGTAGCCTGGCCCGGGCGAGACCACGAGGGGGTGCCATGAGCGTCATCCGGACGCGCGGCCTCAGCAAGCGCTACCGCGGCGGGCAGTTGGCCGTGGACCGGCTCGACCTGGACGTGCCGGCCGGCAGTGTCTTCGGCTTCCTCGGGCCCAACGGCTCGGGCAAGACCACCACCATCCGCATGCTGATGGGGCTCATCGAACCCACCTCCGGCACCGCCACGGTCCTCGGCCGCCCCATGCCCGCGGCCGCCCGGACGGTCCTGCCGCGGGTCGGCGCCCTGATCGAGGGCCCGGCCCTGTACGGGTACCTCAGCGGCCGGGACAACCTGGTGCGCTACGACTCCGCCGACCCGACCGCCGACCCGCGCACCCGGCGCGACCGGGTCGCCGCGGCTCTGGAGCGCGTCGGCCTCACACAGGCGGCCGGCAAGAAGGCCAAGGCCTACTCGCTCGGCATGAAACAGCGTCTCGGGCTCGCCGCGGCGCTGCTCCAGCCGCGCGGACTGCTCGTCCTGGACGAGCCGACCAACGGGCTCGACCCCCAGGGCATGCGGGAGATCCGCGCCCTGGTCAGGGAGCTCGCGGCGGACGGCACCACCGTCTTCCTCTCCTCGCACCTGCTCGACGAGATCGAGCAGGTCTGCACGCATGTTGCGGTGATGGCGCGCGGGAGGCTCCTCACCCAGGGCCCGGTCGCCGAGTTCGCCGCGGGCGCGCGGGGCCGGCTCGCGGTCACCACCCCGGACCCGGGCGACGCCGCCCGCGTCCTGGAGGAGCTCGGGGTCATGGACGTCGTCGTCGCCGGGGACCGGGTGACCGGTGAACTGCCCGGGGAGGCACCCGACCTGGCGGACGTCAACGCGGCGCTCGTGCACGGCGGTGTGCGGGTACGGGGCTTCGGCGTCGAGCGGACCTCGCTGGAGGACGCGTTCGTCGCCCTGACAGGGGAGGGCTTCGATGTCGCGGGCTGAACCGACCGGACCGGCGGCCGGGGCGCGGGCGCCGGAAGCGCCGGCGTCGAAGGCCGGAACCGCGCCGGGCACAGGGACGGGCACAGGGACGGGCACGGGGACCGCGCCGGGCACAGGGACGGGCACGGGCACGGAAACGAGCCCAGGGACGGGCACGGGGACCGCGCCGAGCACAGAAACGGGCACAGGCACAGGGACGGGCACGGGCACGGCGACGGGCACAGGGGCGGCCACGGGGACATCGGCAGGGGCCTCGGGGACCTGGCGCCCGGTGCGATCCCTCGGGCTCTTCCGGTCCGAGCTGAGCGTCACCTTCCGCCGCTGGCGGACCCTCGTCCTGCTCGGCGTCCTCGCCGCCGTACCCGTCCTCATCGGGATCGCGCTCAGGATCGAGGCGGGCTCGGGCGGCGGGTCGGGGCCGCACGGCGGCGACGCCGGTGGCGGCGACGGTCCCGCGTTCTTCTCGCAGATCACCCACAACGGCCTGTTCCTGGTGTTCGCCGCCCTCGCCGCGACGCTGCCGGTCTTCCTGCCGATGGCCGTCGGGGTCGTCGCCGGGGACGCTGTCGCGGGCGAGGCCGGCGCGGGCACCTTGCGGTATCTGCTCGTCGCTCCGGCCGGACGGACCCGGCTGCTGTGCGCCAAGTACGCCGCGACCATGGCGTTCTGCCTGGTCGCGACACTCGTCGTGGCCGTCTCGGCGCTCGCCGTCGGGGCTTTGCTCTTTCCGCTCGGGGACGTGACCACCATCTCCGGAACGACGATCTCGTTCACGGACGGCCTGCTGCGAGCGGTTCTGGTCGCCGTGGTCGTCGCCGCGTCGCTCCTCGGCGTCGCGGCGCTGGGCCTCTTCGTCTCCACCCTCGCCACCAGCGGGGTGGCGGCGATGGCGGCGACCGTCGGGCTGGTGATCACCGCGCAGATCCTGGACACGATCCCGCAGCTCGACGCGATCCACCCCTACCTCTTCCCGCACTACTGGCTGTCCTTCGCGGATCTGCTGCGCGAACCGCTCTACTGGGACGAGATCCTCAACAACCTCGGCCTGCAGGGCGTGTACGCCGCGGTGTTCGGATCGGCGGCCTGGGCGCGCTTCACCGCGAAGGACATCACCACGTGACGGTCGGACGGTGCCGGAGAGGAGACGTCAGAAGGTGAGCCGGAAGGCGTTGATGTAGCCGGTGTCCTGGGCGGCCACGTCCTGGACCCGCAGTTTCCAGGCGCCGTTGGCCGCCTCGGCCGACGCGTCGACCGTGTAGGTGGTCTGGACGTTGTCCGCCGAGTCGCTGCCGCTGGAGTTCTTCAGCCGGTACGCCGTGCCGTCCGGGGCCACGAGGTCGATGACGAGGTCGCCGCGCCAGGTGTGGACGATGTCGACGCCGGCCTTGAGCGCGGCCGGGGCGTTGCCGGTGCGGCCGGAGACGTTCACCGTGGAGGTGACGGCCGCGCCGTTGTCGGGGATGGCGACGTCCGCGGTGTTCTCGTAGGTGTCACCGGTGGGCGGCTGCGTCGTGCCGGCGGACAGCGTCCAGACGGCGTGCGCGACGGCGTCGCTGTTCCGGTCGAGCGCGGTGTCGTTGATGTTGGACGTCGTGTCGCAGGACGAGTGGTAGCAGCGGTCGAAGGCCTGGCCGGCCGTGCCGCCCCACTTCTGCGCCTGTGCGCTGCTCTTCGTCCGGCTCGCGCCGGTGAACAGACCGCCGACGGGGATGCCGACGTTCTTGAACGCGGCGTGGTCGGAGCGCCCGTCGCCCTCGGTCTCGATCTCGGTGGGGACGCCGAGCCCCGCGAAGTAGTCCTTGAACGTCTTCTCGATCGCCGGGTCGTCGTCGTAGACGAAGTACCCCGCGTTCGGTGAGCCGATCATGTCGAAGTTGAGGTAGCCGGAGAACTTGGCCCGCTCGGTGGACGGCAGGTTGTTCACGTAGTACCGGGAGCCGACCAGGCCGATCTCCTCGGCGCCCCACCAGCCGAAGCGGAGGTGTTTGGCGGGCTTGAGCTGGGCGCGGGAGACGGCGAGCGCGGTCTCCAGGACGGCGGCCGACCCCGAGCCGTTGTCGTTGATGCCGGGGCCGGAGGAGACGGAGTCGAGGTGGGCGCCGGCCATGAGGACCTGGCCGGTGTCGCCGCCGGGCCAGTCGGCGATCAGGTTGTAGCCGGTGGCGCCGTTCGCGGTGAACTGCTGGACGCTGGTGGTGAATCCGGCCGCGTCCAGCTTGGCCTTGATGTGGTCGACGGACGCCTTGTAGCCGGGCCGGCCGTGGGCGCGGTTGCCGCCGTTGGCGGAGGCGATCGACTGGAGGTCGCTCAGGTGCCCCTTGACGTTCGCGAGGGGTATGTCGGGTGCGGCCAGGGTGGCTGCGGGAGTCGTGGTGGCGGCCGGCGGGGCCGCGGTGGCGGCGGGCGCGGCGGTGGCGAGCAGACCGGCGACGGCCAGCGCGGCGGCCGCGGCGGTGCGTCTGGGTATGCGGTGCACGGAGAGGTTCATGTGGGGGCTCCGGATTCCGTACGGGGACAAGACGGAACGTGCGAGACGCCCCGGTCGCGGTCGACCCGGGGCGCTGGAGCTGCTGATGCGTGCGGTGCGGTGTGCGTGCTGAATGTTCAGCGAGAGTTTGACTGACCGTCAAGGGCGGAAACCGGTCATGAGCGTTCGCATATCGAACTCGGAGTGACCGGAACAGATAGCGGAATGGACACCGCCGTACGGCCGTTCAGGCACGGGTGTTCTCGTCGGGCCGTGCGAGGGGCATCCTGCGGGCATGGGGGAGCACGAGGGCGACGGTCAGGTGCCGGGTCACGGTGAGCATCCGTACGAGCCGGTGGAGTTGCCGGGCATCTGGGAGCGCCTGGGCGAGTGGGGCACGCTCGGCATGCTGGCGGCGTCGCTGGCGCTGCTCGCCGTCATCGGCGTCGTCGTCCACCTCGGCTCGCGCCGGTCCCGGCAGGGCGCGACTGCCGGGGCCGCCGGTGAGGGCGGGGGAGGTACGGCTGACGGGACCGCCCGTGAGGGCGCGAAGGGCGAAGGTGCCGGTCCCGGCGGCGCGTGGACCGACGAACGGGGCCCCGGAGGCCGCCGCGGCGCGTGGACGGACGAACGGGGCCCCGGGGGGCCCGGGAGCGGAGGGCGGTCGTGAACCTGGACCCCTTCCTCCTGCTCGACGCGCTGATCATGTTCTTCACGCGCGTCGCGGTGAACGTCCTCTTCGTGATGCTGTGCTTGTTCGCGGTGGTGATCGCGGTCTTCACGCTCTGGTCCCGGCGGAGGCCCGCACCCGCCGACGAGGAGGACGTCGGCCTGGGCGGCTTCCGCTGGGACCGCGAACCCTAGGGCGTGTTGCGAAAGTGGCGTCGTCCGCCCGGAGGGCCCCCGGCCGGACGGGACTTGCGAAACACGCCCCAGGGGGAGCCGCGTCGGCGGTACCTGGCTGCGGGAGGGCCGCCCCGGAGGTGTCGGGGCGGCCTCATTGCACGCAGAACTCGTTGCCCTCCGGGTCCGCCATCACCGTCCACGTACCCCCCGGCTCCTCCATCCTGCGCAGCACCGTCGCGCCGAGCGCCTCGAGCCGGGCGACCTCCGCGTCGCGCCGGCCCTGCTCGGCGTGCAGATCCAGATGCAGACGGTTCTTGACGGTCTTCTTCTCCGGCACGCGCTGGAACAGCAGTCGCCTTCCGTTCCCGATCCCGGTCCGCTCCTCGAAGGGATCGTCCGGATGGCGGACGGCGATCAGATCCCGCCATGCCCGTCGGCCGTGGAAGTCGATCGTCAGCTCGGCGGGTGCCCGCCCGAGGTCGATGAGCTGCTCGATGAAGGCGCTGTTGTCCTCGACCAGGTAGCCGAGTGCCCCGGCCCAGAATTCCGCCTGCCGGTGCGGGTCGTCGGCGTCGATCACGAGTTTCCAGTGGAGCGTCGTCATGTAACCACTTATACTGGTTGCGTGAGTGAGTCCGCAACGACCGCAACGGGTCTGATCCTGAAGACGCCGGAGGGCCGTCCCTATCGTTTCGACGCCGGTGCCCTCTGCCTGGAGCTGCTGACCACCGGCGGCCCGGGCCCCCTGGCCCGGTACGAAGTCCTCGACACCCCGGCCGGACTCGCCGCGTGGATCGACGCCTCCCGGCTGGCCCCCGGCCTCCGGCTCGACGGCGTCACCGGCGCCGGCCTGGCGGCCGTACGGGAGCTGCGCGACGCCCTGCTCGCCCTCACCACGGCGCGGGCCCACGGCCGGTCCTTCGCCGGAGCCGATCTGGCGGTGGTCAACGCCGCGGCCGCCCAGCCGCCCCTGGCCGTGCACATGACGGCCTCCGGGGGGCGCGCCTGGGCCCCGGGCGCCACCGTCACCGGGCTGCGGTCGACCGTCGCCAGGGACGCGATAGACCTGTTCACCGGCGCGTACGCGCACCGGATCCGCGAATGCGGAGCGCACGACTGCTTTCTGCTCTTCGCCGACACCTCCCGTCCCGGCCGCCGCCGCTGGTGCGCGATGGAACGGTGCGGCAACCGTCACAAGGTGCGGGCCCACCGCGCCCGTACCGGTCCGGAAGGAGACGCATGATGCCCACGGGACTCACGCGGGACGCGGGCTGGGAGATCGGCGTGTCGAAGACCCTGCCGCTGCCCCTCAGTACCGTCTGGGACTTCGTCGCCGGACCGGAAGGGGTGGAACTCTGGCTCGGGCCCGGAGCCGAACTCCCCACGGTGAAGGGTGAGTCGTACGAGACGTCCGACGGCGTCACGGGCGAGCTGCGCAGCTACCGCCCCGGGGACCGGGTCCGCCTCACCCACGGCGCGACGACCCTCCAGATCACGGTTTCGCCGTCCGGCCCCGACCGGACCGTCCTCAACTTCCACCAGGAACGACTGTCGAGCGCCGAGGAGCGAGAGCGGCGCCGTGCGCACTGGCGGGGCGTGTTGGCCAGGGTGGAAGCGGCGCTCATGCCCTGAGGCCCAGGGGGTACGGGCTCGGGCGTCGCCCTCGGGGTGACCGCCGGCGCGCCGGCCGATGCTGTCGGGCGGTGTTCATGACGCCGGCCGCCATGCCGAGAGGCCCGCGGCGTATCACGCCGCCTGCTCGTCTTCGCCGGCACCGCCGCCGGAGGGCTTCCCCGGCTGGGCCCGGTCTTCGGCGGGCCGCTCACGCGGCTCGCCCGGCACGGGGTGTGCCGGCGCCCGTGCCGCTCGCCGAGGTGCGGTGGCGCGGTGGTGGCACGGTGCTGGCGCGGCCCCGGCACGGCGGCGGGGCCGGTACCGCGGTGACCACCGTGCGGTGCGGCGGGCCCGCGGTGTCAGACGCGCGGGGCCTCCGCGGCGGGTCGGGGCGGTTCGGGGACGGGCGGGGCCGCCGCCGCGGACGCCGCCAGGCGGAGCATCTCGGCTCGGGTCCGGCGGGCGGTGCGCAGGGCGTCCCACGTCAGCACCGTGAGAGCGAGCCACACCAGGGAGAACCCGGCCCACCGCTCGGGCGGCATCGCCTCGTGGAAGTAGACGACGCCCAGCAGGAACTGGAAGACCGGCGCCAGGTACTGCAGCAGCCCCAACGTCGACAGTGGCACCCGGATCGCCGCCGCCCCGAAACACACCAGCGGTGCGGCGGTGACCACACCCGTCGCGGCGAGCAGCGCCGCGTGGCCCGCACCGGACGTGCCGAAGGTCGCCGACCCCTGGATGGCCCCCAGCCACACCAGATACGCCAGGGCCGGCAGGAACTGGATCGCGGTCTCGGCCGCCAGCGACTCCAGGCCGCCGAGGTTGACCTTCTTCTTCACCAGACCGTAGACGGCGAAGCTGAAGGCCAGCGTGAGGGAGATCCACGGCGGGCGGCCGTACCCCACCGCGAGCACCACGACCGCGGCGAAGCCGGTGCCGACGGCCGCCCACTGGGCGGGCCGCAGCCGTTCCTTCAGCAGCAGGACGCCCATGGCGATGGTGACCAGCGGGTTGATGAAGTAGCCGAGGGACGCCTCGACGACCTGGCCCGTGTTCACGGCCCAGATGTACAGGCCCCAGTTGACGGTGATCACGGACGCGGCGACCGCTATCAGGCCCAGCTTGCGGGGCTGCCGAAGCAGCTCGGACACCCAGCCCCAGCGGCGCAGGACGAGCAGCGCCACGGCCACGACCGCCAGTGACCAGACCATGCGGTGGGCGAGGATCTCGACCGCGCCGGACGGCTTCAGCAGGGGCCAGAAGAGCGGGACCAGGCCCCACATGCCATAGGCCCCGATGCCGTACAGGAGTCCTGTCCGCTGATCGCCGCCACTCTTCGCCGTCACTGGCCGCCTCCTGCCCCTGCACCACGCTGTCCTGCGGAAGAAGGTATCGGCAGGCGGGGTGCGCTGTCATGCCCGTATCGCCATACGGTCATGACGGCGCGTCCGGAGCGGCGGTGGTGGCCGGCGGCACCCGGTGGAGCGGGCTGCGGAGCGGGTCAGAGCTGCCGCAGCGCCTCACCGACGGTGTCGGCGAGGGGTGTGGTCGGGCGGCCGATCAGCCGGGCGAGATCGCCGTTCGAACGCGCCAGCAGCCCCCGCTCGATCGCCTTGTCGACGTCGACGAGGATCGCGGCGAACGCCTCCGGGACGCCGGCTCCGATGAGGGCCGACCGGTGCGCCTCGGCGGGGACGTTGGTGTGGGCGACGGTCCTGCCGGACTGCTCGGTGATCTCCGCCGCGTACTCGGCCAGTGACCACGCGGTGTCGCCGCTCAGCTCGTACGCCCGGCCCAGGTGGCCCTCGCCGGTCAGGACGGCGGCGGCCGCCGCCGCGTAGTCGGCGCGGGCGGCGGAGGCGATCCGGCCCTCGCCCGCGTTGGCGACGACGGCGCCGTGCGCCAGCACGGCGGCGAGGTGGTCGGTGTAGTTCTCGGTGTACCAGCCGTTGCGCAGGAGCGTGTAAGGCAGGCCGGAGCCGAGGATGAGCTCTTCCGTCGCCCTGTGCTCGGCCGCCAGCTCGAAGTCCGCGTCGGGCCCGCCCAGTACGCCGGTGTACGCGAGCTGCGCGACGCCCGCGGCCTTGGCCGCGCTGATCACGGCGGCATGCTGCGGTACGCGGCTGCCGACCTCACTGCCCGAGATCAGCAGCACGCGGTCGCCGGTCCCGAAGGCGCCGGCCAGGGTCTCGGGGCGGCTGTAGTCGGCGATGCGCAGGTCGATGCCGCGCTCCGCCAGGTCGGCCGCCTTGGCCTTGTCGCGCACGACGGCCGCGATGCCGGTGGCGGGGGTGCCGCCCTCCAGCAGGGCTTCGATGACGAGCCGGCCCAGTCGGCCGGTGGCTCCGGTGACGACGATGCTCATGGGTTCTCTCCGCTTCCGTGGTGTCTGGTCCCGAGGACTGCACCGACCCTACGGTTAGCGCTAACTATGGGAAAGTACCCACTTTGAAGTAAGGTACTGGCATGAGCGTAAGTAAGCGTCCGGCCGCGGTCCCGGGGCGGATACCGGACGTCAACGACTCGATGTGCCCCTCCCGCCTGGTCCTGGAGCACGTCACCAGCCGCTGGGGCGTCCTCGTCCTCGCCGCGCTGCTGGAGCGCTCGTACCGCTTCAGCGAACTCCGCCGCGAGATCGGCGGCGTGAGCGAGAAGATGCTCGCCCAGACACTCCAGACCCTGGAGCGGGACGGCTTCGTCCACCGGGACGCCAAGCCCGTCATCCCCCCGCGCGTGGACTACTCGCTCACCGCCCTCGGCCGCGAGGCGGCCGAACAGGTCTGGGCCCTCGCGCGGTGGACGGAGCGCCGCGTCGAAGACGTGCGGGCTGCCCGGGAGGCGTACGACGAGGCCCGGGCCTCCTGAACGGAGGACCCGGGCCGCGGGGCGGTGTACGTCAGCCGACGACCGTCCAGGTGTCCGTGCCGGCGAGCAGCGCCGCGAGGTCGCCCTTGCCGTTCTGCTCGATCGCGGTGTCCAGCTGCTCGGCCATCATCGTGTCGTACACGGGTCGGTCGACCGCTCGGAACACACCGATGGGGGTGTGGTGCAGTGTGTCCGGGTCCGCCAGGCGCGACAACGCGAACGCGGTGGTGGGGCTGGCGCTGCGCGCGTCGTGCACCACGATCTGCGACTCGTTGTCGGCGGTCACCGCGACGACCCGAAGATCGCCGGTGGCCGGGTCCCGCACGACGCCCTTCGACAGATCGCGGCCGAAGCGGATCGGCTGCCCGTGTTCCAGGCGGATGACCGCTTCCTCGGCCTGCTGCTTGTCCTTCAGGACCTCGAAGGCACCGTCGTTGAAGATGTTGCAGTTCTGGTAGATCTCCACCAGCGCCGTACCGGGGTGGTCGGCGGCCTGCCGCAGTACCTCCGTGAGGTGCTTGCGGTCGGAGTCGACGGTCCGCGCCACGAACGACGCCTCCGCGCCGATCGCCAGGGACACCGGGTTGAACGGTGCGTCGAGCGATCCCATCGGCGTCGACTTGGTGATCTTGCCGACCTCGGACGTCGGCGAGTACTGCCCCTTGGTGAGGCCGTAGATCCGGTTGTTGAACAGCAGGATCTTGAGGTTCACATTGCGCCGCAGCGCGTGGATGAGGTGGTTGCCGCCGATGGACAGGGCGTCGCCGTCCCCGGTGACGACCCAGACGGACAGGTCGGGGCGGGACGAGGCGAGGCCGGTCGCGATGGCGGGAGCGCGGCCGTGGATGGAATGCATCCCGTAGGTGTTCATGTAGTACGGGAAGCGGGAGGAGCAGCCGATGCCCGAGACGAAGACGATGTTCTCCTTCGCCAGGCCGAGCTCGGGCATGAAGCCCTGCACGGCGGCGAGGATCGCGTAGTCACCACAACCGGGGCACCAGCGCACTTCCTGATCGGACTTGAAGTCCTTCATGGACTGCTTGGCCTCGGCCTTGGGCACCAGCTTCAGCGCCTCAGTCATGGATGGCCTCCTTGAGAGCCTTGGCGAGCTGCTCGGCCTTGAACGGCATGCCGTTCACCTGGTTGTAGCTCTGCGCGTCGACCAGATATTTCGCCCTGATGAGCGTGGCGAGCTGGCCGAGGTTCATCTCCGGGACGACGACCTTGTCGTACCGCTTCAGCACTTCTCCGAGGTTCTTCGGGAAGGGGTTGAGGTGGCGCAGATGGGCCTGGGCGATGGACTCGCCCGCAGTGCGCAGGCGCCGCACGGCGGCGGTGATCGGACCGTACGTCGACCCCCAGCCGAGCACCAGCGTGCGGGCGCCACCAGGGTCGTCGACGGTGAGGTCGGGCACCTCAATGCCGTCGATCTTGGCCTGCCGGACGCGGACCATGAAGTCGTGGTTGGCCGGGTCGTAGGAGATGTTGCCCGTGCCGTCCTGCTTCTCGATGCCGCCGATGCGGTGTTCGAGACCCGGCGTGCCGGGAAGCGCCCAGGGGCGGGCCAGCGTCTCCGGATCCCGCTTGTACGGCCAGAATGCCTCGGTCCCGTCGGCCAGTCGGTGGTTCGGGCCGGTCGCGAAGGTCACGCCCAGGTCCGGCAGCTCGTCCAGGTCTGGAATCCGCCAGGGCTCCGAGCCATTGGCCAGATAGCCGTCGGAGAGCAGGAACACCGGTGTGCGGTAGGCGAGCGCGATCCGTGCCGCGTCCAGCGCGGCGTCGAAACAGTCCGCCGGGGTGCGCGGCGCGATCACCGGGACCGGTGCCTCGCCGTTGCGCCCGAACATCGCCTGCAGCAGATCCGCCTGCTCGGTCTTGGTCGGCAGGCCGGTCGACGGGCCGCCCCGCTGGATGTCGACGATCAGCAGCGGCAGCTCCAGCGAGACCGCCAGGCCGATCGTCTCCGACTTCAGCGCCACACCCGGTCCGGAGGTGGTGGTCACCGCCAGCGACCCGCCGAACGCCGCACCCAGCGCGGCGCCGATGCCGGCGATCTCGTCCTCGGCCTGGAAGGTCCGCACGCCGAAGTTCTTGTGCTTCGACAGCTCGTGCAGGATGTCCGAGGCCGGGGTGATCGGATAGGAGCCGAGGTACAGCGGCAGGTCGGACTGGCGCGATGCGGCGATCAGCCCGTACGCCAGGGCCAGGTTCCCGGAGATGTTCCGGTACGTGCCGGTGGGGAAGTCCTTCGTGGCCGGGGCGACCTCGTAGGAGACCGCGAAGTCCTCGGTCGTCTCGCCGAAGTTCCACCCCGCCCGGAACGCCGCGACGTTCGCCTCCGCGATCTGCGGCTTCTTCGCGAACTTGGAGCGCAGGAACTTCTCCGTGCCCTCCGTCGGCCGGTGGTACATCCACGACAGCAGGCCCAGCGCGAACATGTTCTTGGACCGCTCGGCCTCCTTGCGGGACAGGCCGAAGTCCTTGAGCGCCTCGATCGTCAGCGTGGTCAGCGGCACCGGGTGGACGCGGTACCCGTCCAGCGAACCGTCCTCCAGCGGCGACGTCTCGTACCCGACCTTGGCCATCGCCCGCTTGGCGAACTCGTCCGTGTTGACGATGATCTCGCCACCGCGCGGCACATCGCCGATGTTCGCCTTCAGCGCGGCCGGGTTCATCGCGACCAGCACGTTGGGCGCGTCGCCCGGGGTGAGGATGTCGTGGTCGGCGAAGTGCAGCTGGAAGGAGGAGACACCGGGGAGCGTGCCGGCGGGGGCGCGGATCTCGGCCGGGAAGTTCGGCAGCGTGGACAGGTCGTTGCCGAAGGACGCCGTCTCCGACGTGAATCGGTCCCCCGTCAGCTGCATACCGTCACCCGAGTCACCCGCGAAGCGGATGATCACCCGGTCCAGACGGCGGATCTCCTTCTCCGTGCCACGCTGTGCCGACACGTCGCGCTGCTCCCCGACGATCGCCTCACTGGCCTCGCCGGCGCCGTCGGCCTGCTCGGCCGGGCTACTGACCTGGCTGGTCACTGAACTGGACCTCCCTCGAAACAAGGGGCCTCCCCGCCGTGGGCGGGAGAACGCTCGGAAGACGGCCGGCCGACCGGTCGTCCCAAGGCCCACCCTACGTCCGTAAGGGTCGCGTTCCCGGGAGTGCTCATCATGTGGACGTCCTTTTGAGACGCCCTTACGTCCGGAATCATCATGCTTTGCCGTCCCCCGTGTGGTCGGTGAATAAGGCTCCGCGCCGGTCCTCAGGTCCTCGGTCCATCCGCCCTTCGTGCCCTCCCGGCCGAGCTCGGCCGATGGCCCCTCCAGGGCTGTTTCAGCTGTTCAGATAGGTCAATACCGCGAGTACCCGCCGGTGATCGCCGTCACTCGGCGAAAGGCCCAGCTTCAGGAAGATGTTGCTCACATGCTTCTCCACCGCGCCGTCGCTGACCACCAGCTGCCGCGCGATCGCCGAATTGGTCCGCCCCTCGGCCATCAGATTGAGGACCTCCCGCTCTCGCGGCGTCAGCCCCGCCAGAACGTCCTGCTTGCGGCTCCGGCCCAGCAGCTGAGCCACCACCTCCGGGTCCAGCGCGGTGCCGCCCCGCGCGACCCGCACCACCGCGTCGACGAACTCGCGGACCTCGGCGACCCGGTCCTTCAGCAGATAGCCCACCCCCCGGCTGCTGCCGGCCAGCAGCTCGGTGGCGTACCGCTCCTCCACGTACTGCGACAGCACCAGCACACCGATCCCGGGGTGCTCCTTGCGGAGCTGCACCGCCGCCCGCACCCCCTCGTCCGTGTGGGTCGGCGGCATCCGCACGTCGGCGACGACCACGTCCGGCAGGGCCCCCTGGCCCGCGAGCTCGGCCACCGCCTTGACCAGCGCCTCGCCGTCCCCGACACCCGCCACCACGTCATGCCCACGGTCGGTCAGCAGCCGGGTCAGGCCCTCCCGAAGCAAAACCGAGTCCTCGGCGATGACCACCCGCACCCTGTCCTCCACGACCCGCAGCCCCCACACTTTCGATGCTTTCCGTGCTTGCGGATCCAGCATCCCAGCATTCGGACCGCCGTGGGTGATCTGTGGATAAGTAGCGAACAGTGTTCCGGCCCGTCACCCGTATGAGGGAACTGGTGGGCCAGGAACGTCCGGACCGGAAACGGCCGCGGTCAGCCGCGCCAGGGCAGCTCGGCCGTGACCGATGTCGGCCCGCCCTCCGGCGAATGCACGGCGAGGATCCCGTCCACCGCGTCCAGCCGTTCGGTCAGCCCCGCCAGGCCACTGCCGGACGTGATGTCCGCCCCGCCCCGTCCGTTGTCCGTGACCTGCAACATCAGCCGGTCCTCCACCCGCCACACGTCGACGGTGGCACGGGTGGCCCCCGCATGCTTGGAGACGTTCTGCAGCAGCTCCGACACCGTGAAATAGGCGATCCCCTCGATGGCGGGCGCCGGCCGGGACGGCAGATCCACCTCGACCACCACCGGGACGGTGCAGCGTGACGCCACCGCCGACAGGGCGGCGTCGAGACCGCGGTCGGTCAGCACGGCCGGGTGGATGCCGCGGGCCAGATCGCGCAGCTCCTGCAGGGCCGTCTTCACCTCGCCGTGCGCCTCGTCCACCATGCGCGCCGCGGCCTGCGGGTCCTCGGTCATCTTCTCCTTGGCCAGCCCCAGGTCCATGGCGAGGGCCACGAGCCGGGCCTGGGCGCCGTCGTGCAGATCCCGCTCGATGCGGCGCAGATCGGCGGCCGCCGTGTCGACCACCACGCCCCGGTCCGACTCCAGCTCCGAGACCCGGCTCGCCAGCCGCGACGGGCCGAGCAGCCCCGCCACCAGCAGCCGGTCCACGGTGACCAGACCGCGTACCACCCACGGCGTGATCAGCACGAACACCAGGCCGGTCAGGCTGGTCACCGTGGTCTCGAACGGCGAGTCCAGATAGAAGTTGTGCGTCCCGTCGCCGTACAGCTGGAGCCCGTCCACGCCCCCGTACACCGGGAACGTCCAGCGCCACAGCGGATATGTCAGCAGCCCCCAGCCGTACGACCAGAAGGCCACCGCGACCGAGAAGGCGAAGATCGCCCACGGCATGTGCAGCACCGCGTACACGAAGTGACGCCAGGACACGCCGCTCTTGAGGACACCGCCGATCCAGGCCATCGGGCCGCCGCCCGGCCGCGGGCGCACCGGTTCCGGGTCCGCCACCTCCAGGCCCAGCAAGCCGCGCGCCCGGGCCCGCTCCACCGCACCGAACCCGCGGCAGAGGGCCAGCCCGGCCGCCAGGACCGGTATGCCGAGGAAGGTGATCAGCAGACCGGCGCCCACCGAGATCATGGCGATGGCCACCGTGAAGTAGAAGAGGCTCAGCGGCAGGCCGAGCACCACATACCCGAGCTCGCGCCAGGTGCGCCCCTCGACCGGCGCACGCAGCGCTGCGGGAAGCCGGGGGCGCCGGGTGTCCGGTCCGTAAGCCATGGCCATCGGATGTCGTCCGTTCTGCTCGGGGTTCTGCTCGTGGTCTGCGCGTGATCCGCGCGATCCGCGCGTGAGGAGACCGCTGCCGGACAGCCGCGTCTCCGTCGCCGCGCCTCGGCGTGGTCGAGCCGGTACCTCAAGAGTGCTTGTGCGCTCCGGCCCGCACCATGAAGGCCGTCGCACTCTTCGACCGGGGGTTTTCCCTACCTGGCCGGCTGTCCGGCGGGCCGCGCGGCGTTCCGCGGGCGCCAGGGAAGCTCCGCCGTGACCGTCGTCGGGCCGCCGGCCGGCGACTCCAGGACGAACAGCCCGTCGACCGCCCCGAGCCGCTCCGCCAGCCCGGCCATCCCGGACCCGCCGTCCAGCCGGGCGCCGCCCCGCCCGTCGTCCGTGACCTGCAGCATCAACCGGTCCTTCGCCCGCCACACCTCGACACCCGCCCGGGTCGCCCGGGCGTGCTTGGAGACGTTCTGCAGCAGTTCCGAGACGGTGAAGTACGCGATGCCCTCGATCGCCTCGGCCGGCCGCTCGGCGAGGTCGACCGTCACGGTGACCGGGACGGTGCAGCGTGACGCCACCGCCGACAGGGCGGCGTCGAGACCGCGGTCGGTGAGCACGGCCGGGTGGATGCCGCGTGCCAGATCGCGCAGCTCCTGCAGCGCCAGCTTCACCTCCCCGTGCGCCTCGTCGACCATCGCGGCGGCCGCCTCCGGGTCCTCCAGGAGCTTCTCCTTGGCCAGACCGAGCCCCATCGCGAGAGCCACGAGCCGCGCCTGGGCGCCGTCGTGCAGATCCCGCTCGATGCGGCGCAGATCGGCGGCCGCGGTGTCGACCACCACGCCCCGGTCCGACTCCAGCTCGGCGATCCGCCGCTCCAGCTCGTCGGACGGCGACAGCAGCCCCCGCACCATCGCCCGGTCGGCGTTGGCCAGCCCGCGGACGATGAAGGGGAGCACCGGCCACAGCACGATCAGGCTCACCAGCGTGACGGTGAACGTCAGCACACCCCAGGGCAGTCGTATGAACTCGAACAGCAGCGTCCGCCAGCCCACCGGGTCCTTCAGCGCCGTCCACAGCCTGCTCAGCAACCCGCCCCCGGACCTGCGCGGCAGCGGGCTCGGCTCCTCCACCCGCACCCCCAGCAGAGCCCGCGCCCGCGCCCGCTCCAGACGCCCGAGGAACCGCGCCCCGGCCAGCCCCAGGGCCAGCAGCGGAAGCCCGATCACCGTCACCGACAGCCCGGCCCCGACGGTCACGATGAAGACCACGTAAACGAAACCGACCAGTGCCACCGGGAGGTTCGACAGGAGATGCGCGACCTCCTTCCAGGTGTGCGCCCCGAAGGCGAGGCGCGCGGGTGGTCTGGCGGCGTTGTCGTCCCGGGGTTCATCGATGCGCGTGGTCATGCGGACAAGCCTGCCGGGCCGCGATGGCGCCCGCCATGGGGTACGTGGGTAGGGAGAAGTAGGGATAACCCCACCTGGAGTGCGGCACGGCTGATTACCGGCACATGGCCAGGGCCTAGACTCCCGTGCGTACAGATCGCATAAGCATCGCCGCGTGGGCAGGGAGCGAGGGACACGGACGTGCCACATCCGACCGTACCGGCCGAGCCGGCCCCCGAGCTCGCCGCCGACTATTTCCAGAGCTATTCGGTCGTCGGACTGCTCGCACTGATCGGTGTCCTCTTCGTCGCCGTCGCGTTCGGTGCCGGACGGCTCCTGCGGCCCGTCGTCCCCACCCCGGAGAAGCTCCTCACCTACGAGTGCGGCGTCGACCCCGTCGGCGAGGGATGGGCCCACACCCAGGTCCGCTATTACGTCTACGCTTTTCTTTACGTCATCTTCGCGGTCGACTCGATCTTCCTCTTCCCGTGGGCGACGGTCTTCGCCGCGCCCGGTTACGGCGCCACGACGCTGGTCGAGATGTTCATCTTCCTCGGCTTCCTCGCCGTGGGCCTTCTCTACGCGTACAAGAAGGGCGTCCTGACATGGACGTGACCCCGACCCCCGTCGAAGCACCGGCACTGCCCGAGCCGAAGAGGCTCGGCGTGCTGTCCAGGCTCGCCCCCGAGCCCATGAAGGTGGTCCTGAACTGGGGCCGCCGCTACAGCCTCTGGGTCTTCAACTTCGGCCTCGCCTGCTGCGCGATCGAATTCATCGCCGCGTCCATGGCCCGGCACGACTTCATCCGGCTCGGCGTGATCCCGTTCGCGCCCGGACCGCGCCAGGCCGACCTGATGGTCGTGTCCGGCACGGTCACGGACAAGATGGCGCCCGCCGTGAAGCGGCTCTACGAGCAGATGCCGGAGCCCAAGTACGTCATCTCCTTCGGCGCCTGTTCCAACTGCGGCGGCCCGTACTGGGACTCGTACTCCGTGACCAAGGGCGTCGACCAGATCATCCCCGTCGACGTGTACGTGCCGGGCTGCCCGCCGCGGCCGGAAGCGCTGCTCCAGGGCATCCTCAAGCTCCAGGAGAAGATCGCCCGCGAGTCGCTCGGCGAGCGCTACGGCCACGGCCGCCCGTCGTCCGTCGGCCAGCTGCGCAGCGGGCTGGTGGCCCCGCCCGCGCCCGCCTCCGGCGGTGACGCATGAACGCCTACGACACCCTGCCCGACGCCGTCACCGACGTCTTCGGCGAGGAGGCGACGGCCGAGCGGACCTACGACCTGCTGACCGTCGACGTCCCGGCCGGCTCCTGGATCGCCGCGCTGGAAATCGCCCGGGACAAGCTCGGCTGCACCTACTTCGACTGGCTGAGCGCGGTCGACGAGCCGGGCGCGGGTTTCCGGGTCTGCGCCCATGTCGTCGCCCTGGAGGGCCGCCGGGTGCGCCGGCTGCTGCTGCGTACGACCGTGCCGCACACCGCCCCCGCCCTGCCGTCCGCCGTCGCGGTCTACGCGGGCGCCGCCTGGCACGAGCGCGAGACGCACGAGATGTTCGGCGTCACCTTCACCGACCACCCGCACCTGGTGCCCCTGCTGCTGCCCGACGGTTTCGAAGGGCACCCGCTGCGCAAGGACTTCGTGCTGGCGGCCCGGGTCGTCAAGGCGTGGCCGGGCGCGAAGGAGCCGGGTGAGTCCGAACACGGCGGGCCCAAGCGGCGTCAGATGCTGCCGCCGGGAGTCCCGGACCCCAACGAGTGGGGCCCCCTCAAGGGCCAGCTCCCCCCTGCCCCGGCCCGGCCGGCCCGCACCCCACGCGCGGCCGGCACGGCAGGCGAACGGCCTCCCCGCCGCACCCGTAGCGTGAGCGAGGGCTCGGCGAGCCAGGCGGCGGAGGCAGCGACGGCGCAGGCGGGCGCCCCGGCGGCGGACACCCCTGCCCCGGCCCGGCCGCGTCGTACGCGCACCGCCGCCGAAGGCTCCGCGAGCCAGGCCGCGGAACCCACCGCCGCGCCGCGTGGGCCGCGTCGCAGCCGCAGCGTCAGCGAGGGCTCGGCGAGCCGGCGCACGGAGCCGGAGTCGGCGCCGACCGCCCCGCAGGCGCCCGCGCCGCCTCCGCGCACCCGCAGCACGGACGCGCCCTGGAACAACCCGAAGCCCGCCTTCGACGAGGAACCGACCGGGACGGAGCCGAACCGTAACGCGCCGGAGCGGACCACGGCGCCCGCCTCCGAGGCGCCCCCGGAGCGGACCACCGCCCCCGCACCCGGGGCGGCGCCGGAGCCGGCGCTGTCCCCGGACGCCGTGCCCGCACCGGAGCCGGCCGCCGAGCGTGCCCCCGCACCCGGGGCGGCGCCCGAGCCGGCACTGTCCCCGGAGGCCGTGCCCGCACCGGAGCCGGCCGCCGAGCGTGCCCCCGCACCCGGGGCGGCGCCCGAGCCGGCACTGTCCCCGGAGGCCGTGCCCGCACCGGAGCCGGAGCCGGCTCCCGCGACCCCTGAGCCCGCGCCCGAGCGGACCGCGAAACCGGCCCCCGAAACCGCGCCCGAGAACGGCGAGGACCAAGGCGCCGAGGACCGGGGCGCCGAGGACCGGGGCACTCAGGACCAAGGCATCGAGGACCAAGGCGCCCCCGAGCGCGGCGCCGACAGCGCCGGCGCCGGCGAGACCGCACCCGGCGACGGCACGACCGACACGGCCGCGCCCGACCGCGACCGACGAACCGGAGGAGACGCGTGAACGACGTACTCGACGTCACCTTCCGGCTGCTCGTCGTCTTCGGCGTCTTCCTGGTCATGCCCCTGGTGATCGGGCAGACCGAGCACAAGGTGATGGCTCACATGCAGGGCCGCCTCGGCCCCATGTACGCCGGCGGCTTCCACGGCTGGGCGCAGCTCGTCGCCGACGGGGTGAAGTTCGCGCAGAAGGAGGACGTGGTCCCGGCCAACGCCGACCGCCGCGTCTTCCAGCTCGCCCCCGCCGTCGCCCTCCTCCCGTACCTGCTGGTCCTCGTGGCCATCCCGGTCGGCCCGAGCGAAGGCGCGGTCGGCGAACTGGTCGACGCCGGCATCTTCTTCGTCCTCGCCGTCATGGGCGTCGGCGTGCTCGGCTCGCTCATGGCGGGCTGGGCGTCCGCCAACAAGTTCTCCCTCCTCGGCGGTCTGCGCACCGCCGCCCAGCTCCTGGCGTACGAGCTGCCCATGCTGCTCGCCGCCGCCTCCGTCGCCATGGCGGCCGGCACCGTCTCCCTCCCGGGCATCCTCAACGCCTTCGAGTGGTGGTGGCTGCCCTGGCAGATCGTCGGCGCCCTCGTCTTCTTCGTGGCCGGCCTCGCCGAACTGCAGCGGCCGCCCTTCGACATGCCCGTCGCCGACTCCGAGATCATCTTCGGCGCGTACACCGAGTACACCGGGCTGCGCTTCGCGCTGTTCCTGCTCGCCGAGTACGCGGGCATCGTCGTCCTGTGCGGTCTGACCACCGTCCTGTTCCTCGGCGGCTGGCACGGCCCGTTCGGCGCCGAGGGTCTCGGCTGGGTGTGGACCCTGCTCAAGACGGCTGTGCTCGCCTTCATCGTGATCTGGCTGCGCGTGAGTTACCCGCGGCTGCGCGAGGACCAGCTGCAGAAGCTCGCCTGGACCACGCTCGTCCCGCTCGCCCTCGCCCAGATCGCCCTCACCGGTGTCGTCAAGGTGGTGATGCAGTAATGGCTGCGCAGCTTCCGCCCGCCCGTTCCCGCATCCCCGGGTCCGGCCTCGCCAAGGGTCTGGCCGTCACCCTCCGGACGATGACGCGCAAGTCCCACACCGCGCAGTACCCGGACGCCCAGCCCGAACTGCCGCCGCGCACCCGCGGCGTCATCGGCCTGTTCGAGGAGAACTGCACGGTCTGCATGCTCTGTGCCCGCGAGTGCCCCGACTGGTGCATCTACATCGACTCCCACAAGGAGACGATCCCCGCCGCCGCTCCCGGTGGCCGCGAGCGCAGCCGGAACGTCCTCGACCGGTTCGCCATCGACTTCGCGCTCTGCATGTACTGCGGTATCTGCATCGAGGTCTGCCCCTTCGACGCGCTGTTCTGGTCCCCTGAGTTCGAGTACGCCGAGACGGACATCCACGACCTCACCCACGAGCGCGACAAGCTCCGCGAGTGGATGTGGACGGTGCCCGAACCGCCCGCCCTCGACCCCGGAGCCGAGGAGCCCAAGGAGATCGCCGCCGCCCGCAAGTCCGCGGAGAAGCTCGCCGCGGCCCGGGCGGACGCCGCGGCCGCGCCGACCGCCGCACCCGGCGGCACTGGCGTACCCGGCGAGACCGCCGCACCGCGAAGGACGGCCGCGCCCGGCGAGGCCGCCGCGCCGCGAAAGACCGCCGCACCCGGAGACGCAGGCGGTGCCGCTCCCGGTGCCGCCGGTAGCGATCGGCAGCAGCCGCCCGCCGAGGGAGGAACCGCGTGACGCTCGCCGCCACTCACGGCTTCCTCTCGCCCACCGGTGTGGAGATCGCCTTCCTCCTCGTCGGCCTCGTCACCCTCGGCGCGGCCGTCATCACGGTCACCACCAGGCAGCTGGTCCACGCCGCCCTCTGGCTGGTCGTGGCGCTCGGCGGCATCGCCGTCGAGTACCTGCTGCTGACCGCGGAGTTCGTCGCCTGGGTCCAGGTCCTGATCTACGTCGGTTCCGTCGTCGTGCTCCTCCTGTTCGGGCTGATGCTGACCAAGGCGCCGATCGGCCGCTCCCCGGACGCCGACTCGGGCAACCGGCCCGCCGCGCTCGTGGTGGCCCTCGCCGCCGCGGCCGCCCTCGTCTGGGTCGTCGCCGACGCGTTCCGCACCACCTGGATCGACCTCGACGGCCCCGCCCAGGGTTCGACCAAGGTCTCCGGCTCGATCCTCTTCCGGCACTGGGTCCTGCCCTTCGAAGCCCTCTCCGTCCTCCTCCTGGCCGCCCTCGTCGGCGCGATCGTCCTGTCCCGCAGGGACCGGGCGGCCGGCCGAGAAGGGGACAAGTGATGCACCTCGCCTATCCCGCGGTCCTCGCCGTCCTGCTCTTCTGCACCGGCCTGTACGGGGTGCTCGCCCGCCGCAACGCGATCCTGGTCCTGATGTCCGTCGAGCTGATGCTCAACGCCGTCAACCTCAACCTGGTCGCCTTCGACGTCTGGCTGCGCGACACCCTGCACGCCGGCCAGGCACTCACCCTGTTCACCATCGCCATCGCCGCCGCGGAGATCGGCATCGGACTGGCGATCGTCCTGATGGTCCACCGCAACCACGGGACCTCGGACATCGACAGACTCCGCGACACCGCCGAGACGCCGGACCCCGACCAGAAGGCCGCAGAGAAGGCCGCCGAGAAGGCTGAGGCCACCGCGTGACCACCACGACCCTCGCCGTCCTCGTCCCCCTCCTCCCCTTCCTGGGCTCCGCCGCCGGACTGCTGCTCGGCCGCGCCGCCCCCGGGTTCGTGCGCCCGCTGGCGGTCCTGCCGGCCCTCGGCGCGTTCGTCCTCGCCGTGCTCGTCGCCGTACGGCAGGGCGGCGGCCGGGCGATCGACGCGGCGACCCAGCTCACGCCCACCGGCTCGGTCCCCATCGACCTGGCCCTGCACCTCGACGGCTTCGCGGCCGCCACCGCCGTCCTCGTGGGCCTGGTCGCGACCTGCGTGCAGATCTACTCCACCGGCTACCTCCGCGACGACCCGCGCTACCCCTCGTACGCCGCGCTCATCTCCCTCTTCACCTCCGCGATGCTGCTCGTCGTCTACTCGGGCGACCTGATGGTGCTGCTGGTCGGCTGGGAGATCATGGGCATCTGCTCGTACTTCCTCGTCGGCCACTACTGGGAGACCCCCGAGGCACGCGCCGCCTCCCTGAAGGCGTTCCTGGTCACCAAGCTCGGCGACGTCCCCTTCCTCATCGGACTGTTCGCCCTCGCCGCGGACGCCGGAACCTTCCGCATCACCGGCGTCCTCGGCGCCGTCGCCGCGGGCGGCATCGACCACCCCACCCTCGTGGCGCTGCTGCTCCTCGCCGGTGTGGCGGGCAAGTCCGCGCAGTTCCCGCTGCACACCTGGCTCCCCGACGCGATGGCCGGCCCCACCCCCGTCTCGGCGCTCATCCACGCCGCGACGATGGTCGCCGCCGGTGTGTACTTCGTCGCCCGCCTCCTTCCGCTCTTCGCCTCGTCCGCCGCCGCCATGACCGTCCTCGCCGTGATGGCCTCGATCACGATGGTCGGCTCGGCGCTGGCGGCCCTGGCGCAGGACGACATCAAGCGCGTCCTCGCCTACTCGACCATCGGCCAGCTCGGATACATGACCGGCGCCCTGGCCGTCGGCGACCGCGGCGCCGCCGTCTTCCACCTCCTGTCGCACGGCGCCTTCAAGGCACTGCTCTTCCTCGCCGCCGGCGTGATCATCCACGCGGTCGGCACCAATTCACTGGCCGCCATGTCCCGGATGAGCGGAGTGGCCAAGCGCGTCCCCGACGCCTACTGGACGATGACGGTCGCCCTGCTCGCGCTCGCCGCGATCCCCCCGTTCGCCGGCTTCTTCTCCAAGGAAGCCGTCCTGGTGGCCGCCGAGCACACCGCCCTCGGCGACCGGGACATCGCCCCGGCCGGTGCCGGCTGGACCGTCCTCGTCGCGGGCCTGCTCACCGCCCTCCTCACCGCCGCGTACGCCATGCGCCTGTGGCTGCTCGCCTTCCGGGGCAGGAGCACCGAGGCCCCCGCCCTCGCCGGGGATCTCGGCTCCGTTCGGGCGGGGGAGACCACGACCAGGCAGCCCCGCGCCATGAACGCCGTCCTGTGGGTGCTCGCCCTGCCCTCCCTCGCCTTCGGCCTGGCCGCCGGATACCTGGACGACTGGTTCGACGGCAACGCCCTCACCCCGACCGTCACCACCGCCGTCCTCGGCACGGGCGTCGCCCTCGTCGGCGGACTGGTCACCTACGCCACCTGGCGGCACACCACGGCGCTCGCCGCCCGCACCCCGATCGGCGAGGTCGCCGCCCACCCCGGGGCCGAATCCGCCGCCCCCGAGGCCCAGGCCGAGGCCATCGCCGCGCGCACCCCCGCGTACGGCGCCGGCGCGGCCGCCCCCGACGCCGCCGACCCCGGACGCCTGCTGCTCGGCCCGCTGCACCGGCACGCCGCCGCCGGCTTCCACCTGGACGCCGTCTACTCCGTGCTGTTCGTCCGCCCCGTGAGGGCCGCCGCCTCGCTGGTCAGTTTCCTCGACCGCGAGGTCGTCGACACCTACGTACGCGGCGCGGGCACCGGCACCAACCTCCTCGGCCGGGCCGTCCGCCGCGCGCAGACCGGCAATGTGCAGACCTATCTCAGCGCCCTGCTCGCCGGCTCCGTCGTCCTGGCGATCGCCGCCGTACTCGTCGCCGCCGGAGCGTGAGCCGTGATCGATATCAGCGAATCCGTGATGCAGTTCCTTCTCGCGTTCCTCGTCGTCGGCCCGCTCGTCGGCGCCGCCGCGGCCCTCCTCCCGGCGCCGCCCGGGCTGCGGGGGAAGTCCCCGGACCAGGCCGTGCTCCGCCACGGCGTGGTCGTCACCGGCGCGGTCCTCGCCGCCGCGATCGTCCTCACGCTCGGCTTCGACCACGACGAGCCGTCGCGGATGCAGGCCACGACGGACGTTCCGTGGATCCCCGCGCTCGACGTGCGCATCCACCTCGGCACCGACGGCATTTCCCTCCCCCTGCTGGTCCTGACCGCCCTGCTGACGTTCCTCTGCGCGCTGTACAGCTATTTCAAGATGCCCGCGGGACCCTCCCCGAAGGCATTCGTCGCCCTGCTCCTCGTCCTGGAGTCCGGCACGCTGGCGACCTTCGCCGTCCTCGACCTGCTGCTGTTCTTCCTGGCCTTCGAGATGGTGCTCATCCCGATGTACTTCCTCATCGCCCGCTGGGGCGGCGAGGGGCGGCAGCCGGCCGCCTGGAAGTTCATCCTGTACACCCTGCTCGGTTCGGTCGTCATGCTGCTCGGCCTGCTCCTCGTGGGGCTGAAGGCCGGCACGTTCGACATGGTGGCACTCGCCACTGACAACGGCCGTGACATCACCACCTCCGTGCAGGTCATCGCCGTTCTGGCGATCGGGGTCGGGCTCGCGGTGAAGACGCCGATGTGGCCGCTGCACAGCTGGCTGCCCGACGCGCACACCGCCGCGCCGACCGTCGGCTCCGTGCTCCTCGCCGGCGTCCTGCTGAAGATGGGCACGTACGGATTCGTCCGGATCGCTCTGCCGATCACGCCCGACGGGATGCGCACCTTCGCGCCCTACCTCGCCGCGTTCGCCGTCGCCGGCATCATCTACGGCTCGCTCGCCTGCCTCGCCCTCGCCCGCACCGGTGCCAAGGGCGATCTCAAGCGGCTCATCGCCTACTCCTCCGTCGGGCACATGGGCTTCGTGCTCCTCGGCATCGCGACCATGACCCCCACCGGCGTCAACGGCGCGCTCTTCGCCAACATCGCCCACGGCCTCATCACCGGCCTGCTGTTCTTCCTGGTCGGCGCGGTCAAGGACCGGTACGGCACGGCCGACATCGACACCCTCGCGGGGGCCACCGGCGCCGCCCTCTACGGCCGCGCGCCCCGCCTCGGCGGCCTGCTCGCCTTCGCGGCCGTCGCCTCGCTCGGCCTGCCCGGCCTGGCCGGTTTCTGGGGCGAGATGCTCGCCCTCTTCGGCGCCTTCCGACCGGCCGAGGGGCTCAGCCGTCCCGCCTTCCTCACCTTCATGGCCGTCGGCGCGTTCGGCACCCTGCTCACCGCCGCGTACCTCCTCGTCGTGGTGCGCCGGATCTGCATGGGCGCCGCCCCCACCGATGACCAGCCACGGCTCCCCGACGTCCAGACGTACGAATTCGCCGCCTGGACGCCGCTGGCCGTCCTCACCGTCGTCGCCGGCCTCTGGCCCGCGGTCCTCCTCGGTCTCACCGATCCGGCCGTGCAGAAGCTCCTCGCAGGAGGCAAGTCGTGACCGTCGCAGCCGCGAGCGCCGCCGACACGGCAGCGGCCACCCTGGTCCAGTCCGTCGACTGGGCCGCCATCGCGCCGCCCACCATCGCCGCCACGGTCGCCCTGATCGTGCTCGTCGCCGACCTGTTCGTGCCCGAGGAGCGCAAGCAGCTCCTCGGCTGGGCCTCGATCGCCGGTCTGGCCGCCGCCCTCGTCACCCTGGTGCCCCTGCGCAAGGGCGACCGCAGCACCTTCTGTCTGACCACCGACGCCGACGCCTGCAGCTACACCGCCGACCACTTCACGCTGGTCATCCAGTTCCTCGTGCTCGGCGGCGCGCTCCTGACGGCCCTGTTGTCGCTGCACGAGACCAGGGAGAGGCTGCCCGCCGGGGAGTACTGGTTCCTGCTGCTGTCCTCCGCCGCCGGCGCCGCCCTGCTGCCCGCCTCACGCGACCTGGCAACGCTGATCGTCGCCCTGGAGGTGGCCTCGCTGCCCGCCTTCGCGCTCGTCGGCCTCAAGCGCGGCGACCGCATGTCCGGTGAGTCCGCGCTCAAGTTCTTCCTCTCCTCGGTCACCGCCACCGCCGTCACCCTGCTCGGCGTCAGCTTCGTGTACGCGGCCACCGGCACCCTCCATCTCACCGAGATCGCCCAGAGCCTGGACGACGTGCCGGCCCAGCTGGAGAACCTCGCCAAGGCCGGGGTCGCCCTCACGCTCGTCGGCTTCGCCTTCAAGACGGCCGCCGTCCCGTTCCACTTCTGGGTGCCCGACACCTACGTGGGCGCCCCGCTGCCGGTCGCCGCGTACCTGTCCGTCATCGGCAAGGCGGTCGGCTTCACCGGCCTCATCCTGGTGACCGTCGTCGCCTTCCCGACGTACGCGGACGTGTGGGGCCCCGCCCTGTCCGTCCTGGCCGCCCTGACCATGACCGTCGGGAACGTCGCCGCCCTGCGGCAGGTGCCCACGCGCGCGTGGAGCGCGGTACGCCTGCTGGCCTGGTCGTCCGTGGCTCAGGCGGGCTACCTCCTGGTGCCGGTCGCCGCGGCCGCGTACTCCGGCGACGAGCAGATCGGTGCCACCGTCTCGTACGCCCTGATGTACGCCGTCGTGAACCTCGGTGCCTTCGCCGTGGCCGCGCTCGTCGGCCGTACGCATCCGCAGAACCGGATCGCCGACTACCGGGGCCTGTACGCCACCCGGCCGGTCGCCGCGCTCGTGATGGGCTTCTTCCTGCTCTGCCTGGCGGGCCTGCCGCCCGGCATCATCGGACTCTTCGCCAAGGTGGCGGTCTTCTCCGCGGCCGTCGACGCCGGCCTGGGCTGGCTCGCCGTCGTCATGGGCGTCAACGTCGTGATCGCCCTCTACTACTACCTGCAGTGGACGGCGGTGATGTTCCGCGCCCCGGAGACGACCTCCGCGAAGCTGTCCGTCCCCGCTCCGGTCACCCTGTGCATCGGTCTGACGGCCGTCGCCGGTGTGGCACTCTCGGGCTACCCCCAGCTGGTCCTGCGCTTCGCCGCCAAGGGCCTTTTCTGACCCCGCCTTCCCCCCACGCACCTCGAGGAGCAACGCAGTGCTGAGCGGTTTCAAGGACTTCCTTCTGCGCGGAAACGTCATCTCGATGGCGATCGGCCTCGCCGTGGGTGCCGCTTTCACCGCCGTCGTCACCGGCTTCAGCAATGCCTTCATCGCCCCCCTCATCGGCCTCGCGACCGGCTCCGTCGGCGACTACAGCAAGGCGTACTTCACCGTCGAGGGGGCCAAGTTCCCCTACGGCCTGTTCATCAGCGCCGCCATCGCGTTCCTCATCACCGCCGCCGTTCTCTACTTCTGCGTCGTGCTGCCGATGATGAAGATCCAGGACCGCTTCACGCGCGACCAGCCCTTCGACGTCAGGGCCGCCGTCCGCGACTGCCCCCGCTGCTACTCCTCCATCCCGGCCGTCGCCAGCCGCTGCGGGCACTGCACCAGCGAGGTCGAGCCGGTGCCCGAGGCACTGGAGAAGGCCGGGCTGCCCGCTCAGCGCTGAAGCCACCCCGGCCGACCTACGGCGGCCTCTCCCGGCGGCCCACGGCCGCCCGCGGACGCGCACGACACCGGGTCCTCACCCGGACGGCAGACCCGCCCACCCGCGCGGACCAGGGAACCAGCCATCCCCGCCTGGCGTTGACCAGTACGGGAGGGTCCACTGGACAGTGGACCAGCACAGGCAAAGGGTCCCCCTGCCGCACCACTTGGAGGGCGTACCGTGCACCGCCGGCACAACGGGCTGAAGACCGCCGTACTCCTCGGGGGACTGTCCGCACTCATCATCCTGATCGGCAGCTTCTTCGGCCGGACGGGCCTGGTCGTCGCGCTCGTCGTGGCGCTCGGGACCAACGCGTACGCGTACTGGAACAGCGACAAGCTCGCCCTGCGGGCCATGCGCGCGCGGCCGGTGAGCGAGTTCGAGGCACCCCAGCTGTACCGGATGGTGCGGGACCTCTCCACCCAGGCCCGCCAGCCCATGCCCCGGCTGTACATCTCGCCGACCCAGGCGCCCAACGCCTTCGCGACCGGCCGCAACCCGCGCAACGCCGCCGTCTGCTGCACCGAGGGCATCCTGCGGATCCTCGACGAGCGCGAGTTGCGCGGTGTCATCGGCCATGAGCTCAGCCACGTCTACAACCGGGACATCCTGATCTCGTCCGTCGCCGGCGCCCTTGCCTCCGTGATCATGTTTCTGGTGAACTTCGCCTGGCTGATCCCCATCGGCCGGTCCGACGACGACGAGGGCCCGGGACTGCTGGGCCTGCTTCTGATCATGATCCTCGGCCCGCTCGCCGCCTCGGTCATCCAGCTCGCCGTCAGCCGGTCCCGGGAGTACGAGGCGGATGCCTCCGGTGCCCAGCTCACCGGCGATCCGCTGGCCCTGGCCAGCGCGCTGCGCAAGCTGGAGACGGGCACGAAGCAGTTGCCTCTGCCACCCGAGCCCAGGCTCGAAACCGCGAGCCACATGATGATCGCGAACCCGTTCCGGCCGGGACGGGGGCTCGCCAGGATGTTCTCCACCCATCCTCCGATGGCGGAGCGCATCGCCCGACTCGAACAGATGGCAGGTCACCGCCCGTGAAGACAATCCTGAACGTCATTTGGCTGGTCCTGAGCGGTTTCTGGCTCTTCCTCGGCTACCTCGTGGCGGGCCTGCTGCTCTGCATCACGATCATCGGCATCCCGTTCGGCCTGGCGGCCTTCCGCATCGGCGTCTACGCCCTGTGGCCGTTCGGCCAGACAGTGGTGGAACGCCGCGACGCGGGCGCCGCCTCGTGCGTCGGCAACGTCCTCTGGCTGGTCCTCGCCGGCTGGTGGCTGGCGCTCAGTCACATCGCCACCGGCATCGCCCTGTGCGTCACGATCATCGGCATCCCCCTGGGAATCGCGAACTTCAAGCTGATCCCGGTCTCGCTGCTGCCTCTGGGCAAGGAGATCGTCCCGACGGACCGGCCCTTCACGACGCTTTAGGCCCCCTCAGGCCAGGCTCCGTCGAGCAAGGCCCGGTCAGCCCGGGCCTGCCCCGGCCGGGCCAGGGCCGGGGACGGGCCCAGGGGCCCGTCCGGAGCCGAAGGCCGAAGAGCCCCGCCCGTGGCGTTCTAGCGGCTGCGCACCGCGTACAGCACCATTCCCGCCGCCAGCACACCCGCGCCCGCCATCACCGACACCACGGGCAGCGCGAACGCCAGCGCCAGACAGCCCGCCAGGCCGCCCGCGGCCATGACGCGCGGCACCAGCGCCCGCCGCAGGGTCCACGACGACGCGTTCGCGATGGCGTAGTACACCAGCACGCCGAACGACGAGAACCCGATCGCGCCGCGCACGTCCACCGTCGCCGCGACCACCGCGACGACCGCGCCCACCGCCAACTCCGCGTGGTGCGGCACCTGGAAGCGCGGATGGACGGCCGCGAGCGTACGGGGCAGATGACCGTCGCGGGCCATCGCCAGGGTCGTACGGGAGACCCCCAGGATCAGGGCCAGCAGCGTGCCGAGGGCCGCCACCGTCGCGCCCACCCGCACCACCGGCACCAGCCAGTCCGCGCCCGCCGCCCGGGCCGCGTCGGCGAGCGGCGCCGCCGATTCCCCGAGGGCCGGTGCGCCCAGCACCGACAGGACGGCCACCGCGACCGCCGCGTACACGACCAGGGCGATGCCCAGTGCCAGCGGTACCGCGCGCGGGATGGTCCGGGCCGGGTCCCTGACCTCCTCGCCCAGAGTGGCGATCCGCGCGTACCCCGCGAACGCGAAGAACAACAGCCCCGCCGCCTGCAGCACACCGCTCGCCGACGTGTCTCCGGCCGGCTCCAGCCGACCGGAATCGGCCTCCACGGACACCAGGCAGGACACGACGACCGCCGCGAGCACCGCCAGCACCACCGCCACGATCAGGCGGGTCAGCCATGCCGACTTCTGCACCCCGCCGTAGTTCACGGCGGTCAGCGCCACCACCGCCGCGACCGCCACCGCGTGCGCCTGCTCCGGCCAGGCGTAGGCCCCGACCGTCAGCGCCATCGCCGCGCAGGACGCGGTCTTGCCGACCACGAACGCCCAGCCCGCGAGGTAACCCCAGAACGGGCCGAGCCGTTCACGCCCGTACACATAGGTGCCGCCCGACGCCGGATAGCGGGCCGCCAGCCACGCCGACGCCATGGCGTTGCAGTACGCCACGGCGGCCGCGAGCCCCAGGCCGAGCAGCAGCCCGCTGCCGGCCGCGCCCGCCGCCGGACCGAGGGCCACGAAAATGCCGGCACCGACCATCGAACCCAGTCCGATGACGACGGCGTCGAACACACCCAGCGATCGCCGCAACTCCTGTGTCATGCGCCGCACCCTACTGACCCGCGCAACCGGCCCTGCACGCCGGGACGTCTTCCCCGGCACACAACAGGGGTTGAAGTCCCGGTACGGAAGGCAGATTCACCGCATGGACATCATCAGCTGGATCGTTCTGGGACTGCTGGCCGGCATCATCGCCAAGGTCCTCATGCCGGGCCGTGACCCGGGCGGCCTGATCGGCACCACCCTCATCGGTATCGCGGGGGCCTTCGTCGGCGGCTGGATCTCGGCCCGCTTCCTGGACCGGCCCGTCAGCAACGAGTTCTACGACGGCCCCACCTGGCTCGCGGCCATCGGAGGATCGCTCGTCCTCCTCGCCGCGTACCGCATCCTTTTCGGCCACTCCCGCTCACGCTAGGGCGTGTTCCGAAAGTCCCGTCCGACCCGGAACGCGCCCTAGGCGCCTGACAGTCCCGTCTCCCGCAGGGTGATGTTCAACCGTCCCGACTCCAGTCCGACCGCCCGGCCGGCCGTCCCGGGACGCACCCTGGGCACGCCGTGGTACGCGAACCGCGACGGCCCCCCGAAGACGAACAGGTCCCCGGACGCGAGCTCCACATCGGTGTACGGCCGTCCCCGTGTGCTCGTGTTCCCGAACCGGAAGACGCAGCTGTCCCCGATGCTCAGGGACACCACCGGGGCACCGGACCGCTCCTCCTTGTCCTGGTGCATGCCCATCCTCGCGTCACGGTCGTAAAAATTGACCAGCGCGGTGTCAGGGGCGTACCCGCCGTGGTCGCCGTACGCCTCCACCAGGGCCGCCCGCCCCAGCTCGACCAGCCAGCCGGGAAACGCGGCCACCCGGGCGCCGTTCACATCGCCGGCCGTGCGCGTGTACCGGTACGGCTGCCAGTGCCAGCCCACGCAGACCGTCCGCACGGACATCACCCCGCCGCCGGGGAGCACCGTGTTCCGCATCGGCACCGGTCCCCGCGCCCAGTCCCGGCAGACCTCGACCAGCTCCCGTTGCCGTTCCAGCGGCAGCCACCCGGGCACGTGCACCGCGCCCGGGGCTATCTCCGCCCGTTCCCGCGCGGCGGGGAACAGCCCCTCGGTCATACCGCCAGGGCTCCCTCCAGGCCGAGCAGCCGCTCCTTGCGCGCCACCCCGCCCGCGTAGCCGCGCAGCGCCCCGTCCGCCCCGATCACCCGGTGGCAGGGCCGCACGACCAGCAGCGGATTGCGCCCGACGGCGGTGCCGACCGCGCGCACCCCGGCCCCCGACGCACCGACCCGGGCGGCGATCTCCCCGTAGGTCACGGTCGTGCCGTACGGGATGTCCTCCAGCGCCCGCCACACGCGCCGCTGGAAGTCGGTGCCGGCGGCGGTGGCGTACGGGATGTCGAACCGCGTCAGCCGGCCCCCGAAGTAGGCGCCGAGCTGCTCGGCGATGCCCTGGAACGCCTCCGGAGCGTGCCGCCACCCCTCCTGGACGGCCACGCCGCCCTTCTGGCCGGGCAGGGAGAGCGAGGCGAGCACGGTCCGGCCGCCCGCGGCCTCACCGACCAGCAGCATCCGGCCCAGCGGCCCGTCGACGTACGCGTACTCCGTCATGGCTCGTCCCTTCCTTCGCGTCCTCGCCAGTCTGCGCCCCTCCCAATCCCGGGCGCCGGCGGGAATCGGACACGGAGATCGCCGCCCGGCGGCTCTCGGGGACCGGCAAGGAGAACGGGGCGGGGGCGGACCGGCTTCAGCCGCGCCCGCCCCCGGTCCGCCCTGACTAGCGGTAGTTCACGAACTGCAGCGCGAAGTCGAAGTCCTGCCCCTTCAGCAGCGCGATCACGGCCTGCAGGTCGTCGCGGCTCTTCGAGCTGACCCGCAGCTCGTCGCCCTGTACCTGCGCCTTGACGCCCTTGGGCCCCTCGTCGCGGATGATCTTCGCCACCTTCTTGGCGTTCTCCTGGGAGATGCCTTCCTCGATCGTGGCGAAGATCTTGTGCTCCTTGCCGGACAGCTGGGGCTCCCCGGCGTCCAGCGACTTCAGCGAGATGCCCCGCTTGATCAGCTTGGACTGGAAGACGTCGAGGATGGCCTTGACCCGCTCCTCGGAGTTCGCCTGCATCAGGATCTTCTCGCCGGACCAGGCGATGGAGGCCCCGACGTTCTTGAAGTCGTAGCGCTGCGAGATCTCCTTCGCCGCCTGGTTGAGGGCGTTGTCGACCTCCTGCCGCTCGACCTTCGAGACGATGTCGAAACTGGAGTCGGCCATGTCCTGTGGCTCCTTGTATGGGGTGCGTAGACGTACGGCCGGGATCCCGGACCGCCACGGCAAAGCCTAGCCACCCGCACTCGCCCCGAGCGCTGATCAATGCGGTGGCGGAGCACCCCCCGGCATCAGGTATCGTTTACGTCGTTGCCAGGGAGCACCGCCGAAAAGCGGCATCTCCCACAGCGACATCCCATGGCGGTGTGCCCGAGTGGCCAATGGGAGCGGACTGTAAATCCGTCGGCTTAGCCTACCCAGGTTCGAATCCTGGCGCCGCCACGCGAAGTAAGACCCCCGTCGCCCGCGCGCAAGCGCGGAGCGGCGGGGGTTTTCTCGTGCGTTCGGTGCGGCGGTTCGGCGGGCGGCCGTCGGCCGGTCGCCCCCTGCTGACGGGGTGTCCGCCGGGCCGTACGCCCTAGTCGGCCAGGCGGAACGCCAGCTCCGTCTCCCAGTTGGACGGGTCCGGCTCGACCCTCGGGTCCGTGCGGTAGGACTCGATCCGGCAGCCCCAGCGCTCGACGCCGTCCGTCTCCGTCATGTCCCACTTCAGGTCCCGCTCCGTCGCCCACGCGCGCAGGGCCGTGATCGCGTCGAGCAGGCCGTCCGGGTGGCCGATGTGCGTCAGGGTCGCGTAGCGGCCGGCCGGGAGGACCGCGACGCGGATGTCGCCCTCCGGCTCGGGCGCCTCGGCGACCGGGATGCCGGCCTCGACCACCGATTCGCCCGTCATGTCGATGGTGCTGAACCGGAAGAACGGCGCGTCCGCCAGGGGGATGTCATGGGCTTCCAGCCAGGCGACGAGTTCCGGCAGACGGTCGGCGATCTCGGCGAAGCCGTCCATCCGCACCGTTCTGCGCATGAAGACGTACGGCTGCTCGGCACGTTCCACGACTCTGGGCTCCGACATACGGCTCATGGGACTCCTCAGTTGCCCGCGATGTCCTTCACGGCGACCGTGACCGGAACGGATCCGCCGATCAGTTCCAGGGTCAGGCCGGCGGTCGCCGGGGTCTCCACCAGTTCCGCCAGGACGGCGGCCACGTCGTCGCGCGGGATCGGGCCGCGGCCGGTCGCCGCCTCCAGCCGGACGAGCCCGGTGCCCGCGTCGTTCGTCAGCATGCCGGGCTTCAGGATCGTCCAGTCCAGGCCGGTCCGGGAGCGGACGTAGTCGTCTGCCGCGCCCTTGGCCCGCAGGTACGCGTCGAAGACGTCGTCACCCGCGCGGTCCGCGTCGGCGCCCATCGACGACACGACGATGTAGCGCCGCACCCCGGCTCGTTCCGCCGCGTCCGCGAAGAGCACAGCCGCCGCCCGGTCCACGGTGTCCTTGCGCTCCGCGCCGCTGCCCGGCCCCGCGCCCGCCGCGAAGACCGCCGCGTCCGCACCCCGCAGCAGCTCGGCGACCGCGTCCACGGACGCCGACTCCAGGTCCAGGACAGCGGGTTCGGCGCCCGCCTCGCGCAGCGCCCCGGCCTGCTCCGGCTTGCGGATCACCCCCGTGACCTCGTGCCCCGAGGCCGAGAGCAGCCGCTCCAGCCGCAGGGCGATCTGACCGTGTCCTCCAGCGATGACAATGCGCATGCTTCCGACCGTACGGCCCCGACGGCGAAAGCGCTCATGAGGAGCTCCGGTGGCCGCTCAGGGGCCGGGGTCCGGCCGCCCCTGCCGCGGCAGTTCGAGCGCCGCCGCCGAGTCGCAGTACTCCCGCACGGCGCTCGTCCGCGCCACCACCCTGCCCCGGTGCACCACGATCCTGCTGTACGCCAGGGACAGCACACCCGCCAGCCGCTCCCCGCGGACCGCGAGCAGCTCGGCCGGGAAGCCTGCCTCCACCCGCACGGCGGGCAGCCCCATGGCCTCCCGGGCGGCCGAACTGACCGCCCCGTACGCCTCCTGGGGGGCCAGACCGCCCTGGCAGGCCAGCAAATAGGCGGCCTCCAGCGGATCTCCCCGGCCCACCGGGTTCGCCACGTCGCGCAGCGCTCCGCTGCCCGCCGCCAGCCGCACGCCGGCCGCTCTCAGGAGCCGCACGGGCGCCGCGCCCCGGACCTCCGTGCCACCGCAGCCGCCCTGGGGCAGGCAGACCGCCGTCACACCGGCCGCCGCCAGCTGGTCGGCGGCCCGGCCGGCCGCGTCGACCGGCAGCCGCCCCAGGGAGCCGCACGGCCCGATGCTGACCCCGGGCCGCAGGCCACCGGCCATGGCCGCCAGCCGGGCGAGCCGCGCCGGGTCGTCGCCGTCCGTGTGCAGGTCGACCGGGCAGCCGTGCTCGGCCGCCACCTCCAGGACGGCCTCCACGTACCCGGCGGGGTCCGGGTCCAGGTCCGGGCACCCGCCCACCACGGAGGCGCCCATCTTCACCGCGTCCCGCAGTATGGCGAGGCCGTCCGCGCCCGCCACGCCGGTCAGCAGCCGGGGCACGGCCACCGCCGTGAGATCGGCCAGCCCGCGCAGTGACCGGCGGGCCTGGAGCACCGCCTCCAGCGGGCCGAGGCCCTGGACGTCCCCGATCCGCACGTGGGCCCGTACGGCGGTGGCCCCGTGCCCGAGCTGGAGGAGGACGGCCTCGGTGGCGCGCCGCTGCACGTCCTCCGTGGCGTACGAAACGGGCCCGGGCTCGTCGGCGCTGAGCGCGGTGTCGGCGTGGCCGTGCGGCTCGGCGGGTGCCGGGAGCAGCAGATAGCCGTTCAGGTCCACGCGGGCGCCCTGGTTCGGCAGGCTGCCCGCCGTGCCGACCGCCTCGATGCGCCCCCCGCTGAGCCGTACGTCGACCGTCCGGCCGTCGGTCAGGCGGGCGCCGCACAGCAGCAGCGCGGTGGTGTCGGTGGTGGCACCCTCGGGCGGCTGCGGCTGCTGGCTGTCGGGGGACATCGGGCTCCTGGCGGGGCTCGGGTGTGACGGGTGGGGCGGGCGCGTACGCACAGCTGTACGCGAGGGGTCACGCTGTGTGAGGCGAGCCTAGGGGGCGTCCGACCGGGCTTCGAGGAGGGGCGAAATAGTCGTACCGGCACGGGCGCCCAGGGTGGAGCGACAGTCGTACCGGCACGGGCGCGCACGGTGGAGCGACAGTCGTACCGGTCGGCGGTGTGGCGGCGGGGACGGGAAGTCGAGGAGGGGGCCCGAGTGGCCCAAAGGGTGCGTCCCGGCTCCTCGGGAACGGGGGCCGGGAATCGGATTTGGGCGAACGGCGGCCGACCGTGTAATGTCTTCATCGCTCGCCCCAATAGCTCAGTCGGCAGAGCGTCTCCATGGTAAGGAGAAGGTCTACGGTTCGATTCCGTATTGGGGCTCTGATGTTCGGTGATCCTCGCCTTCGGGCGAGGGGATCCAGCATCGAAGCGGTGTAGCTCAGTCGGTAGAGCAAGCGGCTCATAATCGCTGTGTCACCGGTTCAAGTCCGGTCACCGCTACACACAGTAGCCGATTGTGGGGTCGGTCCTTCGATCGGCTACTCTTTTCTGCGTTCACCCGTCCATCCGTCCGTCAAGGAGCACTCACGTGGCTGCCACCGACGTCCGCCCGAAGATCACGCTGGCCTGCGTGGAGTGCAAGGAGCGGAACTACATCACCAAGAAGAACCGGCGCAACAACCCGGACCGTCTTGAGATGAAGAAGCACTGCCCGCGCTGCAACCAGCACACGGCGCACCGCGAGACGCGCTGAATCAGGCTCGTACACGAGGCCGTCCCCACACCGGGGGCGGCCTCGTGTCGTTTGTTCATGGAAAAAGCCAGGAGGTAGCGAGTTCATGGCGCTCGACCAGTCCTTCGTGGGGCGGACCTATCCGCCCACCGAGCCCTATGAGGTGGGCCGGGAAAAGATCCGCGAGTTCGCCGAAGCGGTGGGCGACGCGAATCCCGTCTACACCGACGCGGAAGCCGCGAAGGCGCTCGGTCACTCCGATGTGATCGCTCCGCCGACTTTTGTGTTCGCCATCACTTTCAAGGCGGCGGGCGAGGTCATCTCCGACCCGCAGCTGGGCCTGGACTACAGCCGGGTCGTGCACGGCGACCAGAAGTTCGCCTACAACCGGCCCGTCAGGGCGGGGGACCGGCTGACGGTCACCTCGACCATCGAGGCGATCAAGTCCCTGGCCGGGAACGACATCCTCGACGTCCGTGGCGAGGTCCACGACGAGGCCGGTGAGCATGTGGTGACGGCGTGGACGAAGCTCGTGGCGCGTGCGGCGGAAGAGGAGGCGTAGGCGATGACCGCGAAGATCACATTCGACGAGGTCGAGGTCGGCACCGAGCTGCCGGCGCAGAGCTTTCCCGTGACACGCGCCACGCTGGTGCGGTACGCGGGGGCGTCCGGGGACTTCAACCCGATCCACTGGAACGAGAAGTTCGCCAAGGAGGTCGGCCTCCCGGACGTCATCGCCCACGGCATGTTCACCATGGCCGAGGCGATCCGGGTGGTCACGGACTGGGCGGGTGACCCGGGCGCCGTCGTCGAGTACGGCGTGCGCTTCACCAAGCCGGTCGTCGTGCCGAACGACGACACCGGCGCGCTGATCGAGGTCAGCGGCAAGGTGGCGGCCAAGCTGGACGACAACCGGGTCCGGGTGGACCTGACCGCGATGAGCGCCGGCCAGAAGGTGCTGGGGATGTCGCGGGCCGTGGTGCGGCTGGCCTGAGGGCCGGTATGGCGGCCGTCCGGTGCGGCGGCCGCCCCGCTCTCTCCCTTGACTGGGTAGTGATTGGTCACTAACTTAGGTCGCATGGTCAGGATGAGTGCGGAGGAGAGGCGCGAGAGTGTGATCCGCGCGGCGATCACCGAGTTCGCGCGCGGCGGCTATCACGGCACGTCCACGGAGGCGATCGCCAAGCGGGTCGGTGTCTCGCAGCCCTATCTCTTCCGTCTGTTCAAGAACAAGCAGGAGCTCTTTCTCGCGGCGGCGAACCGCTGTCTGACGGAGACGCGTGAGCGCATGGTCGCCGCGGCGCGTGAGGCGGAGCCCGAGGACGCGCACATGGCCATGGCCGAGGCGTACAAGGAACTGCTGGCCGAGCACCCCGACCGGCTGCTCATGCAGATGCAGATGTACGTCGCCGTGGCCGCGTCCGAGGCGTCCGGGGAGCGGGAGCTCGGCGAGATGGTCCGGGCCGGGTGGGCGGAGCTGTGGGACGCCTGTCATCTGGCGCTCGGTGCCGATGTGGGGGAGACCACCCGGTTCATGTCCTTCGGGATGCTCATCAATGTTCTGGCCTCGATGGGGTTCCCGGCGAGTCACCGGGTGTGGGGCGGCTTCGACCTGTCCAAGATCCCGGCCGCGGAGTAGGCGGTAGGCCGCCCGCCGGCGGGCGGGCCGCACGGTTTTGCTGGCGTAAAAGTTAGTGATCAATAACTAATTCAGGAGCGTGAGACGCCGTGGAACATCAATCACACCGCGCGGGAACCGTCTGGGCCCTCGTCATCACCAGCGTCGCCGGTTTCATGGCGGCCCTCGACAACCTCGTCGTCACCACCGCCCTGCCCGCCATCCGCACGGATCTCGGCGGGGCCCTGCACGACCTGGAATGGACGGTCAGCGCCTACACCCTCACCTTCGCCGTCCTGCTGATGTTCGGTGCCGCCCTGGGCGACCGCTTCGGGCGGCGGAGGCTGTTCGCCGCCGGTCTGGCGATCTTCACCGTCGCTTCCGCGGCGGCGGCGCTCGCGCCCGGAATCGACGCGCTGATCGCCGCCCGCGCGGTGCAGGGCGTCGGAGCGGCGATCATGATGCCGCTCACGCTGACCCTGCTCACCGCCGCCGTCCCCGCCGAGCGGCGTGGCATGGCGTACGGCATATGGGGCGCCGTCAACGGCCTGGCCGTGGCCTCCGGGCCGCTCATCGGCGGCAGCCTCACGGAGCACGTCTCCTGGCAGTGGATCTTCTGGCTGAACGTGCCGCTGGGTCTCGCCCTGCTGCCGCTCGCCCGCCTGCGGCTCAAGGAGTCCTACGGGACGGGCGCGCCGCTCGACATCACCGGCACCCTGCTGGCCAGCGGCGGCCTCTTCGGCATCGTGTACGCCCTGATCCGCGGCAACATCGACGGCTGGACCAGCATGCCGGTGCTGGGCGGCCTCATCGGCGGTGCCGTGCTGCTCGGCGGCTTCGTGCGGCACGGCATCCGGGGCCGGGCGCCCATGCTGCCGATGCGGCTGTTCCGCAGCCGCGCCTTCACCGCGATCAACGCGGCCAGCCTGCTGATGTTCGCCGGGATGTTCGGCTCGATCTTCCTGCTGAGCCAGTTCCTGCAGACCGTCCTCGGCTACTCGCCCACCGAGGCCGGGCTGCGGATGCTGCCCTGGACGGGCATGCCGATGATCGTCGCGCCGATCGCCGGCTACCTCTCCGACCGGATCGGCGGCCGCCCCGTCGTCGCGGTCGGGCTGGCCCTGCAGGCGATCGGGCTCGGCTGGTTCGCCGCGGTCCTGTCGCCGGACGTCTCGTACGCCGCACAGCTCCCGGCCCTGATCGTCAGCGGCGTCGGCATGGCGCTGTACTTCGCCCCGGCGGCGAACCTGGTCATGTCCAGCGTCCCCGCGCGGGAGCAGGGTGTCGCCTCCGGCGCCAACAACGCCCTGCGTGAAGTCGGTGGCGCCCTCGGCATCGCGGTCCTGGCAGCGGTCTTCTCCGCCCAGGGCGGCTACGAGACGCCCCAGCGCTTCACCGACGGCCTCGTTCCGTCCCTCTGGGTGGGAGCGGCGGTGGTCGCGGTCGCCGCGGCATCCGCCCTCCTGCTCCCCGGCCGCCGCGCGCTCCGCCCCGCGCGGGAGCCGCAGCCCGCGGACGCCCCCCAGCCGGTGGCCGCCGGAGCGCCCCACTAGGGCGCGGGGCCGCCCCGGAGCGGCCCGGCCGGTCTCCCGGCGTCCGACGGCGCTCCCGTGTCCCCTGCCGGCCCGCCCGGCAGGGGACACGGGCCGGTCGGGCGGGGCTGTCGGAGCGGCACCGTAGTCTTGGGCGCGTGCAGGAACTCCACGACGCTCCCCTCGCCCCCCTGACCACCTTCCGGCTCGGCGGTCCCGCCGGGCGGCTCGTCACGGCGACCACCGACGACGAGGTCGTCGCCGCCGTGCGCGAGGCGGACGACTCGGGGACACCACTGCTGGTCATCGGCGGCGGGTCGAACCTGGTCATCGGCGACAAGGGCTTCGACGGCACCGCCCTGCGCATCGCCACGCGGGGCTTCACCCTCGACGGCACGCTGCTGGAGCTGGCGGCCGGCGAGGTGTGGTCCGACGCGGTCGCGCGGACCGTGGAGGCCGGGCTGGCCGGCGTCGAGTGCCTGGCCGGCATCCCGGGCTCGGCCGGCGCGACCCCCATCCAGAACGTCGGGGCGTACGGCCAGGAGGTCTCCTCGACCATCACGGAGGTCGTCGCCTACGACCGGCGCGCCGGCGAGACGGTCACGCTGCGGAACGCCGATTGCGACTTCTCGTACCGGCACAGCCGCTTCAAGGCCGACCCGGACCGCTTCGTCGTGCTCCGCGTCCGCTTCCGGCTGGAGGACGCCGGGGGCATGAGCGCCCCGGTCAAGTATCCGGAGACCGCGCGGGCGCTGGGCGTCGGGGCCGGGGACCGGGTGCCGCTGGCAGAGGCCCGGAACACGGTGCTGAAGCTGCGCGCGGGCAAGGGCATGGTCCTGGACCCCGAGGACCACGACACCTGGTCCGCCGGCTCGTTCTTCACCAACCCGATCCTGGAGCAGGAGCAGTACGAGGCCTTCCTGGCCCGTGTACGGGACCGGCTCGGGCCGGACGTCGCCCCGCCCGCCTTCCCCGCCGGGGACGGCCGTACGAAGACCTCCGCCGCCTGGCTGATCGACAAGGCCGGCTTCACCAAGGGGTACGGCGAGGGGCCGGCCCGCATCTCCACCAAGCACACCCTGGCCCTGACCAACCGGGGCGAGGCCACCACCGAGGACCTGCTCGCCCTCGCCCGCGAGGTCGTCGCCGGGGTGCGGGACGCCTTCGGCATCACGCTGGTCAACGAGCCGGTGACGGTCGGCGTCAGCCTCTAGCGGCGCGCCCGGCTGGGGCGTGTCGCGAAAGTCCCGTCCGGCCGGGGGCGTCCCCGCCCTCCGGGTGGACGACGCCACTTTCGAAACACGCCCTAGTACGCGACCGACACCGGCTGCTTCAGCGTCGCCGGATCGTCGATCATGGCCAGCATCGCGTGGGCCACGTCCGCCCGCGCGATCTTGACGCCGCCGCGCAGATTCGCCCCGACCGCCCGTCGATAGGTCCCCGTCACCGTCCGGTCGATCAGCTGCGGCGGCCGCACCGCCGTCCAGTCGACCGCGCTGCGCCGGATATCGGCCTCCATGGCCCGCAGGTCGTCGTAGTGGCGCCGCAGTATGCGCGAGACCAGCGGTGTGGCGATCCGCAGGTAGAGCGTCTCGTTCTCCGGCACGGGGCCGAGCGGCGCCGCGCTGACCGCGAGGAAGCGGCGCACGCCTTCCGCCTCCAGCGCACGGAGGATCGTGCGCGTCACCGCCGACGCGACCCCGACCCGCTTGCCGGACCTCGGGCCGATGCCCGACAGCACGGCGTCCCGCCCCGCGACCGCGGGCCGCAGCGACTCGGGGTCGTCGAACCGTCCCGTGACCACCTCCAGCCGGTCGTCGGCCGACGTCAGCCGCGCCGGGTCGCGCACCACCGCCGTGACGTGGTGCCCGGCTGCGAGCCCCTGCCGAACGATCTCCCCGCCGATGCCCCCGGTCGCCCCGAACACGGTCAGCCTCATGGTGCCCCTCCCTGGTGGGTAAGTGTTCACTCACCACTAGAGTGGGTAAGTACCCACTCACCCGTCAAGTCGGTTGGAGCACAGCACCTGATGAAGCCCGCCCGCGAACGCATCCTCGACGCGGCCCACGAGCTGTGGACCACGGTCGGGCTCGCCCGCACCACCACCAAGGAGATCGCCAAGGCGGCCCAGTGCTCGGAGGCTGCGCTGTACAAGTACTACGCGAGCAAGGAGGAGCTCTTCGTGGCCGTCCTCCACGAACGGCTCCCCGGCCTCGGCCCCCTCCTGCACGGCCTGGCCACCGACCCGCGCGCCGACGACCGCACCGTGGAGGAGAACCTCACCGAGATCGCCCGACGGGCCACGCTGTTCTACGCCGAGAGCTTCCCGATCGCCGCCTCGCTCTACGCCGAGACCCGGCTCAAGGCCCGCCACGACGCCGCCCTGCGGGACCTCGGCTCCGGGCCCCACGTCCCCATCGAGGCGCTCGACGAGTATCTGCGCGCCGAGCGCGCCGCGGGCCGCATCCACCCCGCCGCGGACACCTTCGCGGCGGCCTCCCTGCTGCTCGGCGCCTGCTCCCAGCGCGCCTTCGCCTACGACCCCAAGACCGGCCGTACGCCCCCACAGGACGTGGACACCTTCGCCGCCGCCCTCGTCGGCACGCTGATGGGCGGAATCGCCGCCGAGGACGCCGGCCGCTAGCCGCACACTTCGGACGGACGCGTCACCGGGCCGTCGGCACCGCGGCCGTCGGCACCCCGGCAGCCGGAGTCCGGCCGCTCGCCGCGTCCTTCGGCACCGGGCCGCACAGCCGCCCTAAGCGCCCGGTCCACCCGCCAGCCAGTCGTCGACACCGGCCAGCAGCTTCTCCCTGACGCCCTCGGGAGCCGCCGAGCCCCGCACCGACTGGCGGGCCAGCTCCGCGAGCTCCTCGTCCGTGAAACCGTGGTGGTGGCGGGCGATCTCGTACTGCGCGGCGAGCCGGGAACCGAACAGCAGGGGGTCGTCGGCGCCCAGCGCCATCGGCACCCCCGCCTCGAACAGCGTGCGCAGCGGCACGTCCTCGTGCTTCTCGTACACCCCCAGCGCCACATTGGACGCGGGACAGACCTCGCAGGTGACGCCCTTCTCGGCGAGCCGCCGCAGCAGCCGCGGGTCCTCGGCCGCCCGCACCCCGTGCCCGATGCGCGCCGCCCGCAGATCGTCCAGGCAGTCCCGCACGGAAGCCGGCCCGGTCAGCTCACCGCCGTGCGGCGCCGCCAGCAGACCGCCCTCCCGGGCGATGGCGAACGCCCGGTCGAAGTCCCGGGCCATGCCCCGCCGTTCGTCGTTGGAGAGCCCGAACCCGACCACGCCCCGGTCCGCGTACCGCACCGCCAGCCGGGCCAGCGTCCGCGCGTCCAGCGGATGCTTCATCCGGTTCGCCGCGACCACCACCCGCATCCCGAGCCCCGTCTCGCGCGAGGCGCTCTCCACCGCGTCCAGGATGATCTCCAGCGCCGGGATCAGCCCGCCCAGCCGCGGCGCGTACGACGTCGGGTCGACCTGGATCTCCAGCCATCCCGAGCCGTCCCGGACGTCCTCCTCGGCCGTCTCGCGCACCAGCCGCCGGATGTCGTCGGGCTCGCGCAGGCAGGAGCGGGCGATGTCGTACAGCCGCTGGAACCGGAACCAGCCCCGCTCGTCGGTCGCCCGCAGCTTCGGGGGCTCGCCCCCGGTCAGTGCCTCGGGGAGGTGGACGCCGTACTTGTCGGCCAGCTCCAGCAGCGTGGCGGGCCGCATCGACCCCGTGAAGTGCAGGTGCAGATGGGCCTTGGGCAGCAGCCGCAGATCTCTCAGGTGGTGCTCCATCTGGGGATCTTGCCAAACACGGCGCCCGAGCGGCAGCCCCTTTCACCGATCGGGTGCTTCCGTGTGCGCGAAGGACGGGAGGAACTCAGTCGCGGGCCTCCGCCAGCAGCTTCTGCATCCGCGACACGCCCTCGACCAGGTCCTCGTCGCCCAGGGCGTACGACAGCCGCAGGTAGCCGGGGGTGCCGAAGGCCTCACCCGGGACGACCGCGACCTCGACCTCGTCCAGGATCAGCGCCGCCAGTTCCACCGAGGTCCGCGGGCGCTTGCCGCGGATCTCCTTGCCGAGCAGGCCCTTGACCGACGGGTACGCGTAGAACGCGCCCTCGGGCTCCGGGCAGTACACGCCCTCGATCTCGTTGAGCATCCGCACGATCGTCTGACGGCGGCGGTCGAAGGCCACCTTCATCTCGTCCACGGCCGACAGGTCGCCCGACACGGCGGCGAGGGCCGCGATCTGGGCGACGTTGGAGACGTTGGACGTGGCGTGCGACTGCAGGTTCGTCGCGGCCTTGACGACGTCCTTCGGGCCGATGATCCACCCGACCCGCCAGCCGGTCATCGCGTACGTCTTGGCGACGCCGTTGACCACGACGCACTTGTCGCGCAGCTCCGGCACGACCACCGGCAGCGAGGAGAACTCGGCGTCGCCGTAGACCAGGTGCTCGTAGATCTCGTCCGTCAGCACCCACAGGCCGTGCTCCGCCGCCCAGCGGCCGATCTCCTCGACCTGTGCGCGGGTGTAGACCGCGCCGGTCGGGTTGGACGGGGAGACGAAGAGGACCACCTTGGTCTTCTCCGTGCGCGCCGCCTCCAGCTGCTCCACCGACACCCGGTAGCCGGTCGTCTCGTCGGCGACGACGTCCACCGGCACACCGCCCGCGAGCCGGATGGACTCGGGGTACGTCGTCCAGTACGGGGCCGGGACGATGACCTCGTCGCCCGGGTCGAGGATCGCGGCGAACGCCTCGTAGATCGCCTGCTTGCCGCCGTTGGTCACGAGGATCTGGGAGGCGTCCACCTCGTAGCCGGAGTCGCGGAGCGTCTTCGCGGCGATGGCGGTCTTCAGCTCGGGCAGACCGCCGGCCGGCGTGTAGCGGTGGTACTTCGGATTGCGGCAGGCCTCGATCGCGGCCTCGACGATGTAGTCGGGGGTCGGGAAGTCCGGCTCGCCGGCACCGAAGCCGATCACCGGACGGCCGGCGGCCTTGAGGGCCTTGGCCTTGGCGTCGACGGCGAGGGTCGCGGACTCGGAGATCGCGCCGACTCGGGCGGAGACCCGGCGCTCGGAGGGAGGAGTTGCAGCGCTCATGCGGCCCATCGTCCCAGACCCCGAACGGGCGCGGCACACAGGTTTCGCTGGGCGGACAGACTGTCCGTCAGCCGGTCCGCCGCCGTGTCCGGAGCTATCTGTTCGACGCAGGGCCCCTGACCACGTACACTCTCTGCTCGTTGGCCCTCACCGACCACGTCCGGTGGATGCGGTAGGTTGGGGGAGAACCACAAAGGGTCGTAGCTCAATTGGTAGAGCACTGGTCTCCAAAACCAGCGGTTGGGGGTTCAAGTCCCTCCGGCCCTGCTACACACACCGCCAGGATGTGTGCGCAGGTAGCTATTTCATTGCACCGCCGTGCGGCTCAACCCGGGCGCGGCACGGCCGACCCGGAATCAGGTGAGAGACGTGACGGACGCCGTAGGCTCCATCGACATGCCTGATGCCGAGGACGAAGCGCCCAAGAAGAACCGCAAGGGCGGCAAGCGCGGAAAGAAGGGCCCCCTGGGCCGTCTCGCGCTTTTCTACCGCCAGATCATCGCCGAGCTGCGCAAGGTCGTCTGGCCGACTCGCAGCCAGTTGACGACGTACACCACGGTCGTCATCGTCTTCGTCGTGATCATGATCGGTCTGGTGACCGTGATCGATCTCGGCTTCCAGGAAGCAGTCAAGTACGTCTTCGGCTGATTCCCGCGGAGGGCGCCCATCCGGCGCCCCTTTTCGCATGTTCCACCCCATCTGTATCCAGGAAGAAGCAGCCACCGTGTCTGACCCGAACCTGAACGAGTCCGCCCAGGACGAGCTCGACATCGTCGAGGCGGCCGACGAGGACCAGGCGGAAGCTGCGGACGCCGCTGCCGGCGAGGCGGCCGAGGACGCCGCGCTCCACGTCGAGGACGAGGACGCGGAAGAGGCCGTCGAGGACGAGGGCGACGCCGAGGACGTCCAGGCCGCCGCGGAAGAAGAGGCAGCCGAGGAGGAGGCCGACGAGGAGCCGGAGGCTCCGGTCGACCCGATCGCCGCGCTCCGCGACGAGCTGCGCGGTCTGCCCGGCGAGTGGTACGTGATCCACACCTACGCGGGCTACGAGAAGCGCGTGAAGGCCAACCTGGAGCAGCGTGCCGTCTCGCTGAACGTCGAGGACTTCATCTACCAGGCCGAGGTGCCCGAGGAAGAGATCGTCCAGATCAAGAACGGCGAGCGCAAGAACGTCCGGCAGAACAAGCTGCCCGGTTACGTTCTGGTCCGCATGGATCTGACGAACGAGTCCTGGGGCGTCGTCCGCAACACCCCCGGCGTCACCGGCTTCGTCGGCAACGCCTACGACCCGTACCCGCTGACGCTGGACGAGATCGTCAAGATGCTCGCCCCGGAGGCGGAGGAGAAGGCCGCGCGCGAGGCCGCCGAGGCCGAGGGCAAGCCGGCTCCGGCCCGCAAGGTCGAGGTCCAGGTGCTGGACTTCGAGGTCGGCGACTCGGTCACCGTCACCGACGGTCCGTTCGCCACGCTGCAGGCCACGATCAACGAGATCAACGCCGACTCGAAGAAGGTCAAGGGCCTCGTCGAGATCTTCGGCCGCGAGACCCCGGTCGAGCTCAGCTTCGACCAGATCCAGAAGAACTGAACTTCTGGAACATAGCCTTCCGAACAGGTCAGAACGGCACGTGCGGCCGCTCTGACCTGCTCGGTTTTTGGCCGCACAGCTATACCCGTTATCGTTGTGCGGTATGCCTGCATCCGGATGATCGGGTGGCGGGCGGAACACTCTCACTAGGACCCGGAGAGAGCAATGCCTCCCAAGAAGAAGAAGGTCACGGGGCTTATCAAGCTCCAGATCCAGGCCGGTGCGGCCAACCCGGCTCCGCCGGTCGGTCCCGCGCTGGGTCAGCACGGCGTCAACATCATGGAGTTCTGCAAGGCCTACAACGCCGCGACCGAGTCGCAGCGTGGCATGGTCGTGCCGGTGGAGATCACGGTCTACGAGGACCGTTCCTTCACCTTCGTCACCAAGACTCCGCCGGCCGCCAAGCTGATCCTCAAGGCCGCGGGTGTGGACAAGGGCTCCGGCGAGCCGCACAAGACCAAGGTCGCCAAGCTGACGCGCGACCAGGTCCGCGAGATCGCCACCACCAAGATGCCCGACCTGAACGCCAACGACCTGGACGCCGCCGAGAAGATCATCGCCGGCACCGCCCGTTCCATGGGCATCACGGTCGAGGGCTGATCAGCCCCCAGCACCTCAGTGGTAGGGCCAGGCGCTGGCCCGCACCACGACTCCACACCTGAACCAAACAGGAGAAGAAGTGAAGCGCAGCAAGGCTCTCCGCGGCGCGGACGCCAAGGTCGACCGGGCGCGTAACTACGCGCCCCTCGAGGCCGTCCGTCTCGCCAAGGACACCGCCACCACCAAGTTCGACGGCACCGTCGAGGTCGCCTTCCGCCTGGGCGTTGACCCTCGCAAGGCCGACCAGATGGTCCGTGGCACCGTGAACCTTCCGCACGGCACCGGCAAGACCGCCCGGGTCCTGGTCTTCGCGACCGGTGACCGTGCTGCGGCCGCGGAAGCCGCGGGCGCCGACATCGTCGGCTCCGACGAACTCATCGACGAGGTTGCGAAGGGCCGTCTGGACTTCGACGCCGTCGTCGCCACCCCGGACCTCATGGGCAAGGTCGGCCGCCTCGGCCGCGTGCTCGGTCCCCGTGGTCTCATGCCGAACCCCAAGACCGGCACCGTGACCATGGACGTCGCCAAGGCTGTCACCGACATCAAGGGCGGCAAGATCGAGTTCCGCGTCGACAAGCACTCGAACCTGCACTTCATCATCGGCAAGGTCTCCTTCGACGAGACGAAGCTGGTCGAGAACTACGCCGCGGCGCTGGAGGAGATCCTCCGTCTGAAGCCGTCCGCCGCGAAGGGCCGCTACATCAAGAAGGCGACCCTGACCACCACCATGGGCCCCGGCATCCCGCTGGACTCCAACCGCACCCGCAACCTCCTCGTCGAGGAGGACCCGGCCGCGGTCTGACCAGGCCGAGCCCGCACGGCTCCCTGAGTGGCCATCGGGCCCCGCTCCTCTCCGAGGAGCGGGGCCCGATTTGCTTGACACGCACCGGTTCACGTATGGTCTCCCAGAAGCCAAAGACCGCTGGTTGTCGCTGTGCCTCCCGCTAAGGGGTATGGCTACCGAAGGATCCGCTAGCTCGCGGACGGCCTGCGCAGGTGGACAGTGGATGTACTCCCGGAAACTCGTTTCCGGTCGAGTCACGCCCCGTGCCCTGCGCCGGGGCGTTTCGTTTTGCCCAGCCCCTTCTGCGCGGTCCTCATCACCCGGAAGGAGGCCGAGGCTCATGGCGAGGCCCGACAAGGTCGCAGCTGTCGAGGAGATCACGGACAAGTTCCGCACCTCCAACGCCGCTGTCGTTACCGCGTACAGCGGGCTCACCGTCGCGCAGCTCAAGCAGCTGCGTCGTTCGCTCGGTGAGAACGCTCAGTACCGTGTGGTGAAGAACACGCTGACCAAGATCGCGGCCAATGAGGTCGGGATTCAGCTGGACGAGCACCTCGCGGGCTCGACCGCTGTCGCCTTCGTGACCGGTGACCCGGTCGAGGCGGCGAAGGGTCTTCGTGACTTCGCCAAGGAGAACCCCGCTCTCGTCATCAAGGGCGGTGTCCTTGAAGGCAAGGCGCTGTCCGCCGACGAGATCAAGAAGCTTGCGGACCTCGAGTCCCGCGAGGTTCTGCTCGCCAAGCTGGCGGGCGCCATGAAGGGCAAGCAGTCCCAGGCTGCCGCGCTCTTCCAGGCGCTTCCCTCGAAGTTCGTCCGCACCGCGGAGGCGCTTCGTGCCAAGAAGGCCGAGCAGGGCGGTGCCGAGTAATTCGGCTCGCACATTGATCGCCGCCACCTGAGGCGACGGTCACAGCGGGCCCAACGTACGCCCGCCGACATGTACATCCCGGCACCAGCCGATTTAGTGGAAGGACGCCATCATGGCGAAGCTGTCCCAGGACGACCTGCTCGCGCAGTTCGAGGAGATGACCCTCATCGAGCTCGCCGAGTTCGTGAAGGCCTTCGAGGAGAAGTTCGACGTCACCGCCGCCGCCCCGGTCGCGGTTGCCGCCGCCGGCGCCCCGGGCGCCCCGGCCGCCGAGGCTGCCGAGGAGAAGGACGAGTTCGACGTCATCCTCACCGGCGCCGGCGACAAGAAGATCCAGGTCATCAAGGTCGTGCGTGAGCTGACCTCGCTGGGTCTGAAGGAGGCCAAGGACCTCGTCGACGGCACCCCGAAGCCGGTCCTCGAGAAGGTCGCCAAGGACGCCGCGGAGAAGGCTGCCGAGTCCCTCAAGGCTGCCGGCGCCTCCGTCGAGGTCAAGTAAGTTCCGAGAGTCCCAGGACTCTCCTGAGCGCCGCTGAGCGCTCTCGAAGGGCGATCACCCATCCGGGTGGTCGCCCTTCGGTGTTGCCGTGACGCCTGTCTTGCGCAGGGCCCGGCGGGGAGTATGGTGATCTTCGCCGTGCGGCCCACGCGCCCGGGGGCCTTGACGAACCGCACGCAGCGCGCAATTCTCAGGACGCGTCGTCGCACGATCCGGATCCGAGGCATGGATCGACGACCGAGTGGGCAGTATCGATGTGCGCCAACGGCGCGAGGTGCCGTGGAGTTGAGAACAACGAGGGTCGCGAATTACTCGCCCTGGACATCAGTGGGCCAAGTGGCTACACTGTCCCTTTGCGCTGCCTGTTAGCTGCCCCCTGCCCGTCACCAGGGGCATCCCCTCGCAAGAGCACAGTTGACCGAATGCCCTGACCAGGCCTTTTGGCTGAATCCAGGAATGTCTGTCGCCGTGCCCGGCTTGGGACCGGTACGCGCGTAGTGAGTCCGAGCCCTCGGAAGGACCCCCTCTTGGCCGCCTCGCGCAACGCCTCGACCGCGAATACGAACAACGGCGCAAGCACCGCCCCGCTGCGCATCTCCTTTGCAAAGATCAAGGAGCCCCTCGAGGTTCCGAACCTCCTCGCGCTGCAGACCGAGAGCTTTGACTGGCTGCTCGGCAACGCCGCGTGGAAGGCTCGTGTCGAGGCGGCTCTGGAGTCCGGACAGGACGTCCCCACGAAGTCCGGTCTGGAGGAGATCTTCGAGGAGATCTCCCCGATCGAGGACTTCTCCGGGTCGATGTCGCTGACCTTCCGCGACCACCGCTTCGAGCCTCCGAAGAACTCCATCGACGAGTGCAAGGAGCGCGACTTCACGTACGCGGCTCCGCTCTTCGTCACGGCCGAGTTCACCAACAACGAGACCGGCGAGATCAAGTCCCAGACGGTCTTCATGGGCGACTTCCCGCTCATGACCAACAAGGGCACCTTCGTCATCAACGGCACCGAGCGTGTCGTGGTGTCGCAGCTGGTCCGCTCGCCGGGTGTCTACTTCGACTCCTCCATCGACAAGACGTCCGACAAGGACATCTTCTCCGCCAAGATCATCCCGTCCCGGGGTGCCTGGCTGGAGATGGAGATCGACAAGCGTGACATGGTCGGTGTCCGTATCGACCGCAAGCGCAAGCAGTCCGTGACCGTCCTCCTGAAGGCCCTCGGCTGGACCACCGAGCAGATCCTGCAGGAGTTCGGCGAGTACGAGTCCATGCGCGCCACCCTGGAGAAGGACCACACCCAGGGCCAGGACGACGCGCTGCTCGACATCTACCGCAAGCTCCGTCCGGGCGAGCCGCCGACGCGCGAGGCCGCTCAGACGCTGCTCGAGAACCTCTACTTCAACCCGAAGCGCTACGACCTCGCGAAGGTCGGCCGCTACAAGGTGAACAAGAAGCTCGGCGCCGACGAGCCGCTGGACGCCGGTGTGCTCACCACCGACGACGTCATCGCCACCATCAAGTACCTGGTCAAGCTGCACGCCGGCGAGACCGAGACGGTCGGCGAGAACGGCACCACGATCGTCGTCGAGACCGACGACATCGACCACTTCGGCAACCGTCGTCTGCGCAACGTCGGCGAGCTCATCCAGAACCAGGTCCGCACCGGTCTGGCTCGTATGGAGCGCGTCGTCCGCGAGCGCATGACCACCCAGGACGTCGAGGCGATCACGCCGCAGACCCTGATCAACATCCGGCCGGTCGTCGCCTCCATCAAGGAGTTCTTCGGCACCAGCCAGCTGTCGCAGTTCATGGACCAGAACAACCCGCTGTCCGGGCTGACGCACAAGCGCCGTCTGTCCGCGCTCGGCCCGGGTGGTCTGTCCCGTGAGCGGGCCGGCTTCGAGGTCCGTGACGTGCACCCGTCCCACTACGGACGCATGTGCCCGATCGAGACCCCCGAAGGCCCGAACATCGGTCTGATCGGTTCGCTCGCCTCGTACGGCCGCGTCAACGCGTTCGGCTTCGTCGAGACGCCGTACCGCAAGGTCGTCGAGGGCCAGGTCACCGACGAGGTCGACTACCTGACCGCCGACGAGGAGGACCGCTTCGTCATCGCCCAGGCCAACGCGCCGCTGACCGACGAGCTCCGGTTCGCCGAGGCCCGCGTGCTGGTCCGCCGCCGTGGCGGCGAGGTCGACTACGTCGCGCCCGACGACGTGGACTACATGGACGTCTCGCCGCGCCAGATGGTGTCGGTCGCGACCGCCATGATCCCCTTCCTCGAGCACGACGACGCCAACCGTGCCCTCATGGGCGCGAACATGATGCGCCAGGCCGTTCCGCTCATCAAGGCGGAGGCGCCGCTGGTCGGCACCGGCATGGAGTACCGCTGTGCCACCGACGCCGGCGACGTCATCAAGGCCGAGAAGGACGGTGTGATCCAGGAGGTCTCGGCCGACTACATCACCGTCGCCAACGACGACGGCACGTACACCACGTACCGCGTCGCCAAGTTCTCCCGCTCCAACCAGGGCACCTCGGTCAACCAGAAGGTCGTCGTCTCCGAGGGCGACCGGGTCATCGAGGGCCAGGTCCTCGCCGACGGTCCGGCCACCGAGAACGGTGAGATGGCCCTCGGCAAGAACCTGCTCGTGGCGTTCATGCCGTGGGAGGGTCACAACTACGAGGACGCGATCATCCTGTCGCAGCGCCTCGTGCAGGACGACGTCCTCTCCTCGATCCACATCGAGGAGCACGAGGTCGACGCCCGTGACACCAAGCTCGGCCCGGAGGAGATCACCCGGGACATCCCGAACGTCTCCGAGGAGGTCCTCGCCGACCTCGACGAGCGCGGCATCATCCGGATCGGTGCCGAGGTCGTCGCCGGCGACATCCTCGTCGGCAAGGTCACGCCCAAGGGTGAGACCGAGCTGACGCCGGAGGAGCGCCTGCTCCGCGCGATCTTCGGTGAGAAGGCCCGTGAGGTCCGTGACACCTCGCTGAAGGTGCCGCACGGCGAGACCGGCAAGGTCATCGGCGTCCGCGTCTTCGACCGCGAGGAGGGCGACGAGCTTCCCCCCGGTGTGAACCAGCTGGTGCGCGTGTACGTCGCGCAGAAGCGCAAGATCACCGACGGTGACAAGCTCGCCGGCCGTCACGGCAACAAGGGTGTCATCTCCAAGATTCTCCCGATCGAGGACATGCCGTTCCTGGAGGACGGCACCCCGGTCGACATCATCCTCAACCCGCTCGGTGTCCCGTCCCGAATGAACCCGGGACAGGTCCTGGAGATCCACCTCGGCTGGCTCGCCAGCCGCGGCTGGGACGTCTCCGGCCTCGCGGACGAGTGGGCGCAGCGCCTGCAGAACATCGGTGCCGACCAGGTAGCCCCCGGCACCAACGTCGCCACCCCGGTGTTCGACGGCGCCCGTGAGGACGAGCTGGCCGGTCTGCTGCAGCACACCATCCCGAACCGGGACGGCGAGCGCATGGTGCTCCCGACCGGCAAGGCCCGCCTGTTCGACGGCCGCTCCGGCGAGCCGTTCCCGGACCCGATCTCGGTCGGGTACATGTACATCCTCAAGCTCCACCACCTGGTCGACGACAAGCTCCACGCCCGTTCGACCGGTCCGTACTCGATGATCACCCAGCAGCCGCTGGGTGGTAAGGCTCAGTTCGGTGGCCAGCGCTTCGGTGAGATGGAGGTGTGGGCGCTGGAGGCTTACGGCGCCGCGTACGCCCTCCAGGAGCTGCTGACCATCAAGTCCGACGACGTCACCGGTCGCGTGAAGGTCTACGAGGCCATCGTCAAGGGCGAGAACATCCCCGAGCCCGGCATCCCGGAGTCCTTCAAGGTGCTCATCAAGGAGATGCAGTCCCTGTGCCTCAACGTGGAGGTGCTGTCCTCGGACGGCATGTCCATCGAGATGCGCGACACCGACGAGGACGTCTTCCGCGCTGCGGAAGAGCTCGGCATCGACCTGTCCCGGCGCGAGCCGAGCAGCGTCGAAGAGGTCTGACGGGTCGGCCGGGGCTCCTACGAAGAGCCCCGGCCCCTCCCCGGACCCCGTACAGACCATGATTGAGACACGACCCTGAGAGGGATTGACGCATAGTGCTCGACGTCAACTTCTTCGACGAGCTGCGGATCGGCCTGGCCACCGCTGACGACATCCGTCAGTGGTCCCACGGCGAGGTCAAGAAGCCCGAGACCATCAACTACCGCACCCTGAAGCCCGAAAAGGACGGACTCTTCTGCGAGAAGATCTTCGGTCCGACCCGGGACTGGGAGTGCTACTGCGGCAAGTACAAGCGCGTCCGCTTCAAGGGCATCATCTGTGAGCGCTGTGGCGTCGAGGTCACGCGCGCCAAGGTGCGCCGTGAGCGGATGGGCCACATCGAGCTGGCCGCGCCCGTGACGCACATCTGGTACTTCAAGGGTGTTCCGTCGCGCCTGGGCTACCTGCTGGACCTGGCGCCGAAGGACCTCGAGAAGGTCATCTACTTCGCCGCGTACATGATCACGTTCGTGGACGAGGAGCGCCGTACGCGCGACCTGCCGTCGCTGGAGGCCCACGTCTCCGTCGAGCGCCAGCAGATCGAGAACCGGCGGGACGCCGACCTCGAGGCCCGCGCCAAGAAGCTCGAGACCGACCTGGCCGAGCTCGAGGCCGAGGGTGCCAAGGCCGACGTGCGCCGCAAGGTGCGCGAGGGTGCCGAGCGTGAGATGAAGCAGCTGCGCGACCGCGCGCAGCGCGAGATCGACCGTCTCGACGAGGTGTGGAACCGCTTCAAGAACCTCAAGGTCCAGGACCTCGAGGGCGACGAGCTGCTCTACCGCGAGCTGCGTGACCGCTTCGGCACGTACTTCGACGGCTCGATGGGTGCCGCGGCGCTGCAGAAGCGCCTGGAGTCCTTCGACCTCGAGGAGGAGGCCGAGAAGCTCCGCGAGATCATCCGTACCGGCAAGGGCCAGAAGAAGACCCGTGCGCTCAAGCGCCTCAAGGTCGTCTCCGCCTTCCTGCAGACCAGCAACAGCCCCAAGGGCATGGTGCTGGACTGCGTCCCGGTGATCCCGCCGGACCTGCGGCCGATGGTCCAGCTCGACGGTGGCCGTTTCGCCACCTCCGACCTGAACGACCTGTACCGCCGTGTGATCAACCGCAACAACCGCCTCAAGCGTCTCCTTGACCTCGGTGCCCCCGAGATCATCGTGAACAACGAGAAGCGGATGCTGCAGGAGGCCGTCGACGCCCTGTTCGACAACGGCCGCCGCGGTCGCCCGGTCACCGGTCCCGGTAACCGCCCGCTGAAGTCCCTCAGCGACATGCTGAAGGGTAAGCAGGGTCGATTCCGTCAGAACCTGCTCGGTAAGCGAGTCGACTACTCGGCGCGTTCCGTCATCGTCGTCGGCCCGCAGCTCAAGCTGCACCAGTGCGGTCTGCCCAAGGCCATGGCGCTGGAGCTCTTCAAGCCGTTCGTGATGAAGCGCCTGGTCGACCTGAACCACGCGCAGAACATCAAGTCGGCCAAGCGCATGGTCGAGCGCGGCCGCACCGTCGTGTACGACGTCCTCGAAGAGGTCATCGCCGAGCACCCGGTGCTGCTGAACCGTGCGCCCACGCTGCACCGTCTCGGCATCCAGGCCTTCGAGCCGCAGCTGGTCGAGGGCAAGGCCATCCAGATCCACCCGCTCGTCTGCACCGCCTTCAACGCGGACTTCGACGGTGACCAGATGGCCGTGCACCTGCCGCTGTCCGCGGAGGCGCAGGCCGAGGCCCGCATCCTGATGCTGTCCTCGAACAACATCCTCAAGCCGGCCGACGGCCGTCCCGTCACCATGCCGACCCAGGACATGGTGCTGGGCCTCTTCTTCCTCACCACGGACGAGGAGGAGCGCGAGGTCAAGGGCGAGGGCCGGTCCTTCGGCTCCACCGCCGAGGCGATCATGGCCTTCGACGCCCGCGAGCTCTCGCTCCAGGCGAAGGTCGACATCCGCTTCCCGATCGGCACCGTCCCGCCGCGTGGCTGGACCGCGCCGGTGGCGGAGGAGGGTGAGCCCGAGTGGCAGCAGGGTGACTCGTTCCGCCTGCGCACGACCCTGGGCCGCGCGCTCTTCAACGAGCTGCTGCCCGAGGACTACCCGTTCGTCGACTACTCGGTCGGCAAGAAGCAGCTCTCCGAGATCGTCAACGACCTCGCCGAGCGCTACCCGAAGGTCATCGTGGCGGCGACGCTCGACAACCTGAAGGCGGCCGGCTTCTACTGGGCCACCCGCTCCGGCGTCACCGTCGCCATCTCCGACGTCGTCGTCCCCGAGGCGAAGAAGGAGATCGTCGCCGGGTACGAGGCGCAGGACGAGAAGGTCCAGAAGCAGTACGAGCGCGGTCTGATCACCAAGGAAGAGCGCACTCAGGAGCTCATCGCGATCTGGACCAAGGCGACCAACGAGGTCGCCGAGGCGATGAACGCGAACTTCCCCAAGACGAACCCCATCTTCATGATGGTTGACTCGGGTGCCCGAGGAAACATGATGCAGATGCGGCAGATCGCCGGTATGCGTGGTCTGGTGTCGAACGCCAAGAACGAGACCATCCCGCGTCCGATCAAGGCGTCCTTCCGTGAGGGCCTGTCCGTGCTGGAGTACTTCATCTCCACGCACGGTGCCCGTAAGGGTCTCGCCGACACCGCCCTGCGTACCGCCGACTCGGGTTACCTGACCCGTCGTCTGGTGGACGTCTCGCAGGACGTCATCATCCGCGAGGAGGACTGCGGCACCGAGCGCGGTCTGAAGCTGCGGATCGCCGCGAAGGACGCCACCGGCGTGCTGCGCAAGGCGGACGACGTCGAGACCTCCGTGTACGCGCGGATGCTCGCCGAGGACGTCGTCGTGGACGGCAAGGTCATCGCGCCGGCCAACGTCGACCTGGGTGACGTGCTCATCGACGCCCTCGTCGCCGCGGGCGTCGAGGAGGTCAAGACCCGCTCGGTCCTGACCTGTGAGTCCGCGGTCGGCACGTGTGCGTACTGCTACGGCCGTTCGCTCGCCACCGGCAAGCTGGTCGACATCGGTGAGGCGGTCGGCATCATCGCCGCCCAGTCCATCGGTGAGCCCGGTACCCAGCTGACGATGCGTACCTTCCACACCGGTGGTGTGGCCGGTGACGACATCACCCAGGGTCTGCCCCGTGTCGTCGAGCTCTTCGAGGCCCGTACGCCGAAGGGTGTCGCCCCGATCTCCGAGGCCTCCGGCCGCGTGCGGATCGAGGAGACCGAGAAGACCAAGAAGATCGTCGTCACCCCGGACGACGGCAGCGACGAGACGGCCTACCCGATCTCGAAGCGCGCCAAGGTCCTGGTGCACGAGGGCGACCACGTCGACGTGGGCCAGAAGCTCACCGCGGGTGCCACCAACCCGCACGACGTGCTGCGCATCCTCGGCCAGCGTGCCGTCCAGGTCCACCTGGTCGGCGAGGTCCAGAAGGTCTACAACTCGCAGGGCGTGTCGATCCACGACAAGCACATCGAGATCATCATCCGGCAGATGCTCCGCCGCGTGACGATCATCGAGTCCGGCGACGCGGAGCTCCTGCCGGGCGAGCTGGTCGAGCGGTCGAAGTTCGAGTCGGAGAACCGTCGTGTGGTCACCGAGGGCGGTCACCCCGCCTCCGGCCGTCCGCAGCTGATGGGTATCACCAAGGCGTCGCTGGCGACGGAGTCGTGGCTGTCCGCGGCCTCCTTCCAGGAGACGACCAGGGTCCTGACGGACGCGGCGATCAACGCCAAGTCCGACTCCCTGATCGGCCTCAAGGAGAACGTCATCATCGGTAAGCTCATCCCGGCCGGTACGGGCCTGTCCCGCTACCGCAACATCCGGGTCGAGCCGACCGAGGAGGCCAAGGCCGCGATGTACTCGGCCGTCGGCTACGACGACATCGACTACTCGCCGTTCGGCACCGGCTCCGGCCAGGCCGTTCCGCTGGAGGACTACGACTACGGTCCGTACAACCAGTAAGGCGTACGTCTGATCGAAGGGCGGCCACCCCGTTTCGCACGGGGTGGCCGCCCTTCGGCGTGTCCGGGCGCTGGTGGCGCTGGTGGCTACCGCTGCTGCCGCAGATACGGCTGCAGGTGGTGCAGCCGGGTGTAGTGGTCGGGGTGGGAGGAGAGCAGCTTGCTCAGCGCGCTCTCCCGCGGCGGGGGACTGCCCTGGTAGGCCGCGACGGCGGCGGCCTGGGCCAGTTGCCGCTGTTCCCCCTGGTGCAGCTTGTCGAGGACGGCGGCCAGCATGGGAGCGAAACCGAGGGCCGCCGCGTGCTGGTCGGCCCGCAGCTCCGCGCGGCGGCCGACGGCGGCCAGGGCGTACGGCACGCCGAGGACGAGGAGCGGAAGCCCGTACAGCGTGCTGATCGTCGCGAGGGCGATGCAGCCGAAGACGAGCACGACGAGTCCCGTGCCGAAGCAGGAGAACAGCCGGGACACCCTGAAGACGGCAGTCGAGACGGCGCGGAGTAAGCGCCAGGCGACGCGTCCCGGCAGGGCGTACCAGTAGCCGAGCAGGGAGGACCAGGCATGGCCGCCGACGTGGTGGCCCAGCTCGTGCGCCAGGACGGCGGCGAGCTCGCCGTTTGGCAGGTGGTTCATGGCGAAGCGGGTCACACCGACGATGTGGCCGGCGGCGGCCACCGCGTTGAGGCTGTCGCTGTCCTCCACCCACAGCTCGTAGGTGCGCCCCTCCACACCCGCGCGTGCGGTGACCTCCCGCCAGACCGGTTCGAGTCTGGCGCGCTCCTGCGGGGTGGGGTGACGCAGCCGCAGCAGCCGGCGGGCGATGGCGCTCTCGGTGGGCCGGTGGAAGACCAGCGCGCCGCTGAGCAGCCAGGCGAGGAGAAGCACCGGGCCGAAGCCGCCGAAGACGAGCGAGACCAGCGCCATGACGAAGAGGCTGCACAGGAAATGCGGCAGGTAGAGCAGCAGGTTCCCGATGGCCGTGGCGTCCGTGCGGCGCTGGGTGCCGGAGAGGTGGACCCGGCGCGGATCGGTGCTGATGTGGTGCGGGTGGTACGGGTCGTCGGGGTGCAGCGCAGCGGCGGGGGCAGCGGCGGCGGGGACGGGGGGTGCGCCGCCGGGGGAGGCGGGCACGGCGCCGGGCACCGTGGGCGGGACGCCGGCCGCCGGCAGGGCCTGCGGCGAATGGGCCCCGGGGTACGCCGGCGGGGCAGGAGCGGGATGCTGTGGTGCCGCGGCCGGTGGGGGAGCGGGGTACTGCGGTGCCGCGGCCGGAGGGCCGGCCGGGTGATCGGGTGCCGGGTACTGCGGTGCCGCGGCCGGTGGGGGAGCGGGGTACTGGGGGGCTGCGGCCGGAGGGCCGGCCGGGTGATCGGGTGCCGGGTACTGCGGTGCCGCGGCCGGAGGGCCGGCCGGGTGATCGGGTGCCGCGACCGGTTGGCTGGCCGCCGGGTACTGCGGGGGGTGCGAGTGGGCGGGCGGGGTCGCCGCTGAGTGGGGGAGGGCCTCCGGCTCGGGGTACGGGGGCGGATAGCCCGGGTACTGAGGTTCCTGGGGCTGCGACATGGTGGTCCTTCGAGATCCTTCGCGGTGTGGGGACGTCAGCTGACGAGCAGGGACGTGGGTAGCAGGACCGCACCCGCCGAGAAGGCGAGCACGCCGGTCCGTATCCACTGGTGCTTGCGAGCGGCGATGCGGCTGTTCTCCGCCAGTGCCGCGGTGAGCGCGGCGGCGCCGGCGCGCTCCGTTTCGGCGAGTGCCTCCGCCAGCAGGCCACGTCGTACGGCCTCCTGGATGTCGCCGAAGTACGAGAGGGGCTGCCCCGGCTCCCACCCGGGGCCGCCGTAGCGCGGGACGATGGCCATGAGCAGGGCCAGCAGGGCCGCGGCGAGCGCGAGCACGCCCGTCCACCAGGCGGCCGCGCCGGGCCAGGAGAGCGCGCTCGGGTTCCAGCCCTTGCCGGCCAGCAGGCCGCTGACCACTCCGGCGGTCATGCCCAGGGCTGCGACCAGGACGGAGGCCTTGTGGTCCGCCCGGGCGATCTCCGAGCGCAGGTCGAGGAGGAGCCGGGCGGCGGCGTCGGGAGCGGCGTCCGTCATGAGGTACCGGCCTGCTGAGCGGGGTCTTCGCCCGCTGTTCCCTCCCCGGCGGGCGGTGTGGCCGTTGCGCCGGTCGGCACTGCCTGCGGCCGGACGGGCGGCGGCATGACCGGCGCACTGCCGTACCCCGGCGGTGGCTGCCAGCCCTGGAAGGTGGCCCCCGCCTGCGGAGGGGCGGGCTGGGCAGGGGGAGGCGGCGCGGACGGGTTCACCGGGACCGACGGGACCGACGGGGCGTACGGGGCAGACAGGAACGGTGGAGCAGTCGGGGGCGGCGGAGCCATCGGAGCTGTCGGAGTTGCCGAGGCCAGTGGGACCTGCGGTGCGGCCGGGACCTGCGGTGCGGCCGGGACCTGCGGGGCGGACGGGGCCGGCGGGGCGGGGTGCTCGGGCCGGGGCGGCTCCGGTGCCCCCGCTCGCGGGTCGCCGGGCGGGTCGGGGAACGGATCGCCCTGCCGTGCTCCGGCCTGTACGCCGGGCGTGTGGGCAGGGAACGGCGGGACCGGCTGTGCGGGCTCTGCGGGGAGCTGAGGCGTGGCGTCCTGGGCCACCCCTGGAAGACGCTGGTTCAGGATGTCACTCACGGCCCGGAGCGCCAGCTGCTTGGGGCCCTCCAGTTCGTAGTTCTCCGCTCCGTTGCTGCCCAGCAACTGCCCCACGAGATCCATCTGCGCCTGGATCAGGCGGAGCTGGTCCTCGCGCATGCTCTCCATGACCAGCCGGGAGTCCTCGGGGTGCTGCGCCAGGTGCAGGGCCCACGCATGGACCCCGCCCTGCTGGAGGTGCCACTGGTAGAACGCGATCTTCTGCGCCTCGATCCGCTGCATCTCCACCGCCTGCCGGCCCTCCAGCACCGCCCGCTCGTGCTGCCACGCCTGCTGCTGCAGCGCCAGCTCCTGCTGCTGTCGCCCGTACTCCATGGCGCGGCCCGCTTGGAGGGCGTCCTGCTGTCTGCTGCGCCGGTCGAGTGCGACGTCGTACTCCATGCCGCGCCGCTCGGTGTGGACCTGTTCCGCGGCGGCGTGGTCGATGGCCTGGAGCCGCAACTGGTGCTCGATGTTCTGCTGGTCGCGGCGCAGCCGGACCGTCCAGGACACCGTCAGCCCCGCCGAGCCGCCCAGGGAGCCCTGTGCGTTCACCGCGTTCAGCAACTCTCGTTCCGCCGCCGCGCTCTCGGCGATCGGGAAGCGGCGAGCGACCGGCCGGGCGGCCTGCTCCAACTCCCCGAGGAGGAGCCGCGGTACGTCCCGGTGGCCGCTCTCCACGAACTTCGCCGGGTCGGCCACCTGCCAGGACAGCTCGGCCACGACCCCGAACTCGAACGCGTCGTTGTCGCTGGGCAGATGGATCTCCGCCCGCACCGGGTGGACGCCCATGTCCACCTCGTACACCGCGGTGTAGCGCTTGGCCGCGGCCTCCGAGCGCGAGGGCCGCAGCGGTGGCAGGAAGGCGTCGTACGAGCCCTTGGGCGTGGCGAAGACCAGGGCGTGGTCGATGCGGGTCGGCGACTTCCGGGCGAAGTCGAACCGCGAGAGCTGCCGCACGGTGAGGACCGGATCGATCAACCGGGTGTGCCGGTCGGCCTGTTGCGCCCAGTCGTACGGGTGGCGGAAGTCGGCCATGGGGTTGGTTCTCCTTGCGTGGTCAGGACGGAGCGGCGGGATCAGCGGGGCGGCCGCGGGAGCACGGTGAGCAGACGGCTCGCGGCGGGCGGCGGTGGAGCGCCGTCCTCGCCGGGCATGGTCCGCAACAGGTGGTCCAGGCGCTGGTGTTCGGACCGGGTCGTCACCAGCGGGGGCAGCAGCGCCGCCAGTTCCCACTCGACGCTCCGGTCCCGGTCGGCCGCGAGGACCCAGTGGCGCAGGACGTCGAGCGCTGCCCCGGTGTGGCCGCGGTCGCCGAGGGCGGTGCGCCAGAGGGTGGCCAGGTGGAGTGCCGCCGGGTCGTTCTCGGTGGCGGCCCGGGCGTACCGGCGCAGGATCAGCGGACGGCCGTACCGCTCGTCGTTCTCGCTGCGCCGGCAGGCGCTGACGAAGCCGCTCACGGCCAGCTCCAGCACGGGCCGGTCGTCGTGCATCGTTCTGATCAGCTCCGCCAGGACCTCGTCGCCGGCCGGGGAGAGCAGCAGCAGCTCCACCGACTCGGTGAGCTCGGCCCTCAAGCGCTCCTGGGGCTCGTCCCGGGCCGCCTGGTGACGGGCCGCGGCCCGGAGCGCGGCCAGGGTCTCCACGGGCCGCTCCGGGCCGATGAGGCCGTGCGTGCGGATGGCCACCCAGCACAGGCGCGGGTTCTCGCTCTCGCACCAGGCGTCGAGGATGCGGGGCACGTTCGGCGTGCCGACGAGGTGGGCGAGGGTGAGGGCGTTGACCGCGACGAGGCGGTGCCGGAAGCCCTTGGAGGTCGCCCACGGTTCGATGACCAGGGCCATGGCGGACGGCAGGTCCGTGTACGCGAGGACGGCGGCGGTCGCCGCGGCGCGCGTCCGCACCAGGGGGCGGCCGTCGCCCGCGAGCCGCTGCAACCAGGCGATCAGGGCGGGGCGGGCGGACGGGTGGCCCGTCCACACCTCGCGGATCAGCACCTGCGCGGCGCGGTCGTCCTCGTAGCGAGCCTTCAGCTGCTCGACCGGCCCCCACTCGGTCTGCTCCTCCTCCGGGTACCGGATCGCCCGGGCGAGCTGGAGGCGCTTGCCGATGTGGGTGCCGAAGACGGGGACCTTTGCCGGCTGGGAGGGGTTCTCGGTCTTCTGCAGGAAGGCGTACAGCAGGTCGCTCAGCTCGGCCGTCAGTGCGTAGGGCCCGCCGTCGAAGGCGGCCAGCGCGACGAGGAAGGCCTTGTCCCGCAGGTGCAGGGACGCCTCGTCCTCCTCGAACCACTCCTGGACCTGGCTCTCCAGCGAGGCCTGGGAGAACTGCTCCACCTGCCGCCACTCGGCCTGCCCGGCCGCGTACCGCGCGAGCACCGGGGCGAAGGCGGCCGCCTCGCGCAGCTGGTGACTGCGGCCGAGGAACCCGGTGACCGGCGGCAGGGCCATGAGCTCGCGCAACGCCTCCTCGTCGGCCGTCTCCGCACGCAGATGCGCTTCGAGGACGGCGGCGGTGCCGGGCGGCCGCCAGACGGCCGGGGTGACGTCCTCCAGCGCCGCCATGGGACCGACGGTGATCACCAGATACGCGTCCTTCTCGGCGAGCCGGTCCCGCGCCGCCAGCAGGTGCGCCTCACGCAGGGGCCGGTCGCGGCGGGTGAGCGGATCGCACAGGACGTGGCCGCCCTCGCCCACGCACCCGGCGAGGTCACCGGGGGCGGTCTCCCGGTCCAGCGCGCGCACGGGCGCGGCGCCCAGGCGGTGCAGGAGCATCAGGGCGGCGGTGCGGCGGCCGGAGAACTGCGCGCCCGAGAGCACCAGGACCCGTTCGGCGCGCAGCCGCTCGACCAGTGAGCCGAAGGTGTCCTCTTCGGTGACGAAACGGGAGGCCAGCCGGGCGAGCATCGCCTCCGGGATCTCGCCGGAGGAGTGGGCCGCCGGCCCGCCGCCGAACTGATACACGATCTCGGTCCTGCTGCCCAGATGGACGTTGCCGGTGAAGTGGCCGCCGCTGATGCCGTGGTGGTCGGCGCCGACGACACCTCCGCCGATCATGGTCCGCGGACTGTGGTTGATCAGGTCCCGCCGGGCCGACCAGGCGTCCTGCCGACGGTCGGCGGGCTCCTCCTGGGCGGCTTCCGCGGCACCGCCGGGCTGCTGCGCCTCGCCCGCGCCGCCGTCCGCCTTCTCCGGTTCGGCGGGTCCGGCCGGAACGGCCGGCCCGCCGGGCCCGGCCGTTCCGGGCTGCTCGGCGCTCACGTGTCACCGCCGATGCACACGTCGCCGTTGAAGGTGCCGCCGCTGATGCCGTGGTGGCTGCCGCCGACGAAGCCGCCGTCGACGCGGACGTCCGCGCCACGGAAGTCGAAGGCGGCCCCCGGCGCCGGGCGGTCCCCGAGTGTCCCCGGCGCCGGGCGGTCCCCCGGTGTGCCCGGCGCCGGGGCACCCCCCTCCCCCTCATCACTGTGGTCCTCGGGCACCCGCCCGCCGGGCACGGGGCCGTGCAGCCATGCCCGCAACGGGCCGTTCTTGCTGCTCACCGTGATGGCGTGGAAGTCCTCGGGCGGGATGCCCGCGTGGCCGTGCCGCACGATCCCGGTGTGCACGGCGTCCGAGACGCACAGCGCGAAGTCGTCCTTCCGTTCCCGCAGTGCCGCGCGCAGCAGGTCGGCGTCCAGGAGGCGGCAGGCGTGGTTCAGGTCGGATCCGACCCAGCCGTCGAGCCCGTCCACCGCCACGTATCCCGTGGCGAGGACCGCGCGCAGCCGGATCTGGGCGGAGCTGGAGGCCATCCGGTTGACCGCGCGCAACTGGGCGGGCACCTCGGTGAGCAGGGCGCGCAGCAGCGCCGTCACCGAGGCGTTGGCGTCGATCAGCTCCATGACGGAGTCACCGCGGTCGGCGCGCGACCGGAGGGTCTCGTCGATGCCCGCGCGCTCCAGCGCGTTGTCGGAGATGCCGTACAGCATCCGGCGCAAGTACGCCTGCTCGACATCGTCGCGGTCGCTGTACTTCTCGATGTCGAGCAGGAGGATCGTCCGGCTCACGGGGTCGGTCATGGTCGCCTTTCCGGTGGGAGGGAGCAGCAGCAGCCTGGCGACCGAGGGGCTGCTGTGGTGAGGAACGATGACCCACTCGAAGTGTGACCGTGTGCACAGAAGGGCGTACGGGGCCGTTGTTCAGCCGTCGAGACGCTCGGAGCGGGCGATCCGCCGCAGCACGTCCGGGCGTGTGATGAGCAGCGTGCGACGCCCGGTGGAGACCGCCTGGCGGGTCCGGAGCTCCTTCAGCAGCCGCTGCACCATCTCCCGGGAGGCGCCCACCGACCCGGCGAGCTCCTGCTTGCTCAGCGGTACGGCGATCTCGATGCCCTCCTCCGTGCGGCGGCCGTGCATCCGGGCCAGCTCCAGCAGCAGCGCCGCGAATCTCTCCCGCACGCTCATGGACGCGAACTGCAGCCGGCGCCGGTCGGCGGCACGGGTGCGGTCGGAGGTGAGCCCCAGCAGGGCGAAGGAGACGGCGGGGGAGCGGCCGAGGAAGTCCTTGAACCGCTCGTGCTCCACCGCCACCGCCCGTACGGGCTCCAGCGCCGTCACGGTCGCCGAGCGGGGCCGGCCGGTCAGCGCGGCGGACTCGCCGACGATGTCGCCGGGGCCGCGCAGGGCGAGGAGCGCCTCGTACCCGTTGGCGGCGGCCGCCGTGACCTTGGTCCAGCCGTGGACGAGGAAGAGGACGTGCGACGACGGCTCGTCCTGGTGGAGCAGGACCATGCGCGGCGTGAATCCCAGCTCACGGCCGAGCGCGAGCAGCGCCTGCCGGTCGGGCTTCTCCAGGCGCGCGAGGAAGGGCACACGGTCGTCCAGGCCTCCGGCCCCGCCGGCAGGGCCGCCGCCGGGGCGGCCGTCGGCACCGCCGCCCGCGCCACCCGTCCAGCCTCCCGCACCGGATAACCTCGCCACCGTCATGGATGATCCCCCGAATCGTCGAGCGGACCGATCAACGTACTGAAGGCGCGGTCCGGTGCGGGCTCGAATGAGCAGATCCGGCCACCGGCGGTCGTATGCGGGGGGACGGTATCCGGCGTGTCGCTGCCGTCCGCATTTGTTTTGACCGGAGTCCATGCGATAGGTACGCTCAGACCTTGTGCCTGGGGTGTGCCTGGGCTCCTGTGCGTGTCTTCAACCGCACGGCGAGTCGGTCACGGCCACCGTAATCTGCGCCCTTTTCCGCCTTCGGCGGAAGTCCGCAGCATTCGACACACCCGACCGCGTGGGTCGGCGACGTTCCAGGTTAGCTTTACTACACGGCACACAGAAACCGGAGAAGTAGTGCCTACGATCCAGCAGCTGGTCCGTAAGGGCCGGCAGGACAAGGTCGAGAAGAACAAGACGCCCGCACTCGAGGGTTCCCCTCAGCGTCGCGGCGTCTGCACGCGTGTGTTCACGACCACCCCGAAGAAGCCGAACTCGGCCCTCCGCAAGGTCGCGCGTGTGCGTCTGACCTCCGGTATCGAGGTCACGGCCTACATTCCGGGTGAGGGACACAACCTGCAGGAGCACTCCATCGTGCTCGTGCGTGGTGGCCGTGTGAAGGACCTGCCGGGTGTTCGTTACAAGATCATCCGCGGCTCGCTCGACACCCAGGGTGTCAAGAACCGCAAGCAGGCCCGCAGCCGCTACGGCGCCAAGAAGGAGAAGTAAGAATGCCTCGTAAGGGCCCCGCCCCGAAGCGCCCGGTCATCATCGACCCGGTCTACGGTTCTCCTCTGGTGACCTCGCTCATCAACAAGATCCTGCTGAACGGCAAGCGTTCCACCGCCGAGCGGATCGTCTACGGCGCCATGGAAGGCCTCCGCGAGAAGACCGGCAACGACCCGGTCATCACGCTGAAGCGCGCCCTCGAGAACGTCAAGCCGTCTCTCGAGGTCAAGTCCCGCCGTGTCGGTGGCGCCACCTACCAGGTGCCGATCGAGGTCAAGCCCGGTCGCGCCTCCACGCTCGCGCTGCGCTGGCTCGTGGGTTACTCCCGCGCCCGTCGCGAGAAGACCATGACCGAGCGCCTCATGAACGAGCTCCTCGACGCCTCCAACGGCCTCGGTGCTTCGGTCAAGAAGCGTGAGGACACGCACAAGATGGCCGAGTCCAACAAGGCCTTCGCGCACTACCGCTGGTAGTCGCACCCACATCGAGACCGAGAGAAGACTGAAGCCTTATGGCTACCACTTCGCTTGACCTGGCCAAGGTCCGCAACATCGGGATCATGGCCCACATCGACGCGGGCAAGACGACCACCACCGAGCGGATCCTGTTCTACACCGGCGTTTCGTACAAGATCGGTGAAGTCCACGACGGCGCTGCCACCATGGACTGGATGGAGCAGGAGCAGGAGCGCGGCATCACGATCACGTCTGCCGCGACGACCTGCCACTGGCCGCTGGAAGACGTTGACCACACCATCAACATCATCGACACCCCGGGCCACGTCGACTTCACCGTCGAGGTGGAGCGTTCGCTCCGCGTGCTCGACGGTGCCGTGACGGTGTTCGACGGCGTCGCCGGCGTTGAGCCGCAGTCCGAGACCGTGTGGCGTCAGGCGGACCGCTACGGCGTTCCGCGTATCTGCTTCGTCAACAAGCTCGACCGCACCGGCGCCGAGTTCCACCGCTGCGTCGACATGATCAGCGACCGCCTGGGCGCGACGCCGATCGTCATGCAGCTGCCGATCGGTGCCGAGGCCGACTTCAAGGGCGTCATCGACCTCGTTCGCATGAAGGCCCTGGTCTGGTCCGCCGAAGCCGCCAAGGGCGAGATGTACGACGTCGTCGACATCCCGGCCACGCACACCGAGGCCGCCGACGAGTGGCGCGGCAAGCTGCTCGAGACGGTCGCCGAGAACGACGAAGAGATCATGGAGCTGTACCTGGAGGGCCAGGAGCCTTCCGAGGAGCAGCTGTACGCGGCCATCCGCCGCATCACGATCGCTTCCGGCAAGTCGAAGGACACCACGGTCACCCCGGTGTTCTGCGGTACCGCGTTCAAGAACAAGGGTGTCCAGCCCCTGCTCGACGCGGTCGTGCGCTACCTGCCGTCGCCCGTCGACATCGAGGCCATCGAGGGCCACGACGTCAAGGACGCGGAGACGGTCGTCAAGCGCAAGCCGTCCGACGACGAGCCGCTGTCGGCGCTGGCGTTCAAGATCATGAGCGACCCGCACCTCGGCAAGCTCACCTTCGTCCGGATCTACTCCGGTCGCCTGGAGTCCGGCACCTCGGTGCTGAACTCGGTCAAGGGCAAGAAGGAGCGCATCGGCAAGATCTACCGCATGCACGCGAACAAGCGTGAGGAGATCGACTCGGTGGGCGCCGGCGACATCATCGCCGTCATGGGTCTGAAGCAGACCACGACCGGTGAGACGCTCTGCGACGAGAAGTCCCCGGTCATCCTGGAGTCCATGGACTTCCCGGCCCCGGTCATCGAGGTCGCGATCGAGCCCAAGTCCAAGGGTGACCAGGAGAAGCTGGGTGTCGCCATCCAGCGTCTCGCGGAGGAGGACCCCTCCTTCCAGGTGCACACCAACGAGGAGACCGGCCAGACCGTCATCGGCGGTATGGGCGAGCTGCACCTCGAGGTGCTCGTCGACCGCATGAAGCGCGAGTTCAAGGTCGAGGCCAACGTCGGCAAGCCGCAGGTCGCGTACCGCGAGACGATCCGCAAGGCCGTCGAGCGCGTGGACTACACCCACAAGAAGCAGACCGGTGGTACCGGTCAGTTCGCCAAGGTGCAGATCGCGATCGAGCCGATCGAGGGCGGCGACGCCTCGTACGAGTTCGTCAACAAGGTCACCGGTGGCCGCATCCCCAAGGAGTACATCCCCTCGGTGGACGCGGGTGCGCAGGAGGCCATGCAGTTCGGCATCCTGGCCGGCTACGAGATGACGGGCGTCCGCGTCACGCTTCTCGACGGTGCCTACCACGAGGTCGACTCCTCCGAGCTCGCGTTCAAGATCGCCGGTTCGCAGGCCTTCAAGGAGGCCGCGCGCAAGGCGTCCCCCGTGCTCCTTGAGCCGATGATGGCCGTCGAGGTCACCACGCCCGAGGACTACATGGGCGAGGTCATCGGTGACATCAACTCCCGCCGTGGCCAGATCCAGGCCATGGAGGAGCGGGCGGGTGCCCGGGTCGTCAAGGGCCTGGTGCCGCTCTCGGAGATGTTCGGCTACGTCGGCGACCTCCGCAGCAAGACCTCGGGTCGCGCAAGCTACTCGATGCAGTTCGACTCCTACGCCGAGGTTCCGCGGAACGTCGCCGAGGAGATCATCGCGAAGGCCAAGGGCGAGTAACTCTCCCGAGTTCACGCTTTAGGCTTGACACCATCCGCCGGAGCTCGGCTCCCGAACCCGAGGGCAGTGCCCCGGCGGATGGCACCCCAGCAAAGATCACCTGGCGCCGATGAGTAAGGCGTACAGAACCACTCCACAGGAGGACCCCAGTGGCGAAGGCGAAGTTCGAGCGGACTAAGCCGCACGTCAACATCGGCACCATCGGTCACATTGACCACGGTAAGACGACCCTCACGGCCGCCATTACCAAGGTGCTGCACGACGCGTACCCGGACCTGAACGAGGCCTCGGCCTTCGACCAGATCGACAAGGCTCCTGAGGAGCGCCAGCGCGGTATCACCATCTCCATCGCGCACGTCGAGTACCAGACCGAGTCGCGTCACTACGCCCACGTCGACTGCCCCGGTCACGCGGACTACATCAAGAACATGATCACCGGTGCCGCGCAGATGGACGGCGCCATCCTCGTGGTCGCCGCCACCGACGGCCCGATGCCGCAGACCAAGGAGCACGTGCTCCTGGCCCGCCAGGTCGGCGTTCCGTACATCGTCGTCGCCCTGAACAAGGCCGACATGGTGGACGACGAGGAGATCCTGGAGCTCGTCGAGCTCGAGGTGCGTGAGCTCCTCTCCGAGTACGAGTTCCCGGGCGACGACGTTCCGGTCGTCAAGGTCTCGGCGCTCAAGGCGCTCGAGGGCGACAAGGAGTGGGGCCAGTCGGTCCTGAACCTGATGGCCGCCGTCGACGAGGCGATCCCGCAGCCCGAGCGTGACGTCGACAAGCCGTTCCTGATGCCGATCGAGGACGTCTTCACGATCACCGGTCGTGGCACCGTCGTCACCGGTCGTATCGAGCGTGGTGTCCTCAAGGTCAACGAGACCGTCGACATCGTCGGTATCAAGGAAGAGAAGACCACCACCACGGTCACCGGCATCGAGATGTTCCGCAAGCTGCTCGACGAGGGCCAGGCCGGTGAGAACGTCGGTCTGCTCCTCCGTGGCATCAAGCGCGAGGACGTCGAGCGCGGCCAGGTCATCATCAAGCCCGGTTCGGTCACGCCGCACACCGAGTTCGAGGCCCAGGCCTACATCCTGTCGAAGGACGAGGGTGGTCGTCACACCCCGTTCTTCAACAACTACCGCCCGCAGTTCTACTTCCGTACCACGGACGTGACCGGCGTTGTGACCCTCCCCGAGGGCACCGAGATGGTCATGCCGGGCGACAACACCACCATGACGGTCTCGCTGATTCAGCCGGTCGCCATGGAGGAGGGCCTCAAGTTCGCCATCCGTGAGGGTGGCCGGACCGTCGGCGCCGGCCAGGTCACCAAGATCAACAAGTAATCTTGTTGGTTTGACCTGGTAGCTCGCAGAGCTGCAAAAGGGCCCCGCATCCTCGTACGAGGATGCGGGGCCTTTGCGTTGTCCGTGGCGCGTCGGTGCCTCCGTGGCCCGCCGCGGCGGCCCCGGTGCCGATGCCCGGTGCCGATGCGGCACACCGCCGGACGTGGCCGCCGGGTGGGGCTGGGCCTCAGCCCGCCGTGCGTGGTTCGGGCGCCCACGTCCAGGGGTGGGCGTCGGCGCCGAGGCCGACGGCCAGGGGGCCCGTGGCAGTGAGGTGGAGCGCGGTCGAGGCCAGCGGGGCCGGGCCGTGGGTGCGGGTGGCCCGACGGCCCCCGGCGTGGATCTGGACGCGGCCGTTCAGGTCCTTGCCGAGCAGCACGGGGCCCTTGGGGGTGCCGGCCGCGGCGACGGCGCCGTACCCGTCGAAAGAGGCCTTGGTGGGCGTGCCGCCGTCCAGGCGCACCGTCCTCAGCTCTTTGCCGGCCGGTGCGCGGTAGTGCAGCTCCAGATCGCCGGCCGGGGTGGGGGCGACCGCCACCGGGCCGCCGGTGAGGGGGAGGACCGTGTCGGGGCGGAAGGTCAGCGGCTCGGCGCGGGTGTCCTGGGTCCAGTGGTGGACGCGTTCCCGCCCCGCCGCGAACAGGTGCACGCGGCCCGCCCGGTCGACCGCGGCCGACAGCCCGTCCTGCACCTCGGCGCCGCCCAGGTCCCGCCAGCGGTGCCAGGTGCCGTCGGTGTCGCGGACGCGGGTGCTGACGCCCTTGTCCGCGTTGCGCACGAAGAGGTGGACCCGCCCGTCGGGTGCCGTCACCGCGACCGGGACACCGAGGCGCCGGCGGCGGTCGTCGCCGTGCTCCGGGTTGCCGAGGCCGTTCCAGGCGAGGAACGGGCCGCCCGGCGAGCCCTGCTCCAGGACCACGATCTCGCGGTGGTTGGCGGCGCCGTGTCCGGCCAGCGCCGAGAACCGCAGCCCGAACAGCAGCTGCCTGCCGTCCTTCAGGGTCGCCGCGCCGAGCCCGGGCGCGAGCGGCCCGCCGCCCAGGTCGTCGGGCTCGCCCCATGCGCCGCTGCCCGGCGCGGTCTCGCGCCAGCGCACCGCGCGCAGGCCCAGGACGCCGTAGACGGTGAGCCGTCCGTCCGGTCCGGCCGCGACGACCGGGCCCGGGTCCGGGTAGCGGTGGTGCGTCGCGCGGACCCAGCCCTTCTTGTTGGTGAGCGGGCGGTTGCCGCCGACGTTGTAGTCGCCGCAGCCTCCGCTGTTGCCGCACTGCCAGGACGGGTCGCCGCCGTACGGCACGAGTTGTGCGGCCTTCTCCTTCAGCACCTGCGCGGGCAGGTTCTTCGGCCAGTGGCGGTTGTAGTAGCCGCGGAACGACGTGGTGACGAACCCGGGTATCGCCCCGCCGTCCCTCGACGCGTCGGCCACCCAGCGGACCATCGCGGCCCAGCTGAAACAGGCGACGGCGGTGTGGTCGCCGTGGTCGGAGTAGCCGGGCTGCTCGGAGTCCTTCTTCCGGGTCTTCTCGTCGCTGTGCTGGATGTCCGGATCCGGGTCCAGGGTGTGGATCACGGTCGGCCGGTACTGCTCCATCAGCCCCACGAGGACGTCGACGAGCCGGTCGTAGTCGTACAGCTCCGCCTTGCGGACCGGGGAGTCGTCGGCGACGACGGTACGCAGACCGAGCGCCCGGTCCTTCCACAGGCTGGGGAGGGCGGTCCAGCGCCGCGGGGCGTGCATGGAGAGGTTGAGGAAGATCAGCTCGACCCGGCGGCCGCCGTTCGTGAGCGTGTTGATCTCGGCCCGGCGGTCGCCGCGCAGGCTCAGGACGCCCTTCTGCCAGGGTGTGAACATGTCCAGGCCGAGCATGTCCGCGTACGCCTGGCGCAGGCCCTGGTGTCGGGCGGACGAGTAGGCCGAGGTGTCGGCGGGGACCTCGCCCCGCCCGGGTATGTGGTTCCGTCCGTCGTGCTCGCCGGCCGTGACGTACACGGTGACCAGCGGGACGCCCGCGTCGAGCATCCGCCGGCTGTCCGGGTTCATGAAGTACAGGTCGTCGTCGGGGTGGGCGACTATCTGCATCAGCTGGGCCCGGCGCGAGGTGTGGATCGGGATGCCGGGAGCGGGGTCCGCCACAGGGCCGCCCCGGCGGGGGGCCGGGACCGAGCACCCGGTGAGCGCACCGGCGCCGGTCGGAGCCGCGAGTGAGGCGAGCGCGGCGAGGACTCCGCGCCGCCGCGGCCCCGAGCGCGACGGGCCGGCCGTGCCCCCGCGCGCAGCACTGTTGATCACGTGTCGTGCTCCGTCCGCTTCCCCCGCAGCGGGCGGGCTCAGGCCCCCGTCTGCGTCACGTCTTCTCCCCCCGGGCCGTCGCCCCCGGGCGCGCCCGGCCGGGTCGGGCCGGAATCCGCGCTCGGATAGACGGATCCGCGCCGCCCCGGGTTGCCCGTGGCGCACCCCCTCGTTCCTGCGGCGGCCGGGTTGCCCGGGGCGACGCCCTTCGTTCGTACGGCGGCCGGGTCACCGCAGGGTGGGGACGTCCCCGCCGCCGGCCCGGCCGAGGGCGGCACCGGGCAGGCCCCTGAGCACCGGCGCGACGATCCGGGCGAGGGCCGCCTCGTCGGGCGGCGAGGCGCCGAGCCCGATCGCGTACCGATGGGACGACGCGTCGGCGGCGAACGGGCGCGGCCAGGCGTGGGCGTCTGCGACCCCGGCGTCCTCCAGGGCGGTGAGCAGGGCGCGCATCCGCCCCCTGACCCGGCCGAGGGTCGCCTCGAACTCCTCGCCCGCCACGGGCCGCACGGTCAGGACCGCCCACGCGCCGTGCCGCCGGTGCAGGGGCGGCGGGCAGAGCAGCTCCGGCCAGGGGTCGGCTCCGCTCTCCGCGGCCGACTCCAGCAGCTCCCAGGCCCGGAAGAGCTCCTGGGTGAGCAGGTCCCGGCCGCCGGGGGAGACCTGGTCGGTGCAGGAGCGCACCGGCGCCGAGGGGGTCGTGATCGTGACCGCGGGTCCCGCTGCCGGGGCGGCCTGTGCCGCGCCCGGGACCGCCACCGGTTCGCGCCAGTCCCACGCGGCCCAGGTGGCGAAGAACCGCCGCAGCAGCTCTCGGGGCGGCAGATCGCCGGCCTCACGGACGGTCAGGGCCGCCAGGGCGCACCAGGCCAGACCGGGCAGCCCGCCGAAGGGCGCCGCGTCCAGGCCGCGTGCCTTCGCCCAGGCCTTCACCTCGCGGGCCAGCCGGACGAACGGTTCGCGCAGTTCCCCGACCGCCTCGACCAGCGCGGCCTCGTCGCTCACGGCGCTGAGCGCCACCGCAGCCGCCTCGCCCAGCTCCGCACGGCGGGCGACCGCCTCGGCCGGGGGTACCGGCCCGGTGGCGACGACGACCACGTCGACGTCCAGGTCCGCCACCCGGAGCCGCAGGCCGGGGACCCGCGCGCCGGTCACCTCCCGCACCGCGGACGCCTCCGGGCACGCGGCCACGATCCGGGCCCGCACGTCCGCCGGGTCGGGTTCCCCGGGCAGCGCCGCCACCAGGTCCAGGTCGGCGCCGGGCAGCGCGCAGCCCGTCCGGCGCGAGCCGACGACGTGGACGACTCCGTCGGACAGCGCCCCGGAGATCCGCCGCGCCACATCGAAGGCGTCCACCGTCTCCGGCACGGTCGGCAGGCCCTCGTCCGGCACCCACCGCAGTTCGCCGGTGTCCAGCGCCACCTCCGCCCGCACACGCATCGGCTCGTCGCCACGCCGGGACAGCAGCACCACCTCACCGACGTGGGCCGTCATGCCGTCGAGCAGCTCCTCGCACTGGGCCGCGAGGCGATGCGGATCCCTCGCCCTGCCCAGGGACAGGTGGGGGGTGAAGCCCTTGGCGCGCCCGCCACACAGGGGGAAACGCGCCTCCAGGGCCTGCCGCAGCTCCTGCCACGGCTCCGCGTCGGCCGCCGCCGGGTCGAGCCAGACCGTGGCGTCGTCGCGGTGCCCGAACCAGTGCACTCCTTCCAGCCGGGCGGCGAACGACGGCGTCCCGGCGGCCGCCGCGGAGAGCAGCGGCGCCGCCCGCTCGAAGTCGCACTCCGGTACGAACCCGAACAGCACATTGACGTGCGGCGGCCAGCGGTGGATCTGGCGGTCGTGCTCGCGGCGGATGTGCTGGATCCGGGGCCACAGCCGCTTCGGGGGGATCCAGGCCACCGCCGTACGGGCCGTGGCCGGTACGGCGAGCACGTCGCCCGGCTCGTCCCCGTCGAGGGCCAGGTCGGCCACCACGGCGTAGTGGTCGGAGACGTACAGCCCGTCCACCGGGACGTCCCCGCCCAGGGCGGCCCCGTCCACGCGCAGCGTCTGCGACCGCAGCAGGACCCGGTCGAGCCGGGACGCCCGTCCGGTCAGCGACGACACCGCGGCCAGCGGGTTGACGCCCGGATCGAAGGTGGGTGTCCGGTCGCCGTGGCCGTGCGCGTCGGTCCACGCGTCCCGCATCCCGAGCGTCGTCTCGGGCACGTCCCCGCCGTCGTTGAAGTCGCCCAGCAGGACCACGTCGCCGTCGACACCCGCCAGCCCCTCAGCGATCCGCGTCAGCTCGGCCTCACGACGCGCGGCCCCGCCCTCGGAGTGGTCGCTGCTCAGGTGAGTGGCGGCGACCGTGATCGGGCCGGCGGCCGTGTCCACGACCGCGGCCGTGACGCCTTTGTGGGATCCCAGCTCGTGCGCCGCCGACTCCCGCACGGGCAGCCGGCTGAGGAGCAGCAGCCCGTACTCGCCCACGTCCGGGCCCGCCGGGTCGGTGCCCAGCGTGTAGGCCTCGCGCACCCAGGGCGCGGCCATCAGCATCGCGAGCAGCTCCGGCTCCACCTCCTGGAGGGCGATGACGTCGGCGTCGGCGTCCTCCAGCGCGGCCATCAGCAGCGGTCGCCGCCGCGCGGTGTCGATGCGGTCGCTGTCGTACCGGTCCCACAGGGTGTTCCAGGTGACCACCCGCACTCCCGGGGCGGCCGGTGCGCCGCGGGGCGTCGTGGCGGGCAGCCACGCGTTCGCCGCCGCATCCCAGGCGTGCGGCGTGCGGGCCGCGAAGAACGGCGCGCGCAGCCGCCGCGGGTTCCGGATCCGCCCGGCGTCCGTCACGTCGATGCGGTCCACGCCCGCCGTCCGGTCCCACACCACCTCGCCGTCCGCCTCGAAGAACAGCACCCGGTGCCAGGGGATCTCCCCGGCGGGGTCGAAAGCGGCGAACGGGATGCGCTTGGGCGGGGCGGAGCGCTGGTTGATGCCCATCACGAACCGCGCCGGGTCGAAGCGCGCGTCCCAGCGCACCCGGTGGTAGATCTCCTCACTGGTACGCACCTACGCCTCCTCCTCGACGGTCCCGCCCGCGCCGATGTACCAGGTGCGGTGGGCCTGGCCGGGGTACGGCGGGGCGAACCGGTGCACCTGGGAGGCGAGCACGTCCAGCGGCACGGCGTGCGCCCGCCGGGCGTTGCGACGCGCCAGTTCGTCCTCGTCGACCAGCGCCACCGCGTGGGTGATGAGCGCGTCCCGCCGGTGCGCGACCGCGTGCACCAGGGAACGCTGGTGCGGGGTGAGGGACGTGGCGTCCCACACCACGGTCCCACCTTCCGCCAGGGCGGTGTCGAGCCTGCCGAGCCCCGTGCGCAGGACGTCCGCGTTGGCGCGCTGGTCGGCGCGGTCGCCGCGGGCCTCGCGCAGATCGTCGAGGGACACGTACGCGTCGACGCCGGACAGGTCGCGGCCGAAGGTGCTCTTGCCGCTGCCCGAGGGCCCCACCAGGTGCACCAGCCGGGGGAAGGCTCCGGACCGCCACCGCCAGGTTGCCGCGACGGCCTCGTCGGCGGAAGCGATCCGCCCGAGCGCGTACGCCTCGCGCGCCTCCGCCCGGCAGCGGGCCGCCGCGTCGGCGTCCCCGCCCGCGTCCAGGTCCGCGAACGCCTCGCGCAGCCCGTCCAGGGGCCGGATCTCCTCGGCGTGCAGCGCCGACCATGCCACCTGATCGCGCTCCTCCGCGCCGGGCGCGGTCGTGGCGGCGACGGCGTGCAGAACGTCCGGATCGGCGGCGTACGACATCCGGATCAGCCCGGTCCGGCGTTCCTCGTCGGGGTACGGATGGTGCAGCCTGCCGTGCAGTCCGACGACGTCGGCGACACGCCTGGCCAGGGGCACGCCGAGCGGTGCGGCCAGCCGGGCGGCGAGCGTCCCGCGCCGGTGCCCGTGCAGCAGCGCGGCCAGCACACCGGTGAGCCGCCCGTCCCCGGTCGCCGCGAGCCGTCCGGCCACCTCGGCGGCCGCCGCCCCGTCCCCCTGGTCCAGTCCCACGGCGGCCAGGAGCGCTTCGGCGTCCGGTGCCGCACCGGACCGCACGTCCCACAGGGCGGCGGCCGGCCCCAGGCCGTTGGGCACCACGGCGGCGTGCATCCAGTGCGTATCGGTCTGTACGTGCCCGGGCCGCACCCACTTGGCGACGCGCCGGCCGAACTCCGCGTACCCGAAGGCGTCGGCGGTGCGGACGACGTACCCCTCCCGGCGGTCGGTGTCGAGCCGCAGTCTCCGCAGCGCCCGCTCGTCGAAGACCCCGCGCCACAGCACCGCCGGCACCGGGATGCCGAGCCCCCGCAGGAACGCCACGGTGGCGTCCCAGTCCAGGCAGCGGCCGTCGCGGTCCCACACGGAGTACCCGTAGAAGAAGCCGTCGAGCCGGTCGTACGCGAGGGAGTGCCGCGCGTACATGTTCTCGCCGCACACCCGCCAGCCGGCCGGTATCCCGTGCGCAACCCGCCCTTGCAGCGCCTTCACCCAGGCCCGCGACGGATGGTGCGCGGAATCGACCGACCGGGCGTGCAGCCCGTCGGCGTAGAGGGTGGTGTTCTCCCCGTCCAGCTTCTCCGTGACCACGACCTCACGGCCGACCAGCCCGGACAGGTCCCCGGCCCGCACATCGTCACCACCGGCCCCGGGCGACCAGGGCAGGTGGGGTGTGCGGGGATAGGACGTGCGCATGACGGATCGGCCCCCCCGGTGATGATGATGTGAGGGGCCACTGTAGGAGCCGGACCGTCCGCCGCTCGAACGATTAACGCCGCCGCGCCCCGCCCCGGCGCGAGCCGGATGCGGGGCGCGGGCGAAGTGTGCTACTCGTCGCCGAAGATCTCCTCGGCGGCTGCGGCGGTGACGGCGTGGACCAGCCACCGGTGCAGGAGCTCCAGGTCCTTGCAGCCCGTGATTCGCTCGCGAGCGTCGTCCGGTACGTCGATGCCACGCTCTTCCAGGACGAGCAGAATGTCGGCGGCGCGGCCTTCGGCACGGCCTTCGGCACGGCCTTCGGCGAGACCTTCGGCACGGGCTTCGTGCCGGATCTCTTCCGACATGGGCGACTTGAAGAAGGACAGATCCACGGCCACCAGGTTCCTCCACTGTTCTGCGGCCGGACGCCTGCCCAGGCCTTGTGCGGTGAGTTCGGCGAGGATGATCGAGAGGTCTTCAGGTGCGTCGCGCAGGGCGCCGGAAAGTGCCTTCAGTATGGCACCGACGTCCGGATCGGACGCGTGAGTGATCGCCGCCAGCGTGGCGAGCGCGAGGTCCTTCCGCGCCTCTACGGGGTCGGTGATCACAGGCATGTTGTGCGGTCCGACCACGAGGGGGTGTACCTCGAACGTGGTCCACTGTGCCGGGCCGACGCGTACGGGCTGTGCCGCCCATTCGGCTGTCGCGCGGTCCTGGCACACAACCAGCAACAAGGGCGGGAGCTTGTACTTGTTGAACAGGTACGTGACGTAGTACGCCCAGCTGCTGGGCTTCTCCGGGTCCTTCTTGCCCTGCGCCTCGACGGCGACGAGGAAGCCGCCGTCCGCCTCGGTCTCGAAGTGCAGCAGGGTGTCGACACGTCGTTCGACGGGTCGGCTCTCGGTGAGGTCGGTGGGCAGGACCTCGACGGAAGTGGGCTGAGGGAGGTCGATGCCGAGCACCTCCGAGACCCGGGAGAACAGCTCCGGGTACTCCTGGAAGATGCGGTGCATCGCCTCATGGGGCGCGCTGACCATGCGAATCCTTACTCGGGTGCGGTGGTCTCGCGGCGAGCGTAGGACGTGCAACCGGCCGTTCTGCATATGCAGTTGGCATATTCACCCGCTTGAGTGAGGGGTGCCTGACGCCTGGAATGTGGTCCACCTCACAAACTCCGCCGGAGTCCCTCATCCCGCCGCCGGTGACCTCATGCGTGCGTACCGTGACTGTCCGGAGTTTGTCCGGTGCTGTCCAGGCTGTCCGCGGGGGCGTATGGGCAGAGGGGCGTCCAGGTACGGCACTGCGTGGAGGTGGCACGGGTGAGCGTGGAAGACATCACCAAGAACGAGTCGGACGAACCGGGCTGGGACGTCGACCCCGACGGCGAGTCGGGCGCGGCCGTCGTCGCCACGGTCGGGCGCCAGCTCCGGCTGCGGAGGGAGGCCGCCGGCATGCGGGCGGCGGAATTCGGCCTCGCGATCGGCTACGGCGAGAACCTCGTCTACAAGGTGGAGGCGGGAAAACGGATCCCCAGGCCGGAGTACCTGGACAAGGCCGACGAGGTACTGGGTGCGGGCGGGCTGATCGCCGCGATGAAGAAGGACGTCGCGGAGGCCCGCTATCCCAAGAAGGTGCGGGATCTAGCGCGTGCGGAGGGGCGGGCGGTGGAGCTGCTGGCGTACGGCGACCACAACCTGCACGGGCTGCTGCAGACGGAGGCCTACGCCCGCGCGTTGTTCGAGATGCGGCAGCCCGCTTACACGACGGACGAGATCGAGCGCGCGGTTGCGGCGCGGATCGCCCGGCGCTCAATCTTCGAACGGTCGCCCGCGCCCACGCTCAGTTTTGTCCAGGAAGAGGTGACGCTGCGCCGCCCCCTCGGCGGCAGAATGGTGCTGCGCCAGCAGCTCGAACACATGCTGGGGCTCGGGCGGCTGCGCAACGTCGTCATCCAGGTCATGCCGACCCTCCGCGACGATCACGCCGGTATGCAGGGTGAGACGCAAGTGCTCAAATTCGGTGACGGCACCGCGGTCGGGCGCTCTGAAGGGGCGTTCAACGGGCGCCCGGTATCGGACCCGAAAGAGCTCCGGGTACTCGAACTGCGCTATGGCATGATCCGGGCCCAGGCCCTCACTCCGGGGGAGTCGCTGGCCTTCATCGAGCAAGTGCTGGGAGAGACATGATCCGCAAGGTCACTGCCGGGGAAGGCTCCACGCTGGAGTGGCGCAAGAGCGGCTACAGCAGCAATGGGAGCGAGGCCGACTGCGTCGAAGTCGCCCTCACCCCGCGCGCCGTCCACGTCCGCGACTCGAAGAACACCGAAGGCCCCCGCCTCGCCGTGGCCCCGGCCGCGTGGGCCGGGTTCGTGGCGTACGCGGCCCACGGCGTGAGGTAGTCGAGGGGCAGCGCTTGGGGCGTGCCCCCTGCCGGAGGAGCCCCTCCCGGCGCCGACCCTGGATCTTGTGCCGGCCGGCCGTGAAGTGGATCGGGCAGGCCCGGACGGCGATCACCGGTATGGCGGCGTATGGGGAGCAGGGCCGCGCAGCCGTCCCGGAGCGCAGCGGTAGGGCCCCGCACACGACCGCGCCCCGTACCCGGGGTCCTCCCGGGTACGGGGCGCGTCGACGTGAACGGTGCTACTTGAGCTTGTACGAGCAGGGCTTGGCGATCTTGCCACCGCCGTTGTCCGCGACCTTCTTGCCGTCCACCGTGATCGTGCACGATGCGGCCGTGAGCATGCCGTCGTCGCCCTGGACCGTCCCGGGCGTGACGAGGATCAGGCGTCCCACCTGCTTCTCCGCGCCCTCCGGGGCGATCGTGGCCGTCCGCTTCCAGGGCAGCGTCACCGTCTCGGTCTTGGATTCGTCCAGCGACCACATCACCATCGTCCGGCCCTTGCCCTGAACCTCGATGGTCACCTCGTGCGACGAGCCGCCGTCCGCGGTCCCGCCCGACGACCCGCCCGACGCTCCGTCCGGCTTCCCGGACGGCGACTGCCCCGCCGGGGGTGTCTTGTCGGCGGCCTTGTCGCCGCCCTTCTCGGCTCCGCCGCAGCCCGTGAGCAGGGCCGCCGCCAGGGCCAGGCCGGCCGCCGCGGCCGCGCCCTTCGATGTCTTGCGCATGATTCCCCCATGAATCGGCTTCCGGGCGGGCGCCCCGCCCGGACAGCCGGCGATCTTAGTAAGAGAGGGGTGCGCGGCTCCCGGCGGGGCGCGCCGTCCACGGTGGGCCGGGGGCGGGCCGGTGGCGGCGGGTTCCGCGTGCCGCGGTTTGACACGCAACCCCGGCGGGGTAATCTCTTCGGCTCGATTGGCGTCGGTCGTGGCCGGTATGGCAGACTGTCCGGGTTGCTCGGTTGAGTGCCGATGCTGCGCGCCTCCCGCCGGGAGGACCGGAAGCGAGTCCCACAGTACTCGTCGTCCCTGATCAGGGGCGGACGTACGGGAATCTTCCGGGAAGTGTCAGCGGGGCGCCGACCAGGCACCCGGTGGGTGTTCTGCCTCCCGGTCTCGCGGTCCTCGGGCCCGCACCCCCTTGGTTGGGAAATCCTTCGGGACTTCTTCGTAGAGGGGATGCGACACGCCCGACCGCGTGGGTCGGAGCAGGACGGTGTTCTCACGAGCACGGACCCATCAGGTTCCAGAGCGTTACGAGAGACAGGACTACTGAGTAGCCATGGCGGGACAGAAGATCCGCATCCGGCTCAAGGCCTACGACCACGAGGTCATCGACTCCTCGGCGAAGAAGATCGTCGAGACGGTGACCCGCACTGGTGCGTCGGTCGCGGGCCCGGTGCCGCTGCCCACTGAGAAGAACGTGTACTGCGTCATCAAGTCGCCGCACAAGTACAAGGACTCGCGCGAGCACTTCGAGATGCGCACGCACAAGCGCCTCATCGACATCCTCGACCCCACGCCGAAGACGGTTGACTCGCTCATGCGTCTCGACCTGCCGGCCGGCGTCGACATCGAGATCAAGCTCTGAGGTGACGCGCGAGATGGCTAAGAACATTAAGGGCGTCCTGGGCGAGAAGCTCGGCATGACCCAGGTCTGGGACGAGAACAACCGGGTCGTCCCGGTGACCGTCGTCAAGGCCGGGCCCTGCGTCGTCACCCAGGTCCGCACCAACGACATCGACGGCTACGAGTCGGTCCAGATCGCCTTCGGCGAGATCGACCCGCGCAAGGTGAACAAGCCCCTCAAGGGCCACTTCGCCAAGGCCGACGTCACCCCGCGCCGCCACCTGGTGGAGATCCGCACCGCTGACGCCTCCGAGTACACCCTCGGCCAGGAGATCACCGCTGAGGTCTTCGAGGCGGGCGTCAAGGTCGACGTCACCGGCAAGAGCAAGGGCAAGGGCTTCGCCGGTGTCATGAAGCGCCACAACTTCCGTGGTCTGGGCGCCGGTCACGGCACCCAGCGCAAGCACCGCTCGCCCGGTTCCATCGGTGGCTGCGCCACCCCGGGCCGTGTGTTCAAGGGCCTCCGCATGGCGGGCCGTATGGGCAACGAGCGGGTCACCACCCAGAACCTGACCGTCCACGCCGTTGACGCGGAGAAGGGTCTGCTGCTCATCAAGGGCGCGGTTCCCGGTCCGAACGGCGGCCTCGTCCTGGTCCGTACCGCGGCCAAGGGGGCCTGAGGTAACCGATGAGCACCATTGACATCCTTTCGCCTGCTGGCGACAAGGCCGGGACCGTCGAGCTCCCCGCGGAGATCTTCGACGCGAAGACCAGCGTTCCGCTGATCCACCAGGTCGTCGTCGCGCAGCTGGCCGCTGCCCGTCAGGGCACGCACAAGACCAAGACCCGTGGCGAAGTCCGCGGTGGTGGCAAGAAGCCCTACCGGCAGAAGGGCACCGGCCGCGCCCGTCAGGGTTCGACCCGCGCTCCGCAGTTCGCCGGCGGTGGCGTCGTCCACGGCCCCGTGCCGCGTGACTACTCGCAGCGCACCCCGAAGAAGATGAAGGCCGCCGCCCTGCGCGGTGCCCTCTCGGACCGGGCGCGTCACTCCCGTATCCACGTCGTCACCGGCGTGATCGAGGGCGAGGTCTCCACCAAGGCCGCGAAGACTCTGTTCGGCAAGATCTCGGAGCGCAAGAACCTGCTCCTGGTCGCCGAGCGCAGCGACGAGGCCGCGTGGCTGTCCGCCCGCAACCTGCCCCAGGTGCACATCCTGGAGCCGGGCCAGCTGAACACGTACGACGTGCTCGTCTCCGACGACGTGGTCTTCACCAAGGCCGCCTTCGAGTCCTTCGTGTCTGGCCCCAAGGCCGCTGACAACGAGGGGAGCGAGGCCTGATGGCCGAGATCACCAGCAAGACCTTCACGGACCCGCGCGACGTACTCGTCAAGCCGGTTGTCTCCGAGAAGAGCTACGCGCTGCTCGACGAGAACAAGTACACGTTCATCGTCGCGCCCACCGCCAACAAGACCCAGATCAAGCAGGCCGTCGAGGCGGTCTTCTCGGTCAAGGTCACCGGGGTCAACACGATCAACCGCCAGGGCAAGCGCAAGCGCACCCGCACCGGTTTCGGCAAGCGCGCCAACACCAAGCGCGCCATCGTGACCCTTGCCGAGGGCAACCGTATCGACATCTTCGGCGGTCCGACCGCCTAAGGGCGGTCTGGATCGTCCGAATATCGGACGAGGACTGAGAAATGGGTATCCGCAAGTACAAGCCGACGACTCCGGGCCGTCGTGGCTCCAGCGTCGCCGACTTTGTCGAGATCACGCGGTCCACGCCGGAGAAGTCGCTGGTCCGCCCCCTGCACAGCAAGGGCGGCCGTAACAACACCGGTCGTGTGACCGTCCGCCACCAGGGCGGTGGCCACAAGCGCGCCTACCGCGTGATCGACTTCCGTCGTCACGACAAGGACGGCGTGCCGGCGAAGGTCGCTCACATCGAGTACGACCCCAACCGCACCGCGCGCATCGCGCTGCTCCACTACGTGGACGGCGAGAAGCGCTACATCATCGCTCCGCGTGGCCTGAACCAGGGCGACCGGGTCGAGAACGGCCCCGGCGCCGACATCAAGCCCGGCAACAACCTGGCCCTCCGCAACATCCCGGTCGGTACCACGATCCACGCGATCGAGCTCCGTCCCGGTGGTGGCGCCAAGTTCGCCCGCTCCGCGGGTGCCTCCGTGCAGCTGCTCGCGAAGGAGGGCCAGATGGCCCACCTGCGCATGCCGTCCGGTGAGATCCGCCTGGTCGACGTCCGCTGCCGCGCCACCGTCGGCGAGGTCGGCAACGCCGAGCAGTCGAACATCAACTGGGGCAAGGCCGGCCGCATGCGCTGGAAGGGCGTTCGCCCGACCGTCCGCGGTGTCGCGATGAACCCGGTTGACCACCCGCACGGTGGTGGTGAGGGCAAGACCTCCGGTGGTCGCCACCCGGTCTCCCCGTGGGGTCAGAAGGAGGGTCGTACTCGCTCGCCGAAGAAGGCTTCGAGCAAGTACATCGTCCGCCGCCGCAAGACGAACAAGAAGCGCTAGGAGCGGGTTTAGATGCCGCGCAGTCTCAAGAAGGGGCCCTTCGTCGACGACCACCTGATCAAGAAGGTGGACGCCCAGAACGAAGCCGGCACCAAGAACGTCATCAAGACCTGGTCCCGTCGCTCGATGATCGTCCCGGCCATGCTCGGCCACACGATCGCGGTGCACAACGGCAAGACCCACATCCCGGTGTTCGTCACCGAGTCGATGGTCGGCCACAAGCTCGGCGAGTTCTCGCCGACGCGCACCTTCCGGGGTCACGTCAAGGAAGACCGGAAGTCGAAGCGCCGCTAGTAGCGGGGTGAAAGACCATGACGAACGTGTCAGACACTGAAGGGACAACCATGGAAGCCAGGGCCCAGGCGCGGTACATCCGCGTCACGCCCATGAAGGCCCGCCGCGTGGTGGACCTCATCCGTGGCATGGACGCCACGGAGGCTCAGGCGGTCCTGCGTTTCGCCCCGCAGGCCGCGAGCGTGCCGGTGGGCAAGGTGCTGGACAGCGCCATTGCCAACGCCGCGCACAACTACGACCACACGGACGCCTCTTCGCTGTTCATCAGCGAGGCGTACGTCGACGAGGGCCCGACCCTGAAGCGGTTCCGTCCGCGTGCCCAGGGCCGTGCCTACCGGATCCGCAAGCGGACCAGCCACATCACCGTGGTCGTCAGCAGCAAGGAAGGAACCCGGTAATGGGCCAGAAGGTAAACCCGCACGGGTTCCGGCTCGGCATCACCACCGACTTCAAGTCGCGCTGGTACGCCGACAAGCTGTACAAGGACTACGTCAAGGAAGACGTCGCCATCCGTCGGATGATGACGTCCGGCATGGAGCGCGCCGGCATCTCGAAGGTTGAGATCGAGCGCACCCGTGACCGCGTGCGGGTGGACATCCACACCGCTCGTCCCGGCATCGTCATCGGCCGCCGTGGCGCCGAGGCCGACCGCATCCGCGGCGACCTTGAGAAGCTCACGGGCAAGCAGGTCCAGCTGAACATCCTCGAGGTCAAGAACCCCGAGGTCGACGCTCAGCTCGTGGCCCAGGCCGTTGCCGAGCAGCTGTCCTCCCGCGTCTCCTTCCGCCGCGCCATGCGCAAGAGCATGCAGTCGGCCATGAAGGCGGGCGCCAAGGGCATCAAGATCCAGTGTGGTGGCCGTCTCGGCGGCGCCGAGATGTCCCGCTCGGAGTTCTACCGCGAGGGTCGTGTGCCGCTGCACACGCTGCGCGCGAACGTCGAGTACGGCTTCTTCGAGGCCAAGACCACCTTCGGCCGCATCGGCGTGAAGGTCTGGATCTACAAGGGCGACGTCAAGAACATCGCCGAGGTCCGCGCCGAGAACGCCGCTGCCCGCGCCGGCAACCGCCCGGCCCGTGGTGGCGCTGACCGCCCGGCCCGTGGTGGCCGCGGTGGCGAGCGTGGCGGTCGCGGTCGCAAGCCGCAGCAGGCTCAGGCTGCCGAGGCCCCCAAGGCCGAGGCTCCCGCCGCCGCTCCGGCTGCTGAGAGCACCGGAACGGAGGCCTGACCGAAATGCTGATCCCCCGTAGGGTCAAGCACCGCAAGCAGCACCACCCGAAGCGCAACGGCATGTCCAAGGGTGGTACGCAGGTTGCGTTCGGCGAGTACGGCATCCAGGCCCTCACGCCGGCGTACGTGACCAACCGCCAGATCGAGGCGGCTCGTATCGCGATGACCCGCCACATCAAGCGTGGCGGCAAGGTCTGGATCAACATCTACCCGGACCGCCCCCTCACCAAGAAGCCGGCCGAGACCCGCATGGGTTCCGGTAAGGGTTCCCCCGAGTGGTGGATCGCGAACGTCAAGCCCGGTCGGGTGATGTTCGAGCTGTCCTACCCGAACGAGAAGATTGCACGTGAGGCTCTGACTCGCGCGGCCCACAAGCTGCCGATGAAGTGCCGGATCGTCAAGCGCGAGGCAGGTGAAGCGTGATGTCGGCCGGTACCAAGGCGTCCGAGCTGCGCGAGCTGGGCAACGAGGAGCTTGTTGCCAAGCTCCGCGAGGCCAAGGAAGAGCTGTTCAACCTCCGCTTCCAGGCGGCGACCGGTCAGCTCGAGAACCACGGTCGGCTCAAGTCCGTCCGTAAGGACATCGCCCGGATCTACACCCTGATGCGTGAGCGCGAGCTGGGCATCGAGACGGTGGAGAGCGCCTGATGAGCGAGAGCAACGTGACTGAGAACAAGACCGAGCGCGGTTTCCGCAAGACCCGTGAGGGTCTGGTCGTCAGCGACAAGATGGACAAGACCGTCGTCGTCGCCGTCGAGGACCGCGTGAAGCACGCGCTGTACGGCAAGGTCATCCGCCGTACGAACAAGCTCAAGGCCCACGACGAGCAGAACGCCGCGGGCGTCGGCGACCGCGTCCTCCTCATGGAGACCCGGCCGCTGTCCGCGACGAAGCGCTGGCGCGTCGTCGAGATCCTCGAGAAGGCCAAGTAATTACTTGAAGGGGTAACCCTTCAGGTTCGTTCCGCCAGGCTCGGCAGGGGCTTGCAGGTCAGGCCCCTGCCGGGAACCGGCAGACAATCAGGAGATAGACGTGATCCAGCAGGAGTCGCGACTGCGTGTCGCCGACAACACTGGTGCGAAGGAGATCCTTTGCATCCGTGTGCTCGGTGGTTCCGGTCGCCGCTACGCGGGCATCGGTGACGTCATCGTCGCCACCGTCAAGGACGCGATCCCCGGTGGCAACGTGAAGAAGGGTGACGTCGTCAAGGCGGTCATCGTTCGCACCGTCAAGGAGCGCCGCCGCCAGGACGGCTCGTACATCCGCTTCGACGAGAACGCCGCCGTCATTCTGAAGAACGACGGCGACCCTCGCGGCACCCGTATCTTCGGCCCGGTGGGCCGTGAGCTGCGCGAGAAGAAGTTCATGAAGATCATCTCGCTCGCGCCGGAGGTGCTGTAAGCATGAAGATCAAGAAGGGCGACCTGGTCCAGGTCATCACCGGTAAGGACAAGGGCAAGCAGGGCAAGGTCATCGCGGCCTTCCCCCGCGAGGACCGCGTCCTGGTCGAGGGTGTCAACCGGGTCAAGAAGCACACCAAGGCCAACCAGCCGGGCCGTGCGTCGCAGGCCGGCGGCATCGTCACCACCGAGGCGCCGATCCACGTCTCCAACGTCCAGCTGGTCGTTGAGAAGGACGGCAAGAAGGTCGTGACCCGCGTCGGTTACCGCTTCGACGACGAGGGCAACAAGATCCGCGTTGCCAAGCGGACGGGTGAGGACATCTGATGGCTACCACCACCACTCCGCGTCTCAAGACGAAGTACCGCGAGGAGATCGCGGGCAAGCTGCGTGAGGAGTTCTCGTACGAGAACGTCATGCAGGTTCCCGGCCTCGTCAAGATCGTGGTCAACATGGGTGTGGGCGACGCCGCCCGCGACTCCAAGCTGATCGAGGGTGCCATCAAGGACCTCACCACGATCACCGGTCAGAAGCCGGCCGTCACCAAGGCCCGCAAGTCCATCGCGCAGTTCAAGCTGCGTGAGGGCCAGCCGATCGGTGCCCACGTCACGCTCCGTGGCGACCGCATGTGGGAGTTCCTGGACCGCACCCTGTCGCTCGCGCTCCCGCGCATCCGCGACTTCCGTGGTCTGTCCCCGAAGCAGTTCGACGGCCGTGGCAACTACACCTTCGGTCTCACGGAGCAGGTCATGTTCCACGAGATCGACCAGGACAAGATCGACCGTGTCCGGGGTATGGACATCACCGTGGTGACCACGGCGACCAACGACGAAGAGGGCCGCGCGCTCCTCCGTCACCTCGGCTTCCCGTTCAAGGAGGCGTAAGCGAGATGGCGAAGAAGGCTCTCATCGCGAAGGCTGCCCGCAAGCCCAAGTTCGGCGTGCGCGCGTACACCCGCTGCCAGCGCTGCGGTCGTCCGCACTCCGTCTACCGCAAGTTCGGCCTGTGCCGCGTGTGCCTCCGTGAGATGGCTCACCGTGGCGAGCTGCCGGGCGTGACCAAGAGCTCCTGGTAACAACCCACTTGGGTTGTTTGCCGGGCTCTCGGTAAGCATCCGGTCGGCAGGAGCCCTTCCCCGCATGTCGTAGGCTTGTGGGGTTGGGCGCCTGCCGCCCTGACCGACTTACTACGCCGTAGGTCCCCGCACCGCACCCGTCCCGCCAGTGAGTGGGGAGAGGGATGGCGCATACAGGAAACCCCGGCGAGAGAGGCCGAAGGCCAATTCATGACCATGACTGATCCGATCGCAGACATGCTCACGCGTCTGCGTAACGCGAACTCGGCGTACCACGACTCCGTGACGATGCCGCACAGCAAGATCAAGTCTCACATCGCGGAAATCCTCCAGCAGGAGGGCTTCATCACGGGCTGGAAGGTCGAGGACGCCGAGGTCGGCAAGAACCTCGTTCTCGAGCTCAAGTTCGGTCCGAACCGTGAGCGCTCCATCGCGGGCATCAAGCGGATCTCGAAGCCCGGCCTCCGGGTTTACGCGAAGTCCACCAACCTGCCGAAGGTCCTCGGCGGCCTGGGCGTGGCGATCATCTCCACGTCCCACGGTCTCCTGACCGGCCAGCAGGCGCAGAAGAAGGGCGTGGGTGGGGAAGTCCTCGCCTACGTCTGGTAGTCGGGAACGGAGGAAAAGCTAATGTCGCGTATTGGCAAGCTCCCCATCACGGTTCCCGCCGGCGTGGACGTCACCATCGAGGGCCGCACGGTCACGGTGAAGGGTTCCAAGGGCACCCTGTCGCACACCGTTGCCGCGCCGATCGAGATCGTTAAGGGTGAGGACGGCGTTCTCAACGTCACCCGTCCCAACGACGAGCGTCAGAACAAGGCCCTCCACGGCCTGTCCCGCACGCTGGTGGCCAACATGATCACCGGTGTGACCCAGGGGTACACGAAGGCGCTCGAGATCAGCGGTGTCGGTTACCGCGTTGCCGCGAAGGGCTCCAACCTGGAGTTCCAGCTCGGCTACAGCCACCCGATCCTGGTGGAGGCCCCCGAGGGCATCTCCTTCAAGGTCGAGTCGCCGACCAAGTTCTCGGTCGAGGGCATCGACAAGCAGAAGGTCGGCGAGGTCGCCGCGAACATCCGCAAGCTTCGCAAGCCCGACCCCTACAAGGCCAAGGGCGTGAAGTACGCGGGTGAGGTCATCCGCCGCAAGGTCGGAAAGGCTGGTAAGTAAGCCATGGCATACGGCGTGAAGATTGCCAAGGGCAAGGCCTACAAGGGCGCTGCTCTGAAGCGTCGCCACATCCGCATCCGCAAGAAGATCGCGGGTACGACCGAGCGTCCGCGCCTGGTCGTCACGCGCTCCAACCGCGGCATCACCGCCCAGGTCATCGACGACATCGCGGGTCACACCCTCGCGTCGGCGTCGACCCTGGACTCGTCCATCCGCGGCGGCGAAGGCGACAAGTCGGCGAAGGCGAAGCAGGTCGGCCAGCTCGTGGCCGAGCGTGCCAAGGCCGCCGGCATCGAGGCTGTCGTGTTCGACCGTGGCGGCAACAGGTACGCCGGGCGCATCGCCGCCCTGGCGGACGCCGCCCGCGAAGCCGGCCTGAAGTTCTGAGCCGGTTCCGTAGCTCAGCGGAAAACGAAGAGAGGTAATTCCAATGGCTGGACCCCAGCGCCGCGGAAGCGGTGCCGGTGGCGGCGAGCGGCGGGACCGGAAGGGCCGTGACGGCGGCGCAGCTGCCGCCGAGAAGACCGCTTACGTTGAGCGCGTTGTCGCGATCAACCGTGTCGCCAAGGTTGTGAAGGGTGGTCGTCGCTTCAGCTTCACCGCGCTGGTCGTGGTGGGCGACGGTGACGGCACCGTGGGTGTCGGTTACGGCAAGGCCAAGGAGGTGCCGGCCGCCATCGCCAAGGGTGTGGAGGAGGCCAAGAAGCACTTCTTCAAGGTCCCCCGTATCCAGGGCACCATCCCGCACCCGATCCAGGGTGAGAAGGCCGCGGGCGTCGTCCTGCTCAAGCCGGCTTCCCCCGGTACCGGTGTTATCGCCGGTGGCCCGGTGCGTGCCGTGCTCGAGTGCGCCGGCGTTCACGACATCCTGTCGAAGTCCCTGGGCTCCGACAACGCGATCAACATCGTGCACGCGACCGTGGCGGCCCTCAAGGGCCTGCAGCGTCCCGAGGAGATCGCGGCTCGCCGTGGTCTGCCCCTCGAGGACGTCGCCCCCGCGGCTCTCCTCCGTGCGCGTGCCGGGGCGGGTGCGTAATGGCTCGCCTCAAGATCACGCAGACGAAGTCGTACATCGGCAGCAAGCAGAACCACCGCGACACCCTGCGTTCCCTCGGTCTCAAGGGAATCAACACGCAGGTCGTCAAGGAGGACCGCCCCGAGTTCCGCGGCATGGTGCACACCGTCCGCCACCTCGTGACGGTCGAGGAGGTCGACTGACATGGCGGAGCAGAACCCGCTGAAGGTCCACAACCTCCGTCCCGCCCCCGGCGCCAAGACCGCCAAGACCCGTGTCGGTCGTGGTGAGGCGTCGAAGGGTAAGACGGCCGGTCGTGGTACCAAGGGCACCAAGGCCCGCTACCAGGTTCCGGAGCGCTTCGAGGGTGGGCAGATGCCCCTCCACATGCGTCTCCCGAAGCTCAAGGGCTTCAAGAACCCGTTCCGCACCGAGTACCAGGTCGTGAACCTGGACAAGCTGGCCGCGCTCTACCCGCAGGGTGGCGAGGTCACGGTGGCCGACCTGGTCGCCAAGGGCGCGGTGCGCAAGAACCAGCTCGTCAAGGTCCTGGGCCAGGGCGAGATCTCCGTGGCGCTGCAGGTTTCGGTTGACGCCGTCTCCGGCTCCGCCAAGGAGAAGATTGCCGCCGCCGGCGGCACCGTCACCGAGCTCGTCTGAGTCCCGGTCTGACAGACAGAGGCCCGGTCGGCGCCCCTCGTGGGCGTCGGCCGGGCTTTTTTCGTGCTCCCAGGGGCCTTTCGGTGGGCATGGCGCTCCCGGCCGCCCTTGAGCGGCCTCGTGGGCCCGGGAGGACCCGCACGCGCGCCGCGGGGACCGGTGACGCTCCAGGGCCCTCTGAGCGGCGTCGGAAGTGCGGCGCGGGAACGGGGAGTCGTCCCCACGGACGCGGCGACTCCGGTGACTTCCGGTCAGCGGCCGGGGACGCGGGGTGAGGCGATCGCGTTCGGAGGAATCTCCGGACCGGCGGTTGACGTGCCTCAGCGACGTTTCACGCGGGCGTGGCGGCCGGGTATGGTAGCCGCTGTTAGTGTCCCCGGCAGTCTGCTCTCGTGGCGTGAGACTGCCGGGTTTGTATCTACTCACATACCAAACCGTCACCCTCACGCGCGCAACGCGGGGGTCGCAGGAGGCACCGTGCTCACCGCGTTCGCCCGGGCGTTCAAGACGCCCGACCTGCGCAAGAAGCTGCTCTTCACGCTGGGCATCATCGTGATCTACCGGCTCGGGGCCCACATTCCGGTCCCCGGAGTCGACTACCAGTCCGTCCAGCAGTGTGTGGACGAGGCGAGTAAGGGCGGCAACAGCCTGCTCGGCCTGGTGAACTTGTTCAGCGGCGGGGCGCTTCTGCAGATCACCATCTTCGCGCTCGGCATCATGCCGTACATCACGGCGAGCATCATCCTGCAGCTGCTGACCGTGGTCATCCCGCGCCTCGAGGCCCTCAAGAAGGAGGGGCAGGCCGGCACCGCCAAGATCACGCAGTACACGCGCTACCTGACGATCGCGCTCGCGATCCTGCAGGGCACCGGTCTGGTGGCGACGGCCCGTACCGGCGCCATCTTCAGCGGCTGCACGGTGGCCGACCAGGTCGTCCCGGACCAGTCGATCTTCGTCACCAGCGTCATGGTCATCACGATGACCGCGGGTACCGCCGTCGTCATGTGGCTCGGTGAGCTCGTCACCGACCGCGGCATCGGCAACGGCATGTCGATCCTGATGTTCATCTCGATCGCCGCCGGCTTCCCGGGCGCCCTCTGGGCCATCAAGGAGAGCGGCAAGCTCGCCCAGGGCTGGATCGAGTTCGGCACCGTCATCCTGATCGGCTTCGTGATGGTGGCCCTCGTCGTCTTCGTCGAGCAGGCCCAGCGCCGCATCCCGGTCCAGTACGCGAAGCGCATGATCGGCCGCAGGTCCTACGGCGGTACGTCCACTTACATCCCGCTCAAGGTGAACCAGGCAGGTGTGATTCCTGTCATCTTCGCCTCGTCGCTGCTCTACATCCCGGCCTTGATCGCCCAGTTCTCGAGCTCCACCTCGGGCTGGAAGACCTGGATCGAAGCCCACTTCGTGAAGGGTGACCACCCCTACTACATCACCGTCTACTTCCTCCTGATCGTCTTCTTCGCCTTCTTCTACGTGGCGATTTCGTTCAACCCCGAGGAAGTCGCGGACAACATGAAGAAGTATGGTGGCTTCATCCCGGGTATCCGGGCTGGTCGACCTACTGCCGAGTATCTGAGCTACGTGCTCAACCGGATCACTTGGCCGGGCTCGCTGTATCTGGGTCTGATCGCTCTTGTGCCGACGATGGCGTTGGCAGGCTTCGGTGGCGCCAATGCCAACTTCCCGTTCGGCGGGACGAGCATCCTCATCATCGTGGGTGTGGGGCTGGAGACCGTGAAGCAGATCGAGAGCCAGCTCCAGCAGCGCAATTACGAAGGGTTCCTCCGCTGATGCGAATCGTCCTCGTCGGGCCGCCCGGTGCCGGCAAGGGAACGCAGGCTGCGTTCCTTGCCAAGAACCTGTCGATTCCGCACATCTCCACGGGCGACCTGTTCCGCGCCAACATCAGTCAGGGCACGGAGCTGGGCAAGCAGGCCAAGTCGTACATGGACGCCGGCAACCTCGTACCCGACGAGGTCACCATCGGCATGGCCAAGGACCGCATGGAGCAGCCGGACGCCGAGAACGGCTTCCTGCTGGACGGCTTCCCGCGGAACGTCGCCCAGGCCGAGGCGCTCGACCGGATGCTCGAGACCGAGGGCATGAAGCTGGACGCCGTCCTGGACCTGGAGGTCCCCGAGGACGAGGTGGTCAAGCGGATCGCCGGCCGTCGCATCTGCCGCAACGACAGCGCGCACGTCTTCCACGTGACGTACTCGCAGCCCAAGACGGAAGGTGTCTGCGACGTCTGCGGCGGCGAGCTGTACCAGCGCGACGACGACTCCGAGGAGACCGTGCGCAAGCGGCTCGAGGTCTACCACACGCAGACCGAGCCGATCATCGACTACTACAAGGCCCAGGGCCTCGTGGTGACCATCTCCGCGCTCGGAAAGGTCCACGACGTGACCGAGCGGGCCATGGAGGCGCTGCGGGGCGAGAAGGCCGCGTAGTACCCCTGCTGCTCGTGCTCCGGCCGCGGTGCCCCCTGGTGGGCACCGCGGCCGGAGTCTTGTACGGGACGTGACGGGTCCACGACGGCCGTATCGTGGTGGGGGTCAGCCGTACTCCCGGAACATCGGTTCCGTCCCTCCGAAAGGCGTCAGCCGTCATGGTGCAGATCAAGACTCCCGAGCAGATCGCGAAGATGCGCGAGGCGGGGCTGGTCGTCGCCGCCATCCACGCGGCGACGCGCGAGGCGGCCGTCCCCGGTGCCACGACGAAGGACCTGGACGAGGTCGCCCGCAAGGTGATCGCCGACCACGGCGCCAAGTCGAACTTCCTCGGGTACGGCGGGTTCCCCGCGACGATCTGCACCTCGGTGAACGAGGTCGTCGTCCACGGCATCCCGAGCGAGGACGTCGTCCTCAAGGACGGCGACATCATCTCGATCGACTGCGGCGCGATCGTCGACGGCTGGCACGGTGACGCCGCCTACACGGCGTTCGTGGGGTCCGGTCACGCGCCGGAGCTCCTGGAGCTCTCCCGGGTGACCGAGGAGTCCATGTGGGCCGGTATCGCCGCCATGAAGCTCGGCAACCGCCTCGTGGACATCTCCAAGGCCATCGAGTCGTACATCAAGCGCCAGCCGCGGCCCGCCGTGGGCGACCACAGCCTGGGCAAGTACGGGATCATCGAGGAGTACGGCGGCCACGGCATCGGCACCGAGATGCACATGGACCCGCACCTGCTGAACTACGTCTCCCGCAAGCGCGGCAAGGGCCCGAAGCTGGTGCCCGGCTTCTGCCTGGCGATCGAGCCGATGGTGTCGCTCGGCACGCCGCGCACGGAGGTCCTGGAGGACGACTGGACCGTCATCACGACGGACGGCACCTGGTCCTCCCACTGGGAGCACTCGGTCGCCCTGACGGAGCAGGGCCCCCTGGTACTGACCGCCCCCGACGGCGGCAGGGCGAAGCTGGCCGAGCTGGGTGTGACGGCGGCTCCCGACCCGCTGGCATGAGCCGCCGAGTAACGATCACCCGCGGCGGGCACACTACTCAATTCGTCTTTTCGAATGGCCTGGCGTAGACTGATGCGTCGGCTCTCGTGTACCCGTGTGTCCGCACTCGGAGGCGAGAGTCGATCAAGGTAGCCGATTCGAAGGGCGAAGCGTGGCCAAGAAGCAAGGTGCCATCGAAATCGAGGGCACCGTGATCGAGTCCCTGCCGAACGCCATGTTCAAGGTGGAGCTCCAGAACGGTCACAAGGTCCTCGCGCACATCAGCGGCAAGATGCGCATGCACTACATCCGCATCCTCCCGGATGACCGGGTCGTCGTGGAGCTGTCTCCGTACGACCTGACGCGTGGCCGGATCGTCTACCGGTACAAGTAGATCTTGCCCGCACCCCGCTTCCGCGCGGGTGGTGGCACTGACCCGGAGAACCTCACATCCCATGAAGGTCAAGCCGAGCGTCAAGAAGATCTGCGACAAGTGCAAGGTGATCCGCCGTCACGGCCGGGTCATGGTCATCTGCGACAACCTGCGCCACAAGCAGCGCCAGGGCTGACGCACGCCGACCTGCACCTCGCAGTTCTTCGCGCGACGCAAGTAATTCGTACATACGCAGTACCCGCCAAGCCCTGACAGGGTCGGCGGTACCTCCGGCGGGGGCCGGGGACCTGGTCGTACCACTCGCCCGGAAGGGAAGGGTCGGCGATCACGGACCGGTACTGCGGAAGACCCCCGAAAAACACAGGAGCCATTGAATGGCACGCGTTTCCGGTGTTGACATCCCGCGCGACAAGCGCGTGGAGGTCGCACTCACCTACGTCTTCGGTATCGGCCGCACCCTGGCGAAGGAGACCCTCGCCTCCACCGGTGTGAACCCGAACACCCGCGTTCGTGACCTGGCCGAAGAGGACCTGGTCAAGATCCGCGAGTACGTGGACAACAACATCAAGACCGAGGGTGACCTCCGTCGTGAGATCCAGGCCGACATCCGCCGCAAGGTCGAGATCGGCTGCTACCAGGGTCTGCGTCACCGCCGCGGTCTGCCGGTCCACGGCCAGCGCACCAGCACGAACGCCCGTACCCGCAAGGGCCCGCGTCGCGCCATCGCCGGTAAGAAGAAGCCGGGCAAGAAGTAGTCCACAGCGGACGCTCATCAGCGGTCTTCGCTGTAGGACCGACCACCTCCCGTAGGAGTTAAGACATGCCCCCCAAGGGACGTCAGGGCGCTGCCAAGAAGGTGCGCCGCAAGGAAAAGAAGAACGTCGCTCACGGCCACGCGCACATCAAGAGCACGTTCAACAACACGATCGTGTCCATCACGGACCCGACCGGCAACGTGATCTCCTGGGCCTCCGCCGGCCACGTCGGCTTCAAGGGCTCGCGCAAGTCCACCCCCTTCGCCGCGCAGATGGCCGCCGAGTCGGCCGCCCGCCGCGCGCAGGAGCACGGCATGCGCAAGGTCGACGTCTTCGTCAAGGGTCCCGGCTCCGGCCGTGAGACCGCGATCCGCTCCCTCCAGGCCACCGGCCTCGAGGTCGGCTCGATCCAGGACGTCACCCCCACGCCGCACAACGGCTGCCGTCCCCCCAAGCGCCGCCGCGTCTGACGCACGGCTGCTTTCGCAGGGATTCTCGGGCGGTACGGCTCTTCTGGGGCGTGCCGCCCGTACCCTTGCACTATCCGAGGACGTCAAATAGCGGGCGTCCACGACTGAAGGAAACACACCATGCTGATCGCTCAGCGTCCTTCGCTGACCGAAGAGGTTGTCGACGAGTACCGCTCGCGGTTCGTCATCGAGCCGCTGGAGCCGGGCTTCGGCTACACGCTCGGTAACAGCCTCCGCCGTACGCTCCTCTCCTCGATCCCGGGTGCGGCTGTCACGTCCATCCGCATCGACGGTGTCCTGCACGAGTTCACCACCGTGCCGGGCGTCAAGGAGGACGTCACCGACCTCATCCTCAACATCAAGCAGCTGGTCGTCTCCTCGGAGCACGACGAGCCGGTCGTGATGTACCTGCGCAAGCAGGGCCCCGGCCTGGTCACCGCCGCGGACATCGCCCCGCCGGCCGGTGTCGAGGTGCACAACCCCGACCTGGTCCTCGCCACGCTCAACGGCAAGGGCAAGCTGGAGATGGAGCTGACCGTCGAGCGCGGCCGCGGCTACGTCTCCGCCGTGCAGAACAAGCAGGTCGGCCAGGAGATCGGCCGCATCCCGGTCGACTCCATCTACTCGCCGGTCCTCAAGGTCACCTACAAGGTCGAGGCGACCCGAGTCGAGCAGCGCACCGACTTCGACAAGCTGATCGTCGACGTCGAGACCAAGCAGGCCATGCGCCCGCGCGACGCCATGGCGTCCGCCGGCAAGACCCTGGTCGAGCTGTTCGGTCTGGCGCGTGAGCTCAACATCGACGCCGAGGGCATCGACATGGGCCCGTCCCCGACGGACGCCGCCCTGGCCGCCGACCTCGCGCTGCCGATCGAGGAGCTCGAGCTCACCGTCCGCTCGTACAACTGCCTCAAGCGTGAGGGCATCCACTCCGTGGGTGAGCTCGTCGCCCGCTCCGAGGCCGACCTGCTCGACATCCGCAACTTCGGCGCGAAGTCGATCGACGAGGTCAAGGCGAAGCTGGCCGGCATGGGCCTGGCCCTCAAGGACAGCCCGCCCGGGTTCGACCCGACCGCCGCCGCCGACGCCTTCGGCGCGGACGACGACGCCGACGCCGGCTTCGTCGAGACCGAGCAGTACTGATTGCTGCCCGCAGGCGTCCGCCTGCGGGGCCCTGACACCGGTACCTGATACGGCCGGTGCAGATCACAAGGAGAAACACCATGCCGAAGCCCGCCAAGGGTGCCCGTCTGGGCGGCAGCGCCGCGCACGAGAAGCTGCTTCTCGCGAACCTCGCGAAGTCGCTGTTCGAGCACGGCCGCATCACCACGACCGAGGCCAAGGCCCGTCGCCTGCGTCCGGTCGCCGAGCGTCTGATCACCAAGGCGAAGAAGGGCGACATCCACAACCGTCGCCTCGTGCTGCAGACGATCACGGACAAGGGCGTCGTCCACACGCTCTTCACCGAGATCGCTCCGCGCTACGCCGAGCGCCCGGGTGGCTACACCCGCATCACCAAGATCGGTAACCGTCGTGGCGACAACGCCCCGATGGCGGTCATCGAGCTGGTCGAGGGTGAGATCGCGAAGAAGGCGACCGTCGCCGAGGCCGAGGCCGCGACCAAGCGCGCGGTGAAGGAGTCCGAGGAGGCCAAGGCCGCCGAGGACACCAAGGCCGAGGACGCCGCCGAGGCTCCGGCCGAGGAGTCGAAGGACGCCTGACGCGTCTGCCGACAAGGCTGACGGACGGGTCCGCTCCCTCACGGGGGCGGGCCCGTTCCGCATTGCACTGCTTTGAGAGGATCTGTCGCGTGAGCGATGAGGTGGAGCCCGGCTTCGTACGGGTACGGCTGGACCTGTCGTACGACGGCAAGGACTTCCACGGCTGGGCCAAGCAGGCCGGCGGGCAGCGGACCGTGCAGGGCGAGATCGAGGACGCCCTGCGCACGGTGACGCGGTCGGCCGAGACCTACGAGCTGACCGTCGCGGGCCGCACGGACGCGGGGGTGCACGCGCGCGGCCAGGTGGCCCATGTCGACCTGCCCGAGGCCGTCTGGGCCGAGCACCGCGACAAGCTGCTGCGGCGGCTGGCCGGTCGCCTCGCGCACGACGTGCGGATCTGGAAGGTCGAGGAGGCACCGAGCGGCTTCAACGCCCGGTTCTCGGCGATCTGGCGCCGGTACGCCTACCGCGTCACCGACAACCCCGGCGGCGTCGACCCGCTGCTGCGCGGCCATGTGCTGTGGCACGACTGGCCGCTGGACGTGGACGCGATGAACGAGGCCGCCGAGCGGCTGGTCGGCGAGCACGACTTCGCCGCGTACTGCAAGCGGCGCGACGGGGCCACGACCATCCGCACCCTGCAGGAGCTGCGCTGGGAGCGGCTTCCGTCGGGGGTGCTGGAGGCGACCGTGCGGGCCGACGCCTTCTGCCACAACATGGTGCGCTCGCTGGTGGGCGCCCTGCTCTTCGTCGGCGACGGCCACCGGCCGGCCGACTGGCCGGGCAAGGTGCTGGCCGCCGGTGTGCGGGACTCGGCCGTGCACGTCGTCCGGCCGCACGGCCTCACCCTCGAGGAAGTCGGCTACCCGGACGACGCGTTGCTGGCCGCCCGCAACCTGGAGGCCCGCAACAAGCGGTCACTGCCCGGTCGCGGGAGCGGTGGCTGCTGCTGACGCCTGGGTGCGGCCGCGGGCGTAGATCTGGTTGAACGCGAAGGTGCCGAGGTCGTCGCTGGCCTTGAAGACGAGCTCGTCGGCCTTGGTCACCTTCTTGCCGCTGCTCCAGCCTGCCTGGGTGAAGTAGGCGTACCGGCCGAGCGAGTTGGCGCGGCGCAGGCAGACGGTGGCGCGGCAGAAGTCCTTGATCCCGGAGCCGGCCAGCGGGGCGATACCGCCCTGCGCCTGCTCCTTGGCCTTGACCGCCGCCGCCTCGGTGTCGAAGACCGCGACGCCGACGGTGATGGCGACGCCGTCCTTCTCGTAGGTGGCGCGGATGACGCGCGTGCAGCCGTTCTTCTCCAGGACCGTGCCCAGACCGCCCTGCGTGACCGCCGCGCAGTTGGTGGTGGAGGCCGTGGAGCCCTTCTGGTAGACCCGCTCGCCCATCGTGAGCCGCTTGCCGGGGAAGAGGGACTCGGCGCTGAGCGGCGCCTTGTCCTTCTTCTTGTCGGAGATGAACTCCTTGGGGTTCGGCGGGGGCGGGGGAGCGACCGAGGAGAACGACGGCTGCGGCTTGCTGGTGTCGTCCGGCAGCACGGGGGCGGTGCTGTTGAGGTTGTCGGACGCCTTGGCGTCGCTGTCGCCGTTGGTGGAGACGATCGCGACGGCGATGATCGTGCCGACCGCGACAGTGCCCAGGGCGGCACCTCCGACGATCATCCAGCGCCTGCGGCGGGCCCGGGCGGCCGACGCGTCGGCCAGGGCGCCCCAGTCCGGCGTGTCGGAGCCACCGAACGCGTTCTGCCGCTGCTCGTACGGATCCCGGCCGTACGGATCACTGCCGTGCGGCGGCTGCTGCCCCCACTGGGGTCCCCCAAAGCTCATGCCGCGCATCCTAGACCGGTTGGGATGGGGGCTGATCCCCGGCGACAATGCGGCCCATGGGACATGTGGAGGTCGCGCATCTGGAGTACTGCCTGCCGGACGGGCGGGTGCTCCTCGGGGACGTGTCGTTCAGGGTGGGGGAAGGCGCGGTCGCGGCCCTCGTCGGCGCCAACGGCGCAGGCAAGACGACGCTGCTCCGGCTGATCTCGGGCGAGCTCCAGCCGCACGGCGGGGCGGTGACCGTCTCGGGCGGACTGGGCGTGATGCCGCAGTTCGTGGGGTCGGTGCGGGACGAGCGGACCGTGCGGGACCTGCTGGTCTCGGTCGCGCCCGCGCGGATCAGGGAGGCGGCGGCCGCGGTGGACGAGGCCGAGCACCTGATCATGACGGTCGACGACGAGGCCGCGCAGATGCGGTACGCGCAGGCGCTCAGCGACTGGGCGGAGGCCCGCGGGTACGAGGCCGAGACCCTGTGGGACATGTGCACCACGGCGGCGCTGGGGGTGCCGTACGAGAAGGCACAGTTCCGCGCGGTGCGCACGCTCAGCGGCGGTGAGCAGAAGCGGCTGGTGCTGGAGGCGCTGCTGCGCGGCCCCGAAGAGGTCCTGCTGCTGGACGAGCCGGACAACTACCTGGACGTCCCGGGCAAGCGCTGGCTGGAGGAGCGGCTGGCCGAGACCCGCAAGACCGTGCTGTTCGTCTCCCACGACCGGGAGCTGCTGGCGCGGGCCGCCGGGCGGATCGTGGCCGTGGAGCCCGGCCCGGCGGGGTCGGACGTCTGGGTGCACGGCGGCGGCTTCGGCACGTTCCACGAGGCGCGCAGGGAGCGGTTCGCCCGCTTCGAGGAGCTGAAGCGCCGCTGGGAGGAGAAGCACGCGCAGCTGAAGCGGCTGGTGATCAACCTGCGGCAGGCGGCGTCGGTCAGCCATGAGATGGCGTCCCGGTACGCCGCGGCGCAGACCCGGCTGCGGAAGTTCGAGGAGGCCGGACCGCCGCCGGAGCCGCCGCGCGAGCAGGACATCCGCATGCGGCTGCGCGGCGGCCGCACCGGGGTGCGCGCGCTGACCTGCTCCGGTCTGGAGCTGACGGGCCTGATGAAGCCGTTCTCGCTGGAGGTCTTCTACGGGGAGCGGGTCGCCGTCCTGGGCTCGAACGGCTCCGGCAAGTCGCACTTCCTGCGACTGCTGGCGGGTGATCCCTCGGTGGCGCACACGGGCGAGTGGAAGCTGGGTGCGCGGGTCGTGCCGGGGCACTTCGCGCAGACGCACGCCCATCCCGGGCTGGAGGGCCGCACGCTGGTCGACATCCTGTGGACCGAGCACGCGAAGGACCGGGGCGGGGCCATGTCGGCCCTGCGGCGGTACGAGCTGGAGCGCCAGGGCGACCAGGCCTTCGAGCGGCTCTCGGGCGGTCAGCAGGCCAGGTTCCAGATCCTGCTCCTGGAACTCGCGGGGACGACCGCGCTCCTGCTGGACGAGCCGACCGACAACCTGGACCTGGAGTCGGCCGAGGCCCTCCAGGACGGCCTGGAGGGGTACGAGGGGACGGTACTGGCCGTCACCCACGACCGCTGGTTCGCTCGCTCGTTCGACCGGTACCTGGTCTTCGGCGCGGACGGCGTGGTCCGGGAAACGCCCGGCCCGGTGTGGGACGAGCGCCGGGTGGACCGGGTGCGGTAGCGGACCGGCGCGAGCAGGCACGACCCGGGCCGGGCGGGCGGTTTTGACCCGGCCGGGGCCGCACGGGTATTCTTCTGGTTCGTTATGCGTATTGGCTTGCTCGTTCTCACGTGAGGGGCCCTTACGCCGGTCCACCGGGCCGATGACCAGCGACTGGCACTCGGGTTGCGTCCCCGACGTGCGGTCAAGGCTGTCGTGATCGTCCGGGTGGCCTTGTCAGGACCTTTCTCTGGACCCTCGGGGTCCGGGGAACCCCATCACTGAAGAAGCGAAGGCTACGACCGTGCGTACGTACAGCCCCAAGCCCGGCGATGTGACGCGCCAGTGGCACATCATCGACGCGCAGGACATCGTCCTGGGCCGTCTGGCGACCACCGCCGCTACCCTTCTCCGGGGCAAGCACAAGCCGATCTACGCGCCGCACGTTGACGCTGGTGACTTCGTCATCATCATCAACGCGGAGAAGGTGCACCTGTCCGGCAACAAGCGGACCCAGAAGATGGCGTACCGCCACTCCGGCTACCCGGGTGGTCTGCGCTCCGTCCGTTACGACGAGCTGCTCGAGAAGAGCCCCGAGAAGGCCATCGAGAAGGCCGTCAAGGGCATGCTCCCCAAGAACAGCCTGGGCCGTCAGATGCTCTCGAAGCTGAAGGTCTACGCGGGCGAGAACCACCCGCACGCTGCTCAGCAGCCGGTCCCGTTCGAGATCACCCAGGTCGCGCAGTAAGTCCGGCCACCCCCTAAGACGAAAAGAATCTGAGGAGCATCGTGGCCGAGACCACTGTTGAGAACCCCATCGAGGGCGAGGAGACCTACGCCGAGGTCACCACCTTCGAGTCCGAGGTCCCCGTTGAGGGCGAGTACACCTCGGAGTCCCTGGCGTCGCGCTTCGGCGACCCGCAGCCGGCCGCCGGCCTGGGCCGCCGCAAGAACGCCATCGCCCGCGTCCGGATCGTCCCGGGCACCGGCAAGTGGAAGATCAACGGTCGCACCCTCGAGGACTACTTCCCGAACAAGGTGCACCAGCAGGAAGTCAACGAGCCCTTCAAGGTGCTCGAGCTCGACAACCGCTACGACGTCATCGCCCGCATCTCGGGTGGCGGCGTCTCCGGCCAGGCCGGCGCCCTGCGCCTCGGCGTGGCCCGCGCGCTGAACGAGGCGGACGTGGACAACAACCGCGGCCCGCTGAAGAAGGCCGGCTTCCTGAGCCGCGACGACCGTGCCGTCGAGCGCAAGAAGGCCGGTCTGAAGAAGGCCCGCAAGGCCCCGCAGTACAGCAAGCGCTAATCGCCTGCTCGGTCTGCTTCGTACGTACGCCCCGGCGGCACCTCCGTGCTGCCGGGGCGTACGTTTTTCCTCGACCTCGGGCGCATATGGGCAACAGGCGCTCGCAGGCTTGCATTTTCGGAGTAACTCGGAGGACAGCTGTGGGACGACTCTTCGGCACGGACGGTGTGCGCGGTGTCGCAAACGCGGATCTGACGGCGGAGCTCGCGCTCGGCCTGTCGGTCGCTGCGGCGCACGTGCTCGCCGAAGCGGGCACCTTTGAAGGACATCGGCCGACCGCCGTGGTCGGGCGTGACCCGCGCGCGTCGGGAGAGTTCCTGGAGGCGGCAGTCGTGGCGGGGCTCGCCAGCGCGGGCGTCGACGTCATGCGCGTCGGCGTGCTGCCGACCCCCGCGGTCGCGTACCTCACCGGGGCCCTCGGGGCCGACCTCGGCGTGATGCTCTCCGCCAGCCACAACGCCATGCCGGACAACGGCATCAAGTTCTTCGCGCGCGGCGGCCACAAGCTGGCCGACGAGCTGGAGGACAAGATCGAGACCGTCTACGAGCAGCACCGCACCGGTGAGCCCTGGGACCGGCCCACCGGCGCCGGCGTCGGTCGCGTCGCCGACTACAAGGAGGGCTTCGACCAGTACGTCGCCCACCTGCTGAGCGTCCTGCCGAACCGGATCGACGGGCTGAAGATCGTCCTGGACGAGGCGCACGGCGCCGCGTCCGGCGTGTCCCCGGCCGCGTTCCAGCAGGCCGGCGCCGAGGTGATCACCATCGGTGCCGCCCCGGACGGGCTCAACATCAACGACGGGTGCGGCTCCACGCACCTGGACATGCTGAAGGCGGCCGTCGTCGAGCACGGCGCGGACCTCGGCATCGCCCACGACGGTGACGCCGACCGCTGCCTGGCCGTGGACCACACCGGCGCCGAGGTCGACGGGGACCAGATCCTCGCCGTTCTGGCGCTCGCCATGCGCGAGGCCGGCACCCTGCGCGGCGACACCGTCGTCGCCACCGTGATGTCCAACCTGGGCTTCAAGCTCGCCATGGAGCGCGAGGGCCTGCGGCTGGTGCAGACGGCCGTCGGTGACCGCTATGTGCTGGAGTCCATGAAGGAGCACGGCTACGCGCTGGGCGGTGAGCAGTCCGGGCACGTGATCGTGCTGGACCACGCCACCACCGGTGACGGCACCCTGACCGGCCTGATGCTGGCCGCGCGGGTCGCGGCCACCGGCCGCTCGCTGGCCGACCTGGCCGGCGTCATGGAGCGGCTGCCGCAGGTCCTCATCAACGTGCCGGACGTGGACAAGTCGCGCGTGAAGACCTCCGCCGAGCTGGGCAACGCCGTCGCCCAGGCCGAGCGAGAGCTGGGCAGCACCGGACGCGTCCTGCTGCGCCCGTCGGGCACCGAGCCCCTGGTGCGCGTCATGGTCGAGGCCGCCGACATCGAGCAGGCCCGGGCGGTCGCCGGCCGTCTCGCCGACGTGGTGAAGTCGGCCCTCGGCTGACGCCCGTACGCGGCGAAGGGCGCCCCCGTCCGGGGGGGCGCCCTTCTGCTTTCCTCCGGGGCCCGGACGGCTCGTCCGGGCCCGAGTGGGCCGGGACCGGCCCGAGCGGGCGCGGGCGGGCCCGGACCGGCCGGTCAGGTGACGCGCCGGCCGCGCTGCGTCGCCCACAGCGCCTTCTGGACCAGCAGCGTCAGCGTGCCGGCCAGGACGATGCCGCCCAGGTTCGCCATCAGCTGGCCCGTCGAGCCCCACGTCTGGCCGTAGTCCTCGTAGCTGAACGCCACCGCCGCGTTCGCCGCCGCCGGCACCGTCGTCACCGAGATCGCCACGCCGATCAGCGCCCCCGACTTGGCCGAGGTGAGCGAGAGCGTGCCGGCGATCCCCGCGAGGAACGCCACCACGAACGACATCCAGTCCGGCTGCCAGATGAACCCCGTGTTCGGGCGCTCCGCCTCCACCATGTCCCTGGTGAACAGGCCCAGCCCGTCCAGCAGCCACGCGAAGCCCGCCGTCAGCGCCATCGCCACGGCGAACCCGCCCAGCAGTGCCACCACGGAACGCCACACCAGGCGCGGCGCGCGCTGCACCAGCGCCGTCGAGATGCCCGCGAGCGGACCGAACTCCGGGCCCACCGCCATCGCGCCGACGATGAGGATCGCGTTGTCGAGCATCACCCCGCACGCGGCGATCATCGTCGCGAGGGCGAGGAACGCGGCGTAGGTGACGGTGAACGTCGACTCCTCGTGCGTGGCCTCCGACAGGTGCTCCCACAGCACCGCGTCCGCACCCTCGCCCGGGGCCTCCTTCTCCGCCGTCCGGGCACGGCTCGACAGCGACAGGTCGATGCCCTCGACGGCGATCGAGCCGGAGGCGTCGATGCCCAGCTCCCGCAGCGCCCCGATCAGTCCGTCCCCGGCCTCGCGCGCCACGTCGCACAGCACCAGGTCACCGACCGGGTCGCGGGCCACCCCGGGAAGGACGACGAGGTGGGTGGTGCCGACCGTCCTCTCGATCGTGCGCACGACGTCGTCGGTGCGGTCCGGCGGCACTATCAGGCGCAGATGCAGCACGTCACGCGGTCCCTTCGGCTCGGGTCAGAGCTTGCGCAGCGAGAGGCGCTGGACCTTGTGGTCCGGGCCCTTGCGTACGACGAGCGTCGCACGGCCGCGCGTCGGCGCCACGTTCTCCAGCAGGTTCACCTTGTTGACGGTGCGCCACATCGTGCGGGCGTAGTCCAGCGCCTCCTCCTCACCGACCTGCGTGTACTTGCGGAAGTACGAGGAGGGGTTCTGGAACGCCGTCTCACGCAGCTTGCGGAAGCGGTTGAGGTACCAGGACTCGATGTCCTCGGTGCGCGCGTCCACGTACACCGAGAAGTCGAAGTAGTCGGCGAGGCCGACACGGGTGCGGCCGTCCTTGCCGGGCAGTGCCGGCTGCAGGACGTTGATGCCCTCGACGATCAGGATGTCGGGCCGGCGCACGGTAAGGCGCTGCCCGGGGACGATGTCGTAGATGAGGTGGGAGTAGACCGGGGCGGTGACCTCGTCCTTGCCCGCCTTGATGTCGGCGACGAAACGGGTCAGGGCACGGCGGTCGTAGGACTCGGGGAACCCCTTGCGGGACATCAGGCCGCGCTCCTGGAGCTCCTTCATCGGGAGCAGGAACCCGTCGGTGGTGACCCGCTCGACGCGCGGGTGCTCGGGCCAGCGGGCCAGCAGTGCCTGGAGGAGACGGGCGACGGTGGACTTGCCGACGGCCACGGACCCGGCCACCCCTATGACGAAGGGCGTGCCGCGCTGGGCGCTCTTCTCGCCGAGGAACGTGTTGAGCGCGCCCCGGAGATTGGCGGTGGCCCCCACGTACAGATTGAGCAGCCGGGAGAGCGGGAGGTAGATGTCGCGGACCTCGTCGAGGTCGATGACGTCGCCGAGACCGCGGAGCTCCTCGACCTCCTCGGCGGTGAGCGGCAGCGGTGTCTTGTCGCGCAGGGCACTCCACTCGTCGCGGGTGAGGTCGACGTACGGCGTGGCCTCCGCCCGGCGGTGGGCGGCGCTTCGTGGCGGCGAAGTGATCACCTGGCCATTGTCGGGCCTCGGGGCGGGTCGTGGGTGGTGTGCTCGGTCACTGTGGCCGGGCGGGCGCCGGGCGGCGCCGGAACGCCCGGGGGTGGAATGTCAGTGGCGTGCGTCACAGTTGTGGGAAGGGTGGGCGCCGGTTCCGGTGTCCGCGAAGCGCGACCCCGAGCCCAGGGGCCCCGATCCGAGGGGAACGGCCCATGACGTACGCGATCCAGGCGGAGGGCCTGGCCAAACGGTTCAAGGAGACCCAGGCGCTGGCCGGGGTGGACCTCGCGGCCCGCACGGGCACCGTGCTGGGACTGCTGGGGCCCAACGGCGCGGGCAAGACCACCGCGGTGCGGATCTTCGCCACCCTGATCCAGCCCGACGCGGGCAGAGCCACCGTCGCCGGCCACGACGTGGTGCGGGAGGCCGGCGTGGTGCGCTCCCTGGTGGGCCTCACCGGGCAGTACGCCGCGGTCGACGAGAACCTGACCGGCACGGAGAACCTGCTGCTCATCGGCCGGCTGCTGGGGATGCCGCGGCGGGAGGCCAGGGCCCGGGCGGCGGAGCTGCTGGACCGCTTCCACCTCACCGACGCCGCCGGGCGCGCGGTGAAGACGTTCTCCGGCGGCATGCGGCGCCGGCTGGACCTGGCCGCGAGCCTGGTCGGACGGCCGCGGATCCTGTTCCTCGACGAGCCGACCACCGGCCTCGACCCGCGCAGCCGCGGCGAGCTGTGGGACATGCTGCGCGGTCTGGTCGCCGAAGGGGTGACCTGCCTGCTGACCACGCAGTACCTGAACGAGGCGGATCTGCTGGCCGACAACATCGTGGTGATCGACAGGGGCCGGGTGATCGCCGAGGGCACGCCCGACGAGTTGAAGTCGCAGGTGGGGGGACGGGTATTGCAGCTGAGGCCGGTGGCGGGCGAGGAACTGGCCGCCGCGCACGCGCTCGTCGCGGAGGCCGCCGGGCCGCACACCCAGATCGAGGGCGAGGTGATCACCGCCCCGGTGAACGACCCCGAGCTGATGCCCGCGGTCGTCCGGCGGCTCGACGGCGCCGGTATCGCCGTCGGTGAACTGACCCTGCGCCGCTCCTCCCTCGACGAGGTCTTCCTCGCCCTGACCGGCCACCGCGCCGAGCCCGGCGACGGCAAGGACGGCGACGGGGACTCCGAGCCGGACGACCGGGACTACGAGAAGGTGGTGAGTTCGGCATGACCGCCACGACCGTCGGCGCGCAGGTCGGTGCGAGCGGCCGGGTGCGGCCCGCCGCGGGGGTGCGGCAGACCGCGACCATGGCCTGGCGGAGTCTGGTGGCCGTCAAGCACAACCCGCTGGAGCTGGTGGACTACAGCATCACGCCGATCATGTTCGTGTTCCTCTTCACCTATGTGATGGGCGGGCAGATGGCCGGATCTCCCGATGCGTATCTGAAATACGCGCTGCCGGGGATCATCGTCCAGAACACGCTGTTCATGACCATCTACACGGCGATGGCGCTCAACACCGACCTCACCAAGGGAGTCTTCGACCGGCTGCGGAGCCTGCCGATCGCCCGGTCCGCGCCGCTCATCGGCCGGATCACTGCGGACCTGGCCAAGCACCTGTGGGCGATCCTCCTCATGATCGGCCTCGGTCTGGCGCTCGGCTTCCGGGTCACCGGCGGTTTCAGCGGATTCCTCGCCGGGACCCTGCTGGTCATCCTCTTCGCGGCGGCCGTCTCGTGGTGCGCGGTACTCATCGGGATGCTCGCGGGCGACGCGGAGAAGGTACAGGCGTTCGGGTTCACCCTGATCTTCCCGATCACCTTCACCAGCAGCGCGTTCGTCGTGGTCGACACCATGCCCGGCTGGCTCCAGGCCTGGGTGGAGGTCAACCCGGTCACCCATCTGTCGGACGCGTTCCGCGGGCTGCTCCTCGGCGGCGAGGTGGCCGAACCGGTCATGTGGTCGCTGGTCTGGGCGGCGGGCATAGCCCTGGTGACCTACCCGCTGGCCATGCGGGCCTACCGGGCGAAGGTGTGAGCGCGGGCCGGCTTGCCGACGCCTCCACCGCACAGCCCCTAGGCTGCCGACATGTGCGGAATCGTGGGTTACGTCGGCGGGCAGTCGGCGCTTGATGTGGTGCTCGCCGGGCTCAAGCGGCTGGAGTACCGGGGGTACGACTCGGCCGGTGTCGCCGTACTCGCCGACGGTGGGATGGCCGCGGCCAAGAAGGCGGGCAAGCTCTCCAACCTGGAGAAGGAGCTGATCGGCCGGCCGCTCCCGAGCGGATCGACGGGCATCGGGCACACCCGGTGGGCCACCCACGGCGGGCCCACCGACACCAACGCGCATCCCCATCTGGACAACGCCGGCCGGGTCGCCGTCGTGCACAACGGCATCATCGAGAACTTCGCTGCGCTGCGGGCCGAGCTGGCCGAGCGCGGCCACGTCCTGGAGTCCGAGACCGACACGGAAGTCGTGGCGCACCTCCTGGCGGAGGCGCACTCCTCGGTGGCCGACCTGCCGGAGGCGATGCGGCAGGTCTGCCGGCGCCTCCAGGGCGCCTTCACGCTGGTCGCCGTGCACGCCGATCAGCCGGACGTGGTCGTCGGCGCACGGCGGAACTCCCCGCTGGTGGTGGGCGTCGGCGAGGGCGAGGCGTTCCTCGCCTCGGACGTGGCCGCCTTCATCGACCACACCCGCTCCGCGATCGAACTCGGCCAGGACCAGGTCGTGGAGCTGCGCCGGGACGGCATCAGCGTCACCGACTTCGACGGGGCGCCCGCCGAGGTGCGGGCCTACCACGTCGACTGGGACGCCTCGGCCGCCGAGAAGGGCGGCTACGACTACTTCATGCTGAAGGAGATCGCGGAGCAGCCCAAGGCGGTCGCCGACACCCTGCTGGGCCGGATCGACGCCGCGGGGGCGCTGCACCTCGACGAGGTGCGCATCCCGGACGACGTCCTGCGCGAAGCCCACAAGATCGTCATCGTGGCGTGCGGAACCGCGTTCCACGCGGGCCTCATCGCCAAGTACGCCATCGAGCACTGGACCCGCATCCCGTGCGAGGTGGAGCTGGCGAGCGAGTTCCGCTACCGCGACCCCATCCTCGACCAGCGCACGCTGGTGATCGCGGTCTCCCAGTCCGGCGAGACCATGGACACCCTGATGGCGCTGCGCCACGCCCGTCTGCAGGGCTCCCGGGTGCTGGCCATCTGCAACACCAACGGCTCGACGATCGCGCGCGAGTCGGACGGCGTGCTCTACACGCACGCCGGCCCCGAGGTGGCGGTCGCCTCGACGAAGGCCTTCCTCACCCAGCTCGTGGCCGTCTACCTGCTCGCGCTCTACCTGGGGCAGGTACGCGGCACCAAATGGGGCGACGAGATCCGCGCGGTGGTCCGGGACCTCGCGAGGATCGCCGAGGACGTCGACAGGGTCCTGGAGACGATGGAGCCGGTACGGGAGCTGGCGCGCTCCCTCGCCGACAAGGACACGGTGCTCTTCCTCGGCCGGCACGTCGGCTACCCGGTGGCCCTCGAAGGCGCGTTGAAGCTCAAGGAGCTCGCCTACATGCACGCCGAGGGCTTCGCCGCGGGCGAGCTCAAGCACGGCCCCATCGCCCTGATCGAGAAGGACCTGCCGGTGGTCGTCGTCGTACCCTCACCGCGCGGACGTTCGGTCCTCCACGACAAGATCGTGTCGAACATCCAGGAGATCCGGGCCCGCGGCGCCCGGACCATCGTGATCGCGGAGGAGGGCGACGACGCGGTCGTGCCGTACGCGGACCACCTCATCCGCATCCCGCAGACGCCGGTGCTGCTGCAGCCGATGGTGTCGACGGTGCCGCTGCAGGTCTTCGCGTGCGAACTGGCCACCGCGCGCGGCAACGAGGTGGACCAGCCGCGGAACCTGGCCAAGTCGGTGACGGTGGAGTGACGTGCCCGGAACACGCGGGGCGCGCGCGGTGTGCGAGCGGAACGGCGGAATGAACGAATGATCATCGGGGTGGGGATCGACGTCGCGGAGATCGACCGGTTCGCGGCGGCGCTGGAGCGCACACCGCAGATGGCACAGCGGCTCTTCCTGGAACGGGAACTGCTGCTGCCCAGCGGCGAGCGGCGCGGCGTCGCCTCGCTCGCCGTCCGGTTCGCCGCGAAGGAGGCCATCGCCAAGGCGCTCGGCGCGCCGAGCGGCCTGCACTGGACGGACGCGGAGGTGTACGTCGAGGAGAGCGGGCAGCCCCGGCTCCGGGTGCGGGGCACGGTCGCGGCCCGCGCCGCGGAGCTGGGCGTACGGCACTGGCACGTCTCGCTCAGCCATGACGCGGGGGTGGCGTCGGCGGTGGTGATCGCGGAGGGTTGACCCCATGCGTACCGCTTACCGCGTTCAGACCGTACGGGCGGCAGAGGCCGCGTTGATGGCGAGGCTGCCGGAGGGCGCGCTGATGCAGCGGGCCGCGGCCGGACTGGCCGCCGCGTGCGCCGGACTGCTGGGCCGCGGCCGGGTGTACGGCTCCCGCGTGGTGCTGCTGATCGGCACCGGCGACAACGGCGGCGACGCGCTGTACGCGGGCGCCCGGCTCGCCCGGCGCGGCGCGGGAGTGTCGGCCGTCCTGCTCGGCTCGCGCGCCCACGAGGGCGGTCTGGCCGCGTTGACCGGCGCCGGCGGGTGGGTGGCCGACGACCCGTTCGAGGTCCTCGCACGGGCCGACCTCGTCCTCGACGGCATCACCGGGATCGGCGGCCGCGGCGGGCTGCGGCCGGACGCCGTGCCCGTGGTGCGGGCGGCCCGCGGATCGGACGCGGTGGTCGTCGCCGTGGACCTGCCGAGCGGTGTGGACGCGGACACCGGGGAAGTGGCCGGCGAAGCGGTGCGGGCCGACGCGACGGTGACGTTCGGAACGTACAAGCCGGGGCTGCTGATCGACCCGGCGCGCGAGTACGCCGGCGCCGTACGGCTCGTCGACATCGGGCTCAACGAGCTGCTGCCGTCGGTCCCCGAACTGGAGGCGCTGCAACACGCGGACGTGGCACGGTTGTTGCCCCGCCCGGCGGTCGAGAGCGACAAGTACCGGCGGGGCGTCGTGGGGCTCGTCGCCGGATCGGCGCGCTATCCGGGCGCCGCCGTCCTCGCCGTGGCGGGCGCGCTGCACGGCGGCGCCGGGGCCGTGCGGTACGTCGGCCCGGCCGGTGACGCGGTGATCGCGCGCTTCCCCGAGACCCTGGTGCACGAGGGGCCGCCCGGGAAGGCCGGCCGCGTGCAGGCCTGGGTGATCGGCCCGGGTCTCGCCGACACGCCGGGTGCCGACGACGTCCTCGCGTCGGACGTGCCGGTCCTCGTCGACGCGGACGGGCTGCGCCTGCTCGACCCCGCCGCGATCCGGACCCGCCCCGCGCCCACCGTGCTGACCCCGCACGCGGGCGAGGCCGCGGCGCTGCTGGGCGTCGCCCGCGAGGACGTGGAGGCCCGGCGGCTGGAGGCGGTGCGGGAGCTGGCGTCCCGGTACGGCGCGACGGTGCTGCTGAAGGGCTCGACGACGCTCGTCGCGGACCCGTCGCCGGACGTGCCGGTACGGGTGAACCCGACGGGCACGGCATGGCTGGCCACGGCGGGCAGCGGAGACGTGCTGTCGGGGCTGGCCGGCTCGCTGCTGGCGGCGGGCCTCGCCCCGCGGGACGCGGCGTCGGTCGCGGCCTACCTCCACGGCCTCGCCGCCCGCCGGGCCTCGGGAGCGGCCCCCCTCAGCGCCCAGGACGTGGCCGGGGCGCTGCCGGGCGCCTGGCGGGACGTGACGGCTGCCCACTGACCCTGTGAGTGTCGCTGATTGCGGGGGTGCGGGGGGTGCCTGCTCGCCGTCGCTGCGGGCGGCGGCGCCCCTCCGGGCTCGACTCCTCGGGGTTGGCGGCATGCCGTTCCTGTCATGGGCACCCCTCGTCGCCGCCAATCCCCTGCGGGGACGCCCCTCCACGGCCCCCGCCTCACGTCCGTGGGTGGAAGGTTCCGCCGCGGGGCGGCGTTCCGGGGTGATCGGCTCCGGACGACCCCTGGGGCGTCGCCCAGCAGAGCCACGAAGAAGACCTGAGAGACTGGGCGGGATGACTGAGACACCGCTGCCCCGCCGCGCCCGTGCCGAGATCGACCTCGGCGCGCTGCGTGCCAACGTCCGTGCTCTGCGTGCGCGCGTCGCGCCCCACACCCAGGTCATGGGTGTGGTGAAGGCCGACGCGTACGGTCACGGGGCGGTGCCGTGCGCCCGGGCGGCGCTGGAGGCCGGCGCCACCTGGCTCGGGACGGCCACGCCCCACGAGGCGCTCGCGCTGCGGGCGGCCGGGATCGACGCGCCCGTCCTGTGCTGGCTGTGGACGCCCGGGGACCCCTGGGGGGAGGCCGTCGCGGCGGGCGTCGACGTGTCGGTGAGCGGCCTGTGGGCGCTGGACGAGGTCACCCGGGCGGCCCGGGAGGCCGGGCTGACCGCCCGGATCCAGCTGAAGGCCGACACCGGGCTCGGGCGCAACGGCTGCCAGCCCGCGGACTGGCCCCGCCTGGTCGGCGACGCGCTGAAGGCGGAGGCCGACGGCCTGGTGAAGGTCACCGGTGTGTGGTCGCACTTCGCCTGCGCCGACGAGCCCGGCCACCCGTCCATCGGGGCGCAGCTGGAGGCCTTCCGCGAGATGCTGGCGCACGCCGAGGAGGCGGGCGCCGAGCCCGAGGTGCGGCACCTGGCGAACTCGCCCGCCACTCTGACCGTCCCGGACTCCCACTTCGATCTCGTGCGGCCCGGCATCGCCATGTACGGCATCTCGCCCAGCCCGGAGATCGGCACGCCCGCGGACTTCGGGCTGCGTCCGGTGATGCGGCTGTCGGGGAGCATCGCGCTGGTGAAGCAGGCACCCGCCGGGCACGGTGTGAGCTACGGGCACCACTACGTGACCCCGCGCGACACGACCCTGGGCCTGGTGCCGCTCGGGTACGCGGACGGCATCCCGCGCCATGCGTCGGGCCGGGGTCCGGTCCTGGTCGGCGGGAAGATCCGGACCGTCGCCGGCCGGGTCGCGATGGACCAGTTCGTCGTCGATCTCGACGGGGACACGGTGGCACCGGGCGCCGAGGCCGTGCTGTTCGGAGCGGGTGACCGGGGGGAGCCGACGGCCGAGGACTGGGCACGGGCCGCGGACACGATCGCGTACGAGATCGTGACCCGGATCGGATCGCGGGTACCACGCGTCTATACGAACGCGACCTGACCGACGAGGAGCAGCCGTAGTGAGTGAGACCAGTGCGGGGGAGGCGGCGGTCGACGCCCTGGCGGAGGCCGCCACCGGCAACTGGCGCCGCGCGGGCTTCGCCGGTGCCGCGATAGGCGTGATCGCGGCGGGCGCGGCGGCCGGCGTCGCCATAGAGCGGCTCACCGTCGGACGCGGCATGCGCCGCAAGGCGCGGCTGGCGCTGGACGCGGCGGGGCCGTACGGGTCGCTGCGCGGAACACCCGGCAAGACCCGGGCGGACGACGGCACGGAGCTGTACTACGAGACCGACGAGGTGGAGGCGGACAGCAGCGCTCCCCGCAGGCGCCGGCTGTTCGGGCGCAGGACGCCCGTGCCGGTCACGGTCGTCTTCAGCCACGGTTACTGCCTCAACCAGGACTCCTGGCACTTCCAGCGCGCCGCCCTGCGCGGCCTGGTGCGCACGGTGCACTGGGACCAGCGCAGTCACGGCCGTTCCGCGCGGGGCGTCGCCCAGGCCGGCCACGAAGGCGTGCCGGTCTCGATCGACCAGCTCGGGCAGGACCTGAAGGCCGTCATCGACGCGGCCGCCCCCGAGGGGCCGCTGGTGCTGGTGGGGCACTCCATGGGCGGCATGACGATCATGGCGCTCGCCGACCAGTACCCGGAGCTGATCCGGGAGCGCGTCGTCGGGGTCGCCTTCGTCGGCACGTCCTGCGGCCGGCTCGGCGAGGTCAACTACGGGCTTCCGGTCGCCGGCGTGAACGCCGTCCGCCGGGTGCTGCCCGGTGTGCTGAGGGCGCTCGGCTCGCAGGCGGAACTGGTCGAGCGGGGCCGGCGGGCCACCGCCGACCTGTTCGCGGGGCTCGTCAAGCGCTATTCGTTCAGCTCGAAGGACGTCGACCCGGCGGTCGCCCGGTTCGCGGAGCGCATGATCGAGGGCACGCCGATCGACGTGGTCGCGGAGTTCTATCCGGCGTTCACCGACCACGACAAGGCCGAGGCACTGAGCATCTTCGCCGAGGTGCCGGTCCTGGCGCTGGCGGGCGACCGGGACCTGGTCACACCCAGCTCGCACACGGAGGCCATCGCCGATCTGCTGCCGGACGCGGAACTGGTGATCGTGCCGGACGGCGGGCACCTGGTGATGCTGGAGCACCCTGAGGCGGTCACCGACCGGCTCGCCGACCTGCTGGTGCGGGTCGGTGCGGTCCCGGCAGCGGCTAACGTTGGCACGTATGGAAGCACCGCACAGCCCGGCGGCTGAGACCGCCGACAGCACCGCCCGCCTCACCCTGCACTCGCCCGACCAGATGCAGGAGCTGGGGCGCACGCTCGCGAAGCTGCTGCGCCCCGGCGACCTGGTGATGCTCTCCGGTGAGCTCGGCGCGGGCAAGACGACACTGACGCGCGGACTCGGCGAGGGACTCGGCGTGCGGGGCGCGGTCACCTCGCCGACCTTCGTGATCGCCCGAGTGCACCCCTCCCTGGTCGGCGGGCCCGCGCTGGTCCACGTCGACGCCTACCGCCTGGGCGGGGGCCTCGACGAGATGGAGGACCTGGACCTGGACGTCTCGCTGCCCGACTCCGTGATCGTCGTGGAGTGGGGTGACGGCAAGGTCGAGGACCTTTCCGAGGACCGGCTGCACGTGGTGATCCACCGCGTCGTCGGGGACACGGACGACGACCGGCGCACGGTGACGCTGTACGGCATCGGGGCGCGGTGGGCCGATGTCGAGCTGGGCTGGACGCCGTAGTTTCCGACAAGACGTCGGCACAATGTTGCGCCGTACCTCCGAGGCGTGGTCACATGGATGACCAGCATCTTGTTAGGTCTACCTAACCCGCCTGCCCCCGAGCCCAGGAGGCGACCATGCCGTCGAAGCAGGATGTGTCGATGCGCGATCTGCTGGCGTCGTGTGCCGCGGCCAGCGCCGTCTCGACACCGCCCCGGGCCGTCGAGGAGCCGCCCGGCGACGACACCGGCGACACCCGCGCGGCCCATGAGGCGCGTGAGGAGCGGGACGCGGGGCGCGAGGCCGCGTAGCCCCGCTCATCCGATCACGGGACGACGACGACCTTCGAGTTGACCGTGGCGAACGACCACAACACGTCGCCGTCCGCCCGCTTCATCCGGATGCCGCCGGTCCTGCGCTCGGGGTCGGGACTGGCCATCGAGCCGTCCACCGCCGCGCTGAAGCCGACCGTCACGCCCTCGACATTGGCGAACCGCACCACGTGCTCGATCTGCACACCGTCGGAGCCGGCGACCTTCCCCGAGCGGGACGTCACACGGTAGGTGCCGGGGGAGGGGTGGACCGTGCTCGGCATCACGGCGAAGGTGCGCGTCACCTTGTTCTTCTCGTCCACCAGCCACACCCGCTTGTCGGCCAGCGCGTACACGACCCGCGCACCCGTCCCGGAGCGCTTCGGCAGGGCCGCCGGGGCGGCGGCCGGCTGCTTCGGACCGCCCGCGGCCGGGGCCGACGGCGAGGTGGCCGGCGCCTGCGCCTTCGGGAGCTCGGCCGGGGCATTGGCCGACGCCTGATAGGCGAGGAAGCCGACCGCTGCCAGTGCCGCCGCGGTGAGCCCGGCCACGAATCCCGAGCTGCTCCTTGCCACCCTGCCCACCTCTCCCGTGTACGTCTGCGGTGTGACGTTAGCAGCAGCCGCCGGAGGGTACGGGCAGCCGTGCCCGCGCCCGCGGAGCCGTAGGCTGTTTGCGTGCTCTTGCTCGCCATGGATACCGCCACACCAGCCGTCACCGTCGCCCTCCACGACGGGGAGTCCGTCGTCGCCCAGTCGACCCGGGTCGACGCGCGCCGGCACGGGGAGCTGCTGCTGCCCGCCGTCGACCGGGTACTCCGGGAAGCCGGTCTGAAGCTCGACGCCGTGACCGGCGTCGTCGTCGGCGTCGGACCCGGCCCGTACACGGGCCTGCGGGTCGGCCTGGTGACGGCGGCGACCTTCGCGTCGGCGCTCGGGGTCCCCGTGCACGGCCTGTGCACGCTGGACGGCCTCGCGTACGCCTCCGGGATCGAGGAACCGTTCGTCGTCGCGACCGACGCCCGCCGCAAGGAGGTGTACTGGGCGCGGTACGACGACGCCCGCACCCGGGTGAGCGAGCCCGCCGTCGACCGGCCCGCCGACATCGCGGACCGCGTGGCGGGACTGCCGGCCGTCGGCGCCGGGGCCCGGCTCTACGGCGAGGTGTTCACCGGGGCGCGGGACCCCGAGCACCAGTCCGCCGCCGCCCTCGCCGCGCTCGCGGCCGAGCGGCTGACGGCGGGAGCGGCCTTCGAGGAACCCCGGCCGCTGTATCTGCGCCGCCCCGACGCGCAGGTGCCGAAGAACTACAAGGTGGTCACTCCGAAGTGAGTCGCGCGACCACGGTGCTGCGCGAGATGCGCTGGTGGGACATCGAGCCGGTGCTGGACATGGAACGGCAGCTCTTCCCCGAGGACGCCTGGTCCGAAGGCATGTTCTGGTCCGAACTCGCCCATGCGCGCGGCACGCGGGCCACCCGCCGCTACGTCGTCGCGGAGACCCCGGACGGCCGGCTCGTCGGGTACGCGGGGCTGGCGGCGGCCGGCGGACTCGGCGACGTGCAGACCATCGCCGTCGCCCCCGAGCAGTGGGGCACCGGGCTGGGCGCCCGGCTGCTGACCGACCTGCTGCAGCACGCCACCGCCTTCGAGTGCGAAGAGGTGCTCCTCGAAGTGCGCGTGGACAACACCCGCGCCCAGAAGCTGTACGAGCGTTTCGGCTTCGAACCGATCGGCTTCCGCCGCGGCTACTACCAGCCCGGCAACATCGACGCGCTCGTCATGCGGCTGACCGTCCAGGACGCCGGCGAAGCAGACGCAGACGAAGCAGAAGACGCAGAAGGAACGAAGAGTCATGGCTGACGAACCCCTCGTCCTCGGAATCGAGACGTCCTGCGACGAGACCGGCGTCGGCATCGTCCGCGGTACGACCCTGCTCGCCGACGCCATCGCGTCGAGCGTGGACACGCACGCCCGGTTCGGTGGCGTGGTGCCGGAGATCGCCTCCCGGGCGCACCTGGAGGCGATGGTGCCGACCATCGAGCGCGCGCTGAAGCAGGCCGGCGTTTCCGCCCGTGACCTGGACGGCATCGCCGTCACCGCCGGTCCGGGCCTCGCGGGTGCCCTGCTGGTCGGCGTCTCGGCGGCCAAGGCGTACGCGTACGCACTGAACAAGCCGCTGTACGGCGTGAACCACCTGGCCTCGCACATCTGCGTCGACCAGCTGGAACACGGGCCGCTGCCCGAGCCGACGATGGCACTGCTGGTGTCGGGCGGCCACTCGTCGCTGCTGCTCGCCCCCGACATCACGGCCGACGTGCGGCCCATGGGCGCGACGATCGACGACGCGGCGGGCGAGGCGTTCGACAAGATCGCGCGCGTGCTGGACCTGGGATTCCCGGGCGGACCGGTGATCGACCGGCTCGCCAGGGAGGGCGACCCCTCCGCCATCGCGTTCCCGCGCGGCCTGAGCGGCCCACGCGACCCCGCGTACGACTTCTCCTTCTCCGGCCTGAAGACCGCGGTGGCCCGCTGGATCGAGGCGAAGCGCGCCGCGGGCGAGGAGGTCCCGGTGCGGGACGTGGCGGCGTCATTCCAGGAGGCGGTCGTCGACGTCCTCACCCGCAAGGCCGTACGGGCCTGCAAGGACGAGGGCGTGGACCATCTGATGATCGGCGGCGGTGTGGCCGCCAACTCGCGGCTGCGGGCGCTCGCCGAGGAGCGGTGCGAGCGGGCCGGAATCCGACTGCGGGTACCCCGTCCCGGGCTGTGCACCGACAACGGCGCGATGGTCGCCGCGCTCGGCGCCGAGATGGTGGCCCGGAACCGGCCGGCCTCCGACCTGGAGCTGTCGGCGGACTCCTCGTTGCCGGTGACCGACCCGCACGTGGCGGGGCAGGCGCACGTCCACGATCACGACCACGTCCACGAGATCAGCAAGGACAACCTCTACTCATGACGGTCCGCACCCTGATGTGGGAGGCCCGCGCGGCCGGGGGCCGGGACACCGACCTGCTGCGGTGGGCCCGCGACCAGCGCCTCCCCGGCACCCCGGCCCGCCGGGAGACCTTCACGGCTCCCGGCGGCCGGGTGCTCGTGCTGACCTGGTGGGACGCCCCCGAGGACGCGGACCTGCCGGAACTCCCCGAGCCGCCGGCGGAGCTGATCGCCCGCCCGGTCCACCGCTGGCGTTTCGAGTCCCACGGGACCTGAGACCCACGGCCTGTGACGGCCTGAGACGAGACGGCCTCAGACGCGACGGAACCTACGGCCTGATTCAGCCATCAAGCAGTACACAGCTGATCAGGCGTTCGAGCATGGGGTTCCAGGGTGGGCAAGAGGGTCGCGGGGGCGGTGGCGGCATGCGCCGCCCTGCTCATATCGGGGTGTACGACGCAGAACGGGGCCGCACCGGCCCCGGCACCGACCACGGTCGCCGCCGTGCCGCCCAGAGCCCAGGACAAGGCCCCCGACACCGCCGCGGCGTACGAGAAGTGGGGTCTGAAACCGTTCGCCGCGCCGCCCGCGCCGCCGAAGCGGAAGCCCGTGGCGACCGGCGCCGGCGCCGGCGGCAAGGTACCGGTCATCAGCGAGATCCCCACCAAGGACAAGGTCGTCTTCCTCACCTTCGACGACGGTGCCGAGAAGGACCCCAAGTTCGTCGAGATGATGCGGGACCTGAAGATCCCCATCACGATGTTCCTCACCGACTCCGCCATCAACGGCGACTACGGCTACTTCAAGAAGCTCGGCGACCTCGGCAACGGCATCGCCAACCACACCCTCACCCACCCCAACCTGCGCACCCTCGGCGCCGCCGCCCAGCAGAAGGAGATCTGCGGGCAGCAGACCAGGCTCGCCGGGAAGTACGGCACCACGCCCCGGCTGATGCGCCCGCCCTACGGCAACTGGAACGAGGAGACCCGCGCGGCGGCCGCACAGTGCGGAGTCGAGGCGATCGTGCTGTGGCGCGAGTCCATGCAGATCACCAACATGCAGTACCAGCGGGCCGACCGGAAGCTGCGCCCCGGCGACATCATCCTGGCCCACTTCCGCGGCCCCAAGGACCTCAAGGGCACCTCCATGACCGAGATGACGGCGAACATGCTCCGCCACATCCAGGAGCAGGGCTTCACCGTCGCCCGGCTGGAGGACTACCTCTGAGATTTCCTCGCGGCGCGTGTCGATCCCGCCCGGGCCCGTTCGACGTATAGGTGAGAGGCGGGGAACAGCCCCGCCACCGCACCCGAGGAGACGGCCGTGCCGCGCTACCTGACGCTCATCCGCATCGACGAGAAGAACGCCCCCGCCGAGGGCCCGAGCCCGGAGCTCATGGAGCGGATGGGCAAGCTGCTGGAGGAGATCACCAAGGCCGGGGTCATGCTGGACACCGCCGGGCTCACGCCGAGCGCCGACGGCAGCCGCGTCACTTGGTCCGGCGGTCAGCTGTCCGTGACCGACGGCCCGTTCACCGAGTCCAAGGAGGTCATCGGCGGGTACTCGATCAGCCAGTGCAAGGACAAGGCCGAGGCCATCGAGTGGACGAAGCGGTTCCTCTCGCTCCACGAGGACTACTGGACGATCACCGCCGAGGTGCGGGAGATCGCCGAAGGCTGATTGCCACGACGCGGCGCGGGTGCTCTCATGAGGAGCCGTGAGCGCACCCCACGCCGTGGAGACGGTCTTCCGCATCGAGTCGGCCCGCATCATCGCCGCGGTCGCCCGGATCGTGCGGGACGTGGGCATCGCCGAGGAACTGGCGCAGGACGCCCTGGTCGCCGCGCTGGAGCAGTGGCCGGAGTCGGGTGTCCCGGAGCGTCCGGGCGCCTGGCTCATGGCCACCGCCAAGCACCGCGCCGTCGACCTCGTACGCCGCCGCGAGACGTACGCGCGCAAGCTCGCCGAGGTCGGCCGGGAGCTGCCCGCCGACGAGCCGGAGGTCGCGTACGACCCCGACGACATCGACGACGACCTGCTGCGGCTCGTCTTCACCGCCTGCCATCCGGTGCTGTCCGCCGACGCCCGCATCGCGCTCACCCTGCGGCTGCTCGGCGGGCTCACCACCGAGGAGATCGCCCGCGCCTTCCTCGTACCGGAACCGACCGTCGCCCAGCGGATCGTGCGCGCCAAACGCGCCCTGGCGAAGGCGGGCGTGCCCTACGAAGTCCCCCGTGGCGCCGACCGGGCCGAGCGGCTCGACTCCGTACTGGACGTCATCTACCTCGTCTTCAACGAGGGGTACTCGGCGACCGCCGGTGACGACCTGCTGCGTCCCGCACTGTGCGAGGACGCGCTGCGGCTGGCGCGTGTGCTCGCCGGGCTGATGCCGAAGGAGCCCGAAGTCCACGGGCTGGTGGCCCTGCTGGAGCTCCAGGCCTCGCGCACCGCCGCCCGCACCGGCCCCGGCGGCGAACCCGTGCTGCTCGCCGACCAGAACCGCTCCCGCTGGAACCAGCTGCTGATCAGGCGCGGTTTCGCGGCCCTGGAGAAGGCCGGCGGCCGGGCCGCCGGCCCCTACGCCCTCCAGGCGGCCATCGCGGCCTGCCACGCGCGAGCCGTGCGCTACGAGGACACCGACTGGCGCGCCATCGCCACCCTGTACGGGAGGCTCGCCGCCGTCGCCCCTTCCCCGGTCGTCGAGTTGAACCGGGCGGTCGCCGTCTCCCTGGCGGACGGCCCCGAGCCGGCCCTGGCGATCGTCGACGCCCTCGCGGCCGAACCGGCCCTGAAGTCCTATCACTTGCTGCCGAGCGTACGGGGCGACCTGCTGGCCCGGCTGGGGCGGAAGGAGGAGGCGCGGGCGGAGTTCGAGCGGGCGGCAGGACTGACCCGCAATGAGAGGGAGAGGGTCCTGCTGGTGGCGCGATCACGGGCGCTAGCCTCGGACCATGCCTCACCGTAACCCCCTGCCGCCGCCCCCGCCCCCGGCCGAACTGCGCACCTGGCCCGACCGCGAGGCGCTCCTGACCGACCGGGCACGGGCCATGGGCGAGCTGCACCGGCTGAGCATCGACCCGCGCAAGCTGGCGCTGCTGTGGCTCACCGCCGCGGGCTTCGCCTTCGGCTGGGGCATGTTCGGCGGGGCGCTGATCATGTTCGAGGAGGCGCTGGACGTGTTCAGTTACCTGTTCGGCGCGATGGTCGCGGCCCTCGGCCTGGCGTGCATGATCCCGACCGGACTGGTGATCGGCTTCGGTCTGGCACGCGACCGCGACATACGGCGGCTGCTGCGCGCGTGGACGGCGCTCGACCGCAACCCGCGGCACGACGCCCGCTTCGGGGCGCCGGGCCTGAGTCTGCTCTGGTTCCTGCCGTCGTTCCTGCTGTCCGCCTGCGGCCTGTGGCTCTCGTTCGCCGTCCCGGCCGGGGCGAAGCCCGGCGAGGACACCACCGCCGAAGTCGCCCTGATGATGGGATTCGGCCTGATCATGTGGATCACCGGCCTGATCGGCATCGGCAAGGCGGTGCTCCACTACCGCTGGGCGGTCCGCCTGACGACGGGCCTCCCGGTGGACGGCCCACCGGCGGGCGGCGCGCACCGCTGACGCGCGCCGCCGGCCGTCAGCGCAGGCGTGCGGCCAGCTCGGCCAGCCACGCTCCGGGGGTGTACGGGGCGGGCGGGTCGACCTCCATGCCGAGTTCCGCCAGCGCCAGCGCGTAGTCCGGCTCGTCCAGCGGGAGGGTGAGCAGATCGTGCAGCTCGCCCGTGAGCTGGGCGATCAGACCGGCGTCGGTGCCGTCCAGGTAGTCCTGGAGCGCGGCGTCGTGGTCCTCGAACTCGTCCGGCATGTCCTGCGAGAACCAGCCTCCGAGGAACTGCGCCAGCTCCGGGAAGCGGGCGTGCCACTCCCAGCGCGTCTGCGGGGTGGCGGGCGGTGGTGCCTGCCCCGTCTCGACGCTCTCCTTGAGCCGGTCGGCGAGCCGGACCAGCCACGCCTGGATCTCGGCGTCGGGCAGCCCGACGTCCGGTACGGGGTAGAACTCGCCCAGTCGCAGCCTCAGCCGGCCCGGCGGGTTGTCGGCGTACTCGCGCAGCTGCTCCTCGGCGATCGCGATGGCCCAGGGGCGGGTGCGCCAGGTGTGGCGGAGGTAGGCGGTGAGCGCCTCGTCGTTGTCGGCGGTCAGGCCCATGTGGGCCCGGACGACCTGGTCGAGCTCGCCGTACTTGCGGTCGTGCTCGCGCGGCTTCAGGGACACGGCTGCTGCCTCTAGAGGTAGATCGGGAAGGTGGCGTGGACGGTGAAGCCGTGCGGGCTCGCCGTGTCGCGCTTGAGCACCACCCGGGCGGCCCGGACGTCGACGGCGTCGCGCCCGGCCAGCATCATCGCCTGGAGCAGCACCCGCCCGACCGGCTCGGGCCGGGACGGCCACGCCGCCTCGATGGTCAGCCGCTGTCGCGTCGACTGGGCGAGCCATCGGTGGATGAGCTGCTCGTTGGCGGTGACGACCTGCTGGGTGGCCCACTGGGCGGCGGCGCGGTCGGGGTAGGTGGCGGAACGGTTCCGGGTGACGGCGGTCATCAGTGCTCTCGCTGCATGTGGTCGTTGAGGGTCTCGATGAGTTCGCGGAGGCGGTCTCGGGTGGCGAAGGACAGATGCGGTCGCAGTCCGTCCGCCGAAGGGAAGAGGACCAGGGCGCGCTGCGCCTCAGTGGTGTAGGCGGCTGCCCGTTCGTGGCAGAACGGGTGCTCGTTGGTCAGCACCGACCGGGCGACGTCCGCGAAGGGCCGGTCGCCCTCGTCCATGAGGATCGCGTCGAAACCGAACAGATGGGGGAACAGCTGCAGGAATTCCCACCCCGCCATGGGCAGTTGGTCGTAATCGGGTGGCCCTTCGCGGTTCGCGATCCGCACCAATTCCGCCAACGTGCGCAGATACTCGGCCGGGTCCATGCCGCCTGCCGCGCGCGCGGCCTTCTCGCGGAATTCCGGCGGGAAGGTGTGCAGTGCACCCAGGCGCTCGACGGATTCCGCGGCGAAGTCGAGCACACCGGCCCCGGCGAGCACCGAGCAGTTCCAGTGCGCCACCCAGTCGGTGCGGACGACACGTACGTACCGCTGGAGCTCCGTGTCCAGGGACAGCTTCCCACCGGACTCCTGCGCCGCGATGGCGATGTCGAGGAGCCGCAGTGCCGGACCGTCCGAGAACAGTGACATCGGAGACGGCTGCATGTGACGTACCTCTCTCACGGGCCCTTGTGCGGCATGGCGGTGAGCACGATGAAGGGCGGCTCGAGACCCTCCTTGTAGATGAGACGGACCTGAACCCAACTCTTGTCCTCGGCCTTGGCGCTCATCCCGTCCTGAGCATAGTCGTCACGAGAGACGCTCCGGCCGGTCACCTGTCCTGGGAATTCCAGATAGACCGGGGGCTGGATCTCCGACTTGTTCGGATCGTAATTGGGATTGTTCTTGATCTTCTTCTCGGTGCTGTCGATCCAGTCCGCGATCCGGTTCTCGTTCGCATCGTTCTGGAGGGCTGCCTGAGTGAACTTCTGAGCGGAGGCGAGGTCCGTGAACGTGGACGCGGCCGGCGCGCCTGCCTGGTCCCGCAGGCGCATCCTCAGCTGCTCGTCCGTCAGACCGACGTGTTTGTCGATCGGGTGACTGTCGTACAGGCCTTCCTGGCTCGCCAGGTCGATCGGATAGTAGATGTTGTCCGGGTCTTCACCCGGGACGCTGAAGCGGTGCTCCCGCTTGAAGTCGTTCAGTGCCCGTGCGCCGAACGCCTGCGCCCGCGCCGCTTCGGAGCGGTAGGTCGGCGCCGCTCTGTGGGCCTCGTTCAGCGGCTCCATGAGTGCCTTGAGCTGCGGCACCAGGCCGTTGACACGGTTGTTGTACTCGTTGACGACCGCATTGAGCCGGGCGGTGTCGATGTTCAGCGTGATCTCCACACTGAGTTCCGCCGCACCCTTCACCAGGCCCTTGAGGAAGCGGCCGGCGGTCTTGGCGCCCTCCTTGACGTCGTCCATGCCGACACCGTCGCTGAGGTCGATCTTGCCAACGGCCTCGCGCACGGCCTCCATGTAGATGTCCCAGACCTTGCCATTGAGGTCGACGGCGGCCTCGGCGAAGTCGTAGAGCAGGTCGCTGATCTTCATGGCGGTGTCGAACAGCACGGTCATCACGGGGTGCGTGGCACCCGCCTGCGCGGAGGCCGAGTCGTGCTTCCACTGGTATCCCGCCGTGGACGTGCCCCACGCCGTCGTTCCCCACAGCGAGCTGCAGAACTGCCGCATGGCGTCGTGCCACTCGCTGTTGGTCTGCTGGGTGATGCTGCTGACCTGCCCGGTCAGCGCACTCTCCGTCATGGAGAGTGTGATGGTCATGTCCCGCCAGGCTTTGGACAGTGAGTTGAGGTAGTGCTGCTGGGGATAGGGGTAGACCTCCGCGACTTTGCCCCAGCGGAACGCGTGCTTGAGCACCGGGCGGATCACATCCCACACGACTTCGGGAATGCACTCCAGGATGCTGCGCAGCCAGCCGTCGCCGCCGTCGTCGTCCCCCCATTTCAGATCGGGGACCTTGCCGTAGTCGGGCTCCTTGTCGATGACCTTCGGCTCGGGCTGTACGACGGCCTGCTTCTTGCCCGTCGGGTCTGCGGCGGCCTCCGCCTTGGAGTAGTTGTTGGCTGTGGTGGTGAAACCGACGGCGGCGCCTCCGATGCTCACCACACTCTTGGCCCACACGTCCAGGAAGCGGTTGCCCGCCTCGACGTATGCCGCCGCGAACGCCTGCGGGGCTGTGCCGTAGCCGCCCGCGTCGGGATATTTCTCCAGGTTGCTCACAAGGTCCTTGGCGGCCTTGCTGTACATGGGCTGCTGTCCGGCGAAGCCGCCGGAGACCCGGTGCAGATCGGAGGGTTTGACGTCGATGGTGCCGTTCTGGGGCGGCGGAGGGGTACCCATCAGGCACCTCCCCAGCCGCGCAGCACGGCACGGTGTGCCTCGGCGTAGTTGGCATGGCCGGTGGTGACCACCTCGTGGAGCCACGCCTGGGCGGCCTGCAGATCCTCCATCTGCCGGTCCCATTTGTCGAGCTCGTCGACGAAGGCGTCGCGCGCCTCGCCCTGCCAGGTCAGTACGACTTTCTCGGTGCGGGTGTAGAGCGTTTCGAGTCTCTCGTTGAGCTGCCGGAGGATGTCCTCCAGCTCGCCCGCCAGCTCGCGCAGCGTGGCGAAGCTGACGCCTATGTGGTCGTCATCCATGCGAAGTCCCCGTTGTGTATGCCATGCGTCGTGCGTCAGATGTCGAGAATGCGACTCGTGGGCGTCGGTGGCGCTGTGCTCTCCGACAGCTCGCGAGCCTCGCGCTCCACGTCCACCTGGCTCTCGGCCTTGCGCATGCGCCTCAGGTTGTCGAGCTCCTGTTGACTGAAGCCGTCCCGGCTCATCCGCATGGCCTCCTCCAGGACGAGCAGCGTTTCCCGGATGCGTACGGCGTCCTCGGCGGCGCCCCGGTGCAGTGCCCGGTACCCCTTGGCCGCCTCGCCCTTCCAGCCCGCCTCGATGCGGTCGACGATCGCGTCCATCCGCCGCACCTGGCTGTCCAGATGACGCTGCATCTCGTCCAGGTCCTTCGTGAGACGCGTCAGATCGTCGTCCTTGACGTCGAGATTTGCGTTCTCCACCATGAGTCCCCCTCCTCGGCGCGCCCCTCGCACCCTAGCAACGCGGCCTGCCGACATGGCGGTTGCAAATGGTCGGGCTCTGTGAATCCGACTACACAGGCCGTCCCACCAGCATCGTCGGCGCCCCCGCCACCCTCGTCAGGAACACCGTCGCCGCGTTCGGTCCCTGTGGCTTGACCTTGCGGCGCAGTTCCTCCGGTTCCACCGCCGAGCCGCGCTTCTTGACGGTCAGTACGCCGACCTCGCGCTCGCGCAGCAGGGCCTTGAGCTTCTTCACGTTGAAGGGCAGCCGGTCGGTGATCTCGTACGCGGTGGCGTACGCCGTCGGCCGCAGTTCGTCCGCCGTGATGTACGCGATGGTCTCGTCGATCAGACCGCCCGACAGCTCCTCGGCCACCTCGGCGACCAGGTGCGCGCGGATGACGGCGCCGTCCGGCTCGTACAGGAAGCGGCCGACCTCGCGCACCTGCGGGTCGGGCAGGCCCCGGCCGGTGAGCGAGCGCGGGCCCGGCAACAGCGTCGCGGTGATCGTGCCGGGGTGTGTGCCGAACCAGAGCACCGCCTCCTTCACGTCCCCGCCGTCCGAGATCCACTCGGCCGCGGCCTGGGGCGGCACGGTCTCGTGCGGGATGCCGGGGGCGATTTTCAGGGCGGCGTGCGGGGCCCGGAGAGCGGCCTCGATCGCCCAGGACAGCGGCGGCGAGTAGGCCTCCGGGTCGAAGATCCGGCCGGCGCCGCGGCCCCGGCCGCCCCGCCGGGCCGGGTCGACGAAGACGGCGTCGTACGGCGTGGTGTCGATCTCCGTCACATCGGCGCAGCGCACCTCGACCAGGTCCGCGAGGCCGAGCGCCTCGGCGTTCGCCCGGGCGACCTCGGCGGTGAGGGGGTCCCGGTCCACCGCGAGCACGGAGAGCCCGGCGCGGGCCAGGGCGATGGCGTCACCGCCGTTGCCGCAGCACAGGTCGGCGACGGTGCGCACGCCGAGGCGCGCGAAGGCGGCGGCCCGGTACGCCGCGACCGACGCCCGGGTGGCCTGCTCGACGCCGTGGGGCGTGAAGTACATGCGGTACGCGTCCTCGGGCCCGAACTTCGGCTCCGCCCGCTGGCGCAGTCGGGCCTGGCCCAGCGCCGCCGAGACCAGCTCGGCCGGGTGGTCGCGGCGCAGCCGGGAGGCGATGGCCAGCTCCTGCGCCGGGTTGTAGTCGCGCAGGGCGGTGAGCAGTTCCCGGCCCTCGTCGGTGAGCAGGGCGCGGAAGGAGGACACGTCGTTCACGCGGCCCATTGTGGGCCAGCCGGGGGATGGTGCACGCCGGGCGGCGGTGTCGGCCGGGTGACGGGGCGTGGCGCTGACAGGATGCGACGCCATGCAGCTTGTACGACAAAATCCTTATAAGGGTGCCAATCGGGTGAGGCTGGTCCTCGCCGCGGTGCTGGCCGCCGCCATCGGCTCGGGCTGCTCCGCCGAGCCCGCGGACCGAGGCGAGCCGGCGGGCGGCAACGTCAAGCCCGCCGCCGGTCAGCCGCAGCGGGAGCCGGGGGCGGCCGGCGCCCTCACCGCGTACGTGGAGAAGATCAGGCGCGCGCAGGCCGCACGAGCGGTCGCCGCGAAGAAATGGGGCCTGAAACGGACCCCGCTGCCCGCACCCCCGCCTCCCGACGTGAAGCCGAAGATCACCTTCCGTAAGGGCTTCGGGGTCGGCGACCCGACCCTCCCGCCGGTCTTCACCACAGTGCCGACCAAGCAGCGCGTCGTCTTCCTGACGATCGACGACGGCGCCGAGAAGGACCCCGACCTGCTGCGGATGATGAGCGACATGGGCATCCCCTACAGCGCCTTCCTCAGCGACTACCTGGTCAAGGAGGACTACGGCTACTTCGAGCGGATGCAGGGCCGGGGCGTGACCCTCCACAACCACACCCTCAATCACCGCTACATGCCCGCCCTCTCCTACTCCGAACAGAAGCGCGAGATCTGCGGACAGCAGGCCACCATCGAGAAGCGGTACGGCAAGCGCCCGACGCTCTTCCGCCCGCCGTACGGCAACTACGACAAGGACACCCTGCGCGCCGCGCGGTCCTGCGGCGTCAAGGCCGTCCCCCTGTGGGCGGCCGAGGCGTTCCCCGACCACATGGAGTGGCGGGAGTGGGACAAGGACCTGCACCCCGGCGACATCATCCTCACGCATTTCCGCGGCCGGGGGGACTGGAAGGGCACGATGCCGGACATGATCCGGCACGTGATGAACGTGGTAACCGCCAAGGGATACGCGGTCGCCAGGCTGGAGGACTACGTCTGAGTGGTGTGCGCCGTGGACCCTCCGTACCGCGACGCGGCTCGCGCGATTGGCACTCCGCTTGACCGAGTGCTAATCGCGGCCATAGTCTCGGCTCTGGCACTCCCCACTGGAGAGTGCCAACACAGCGACGGGCAGGTCCGGCACCCGCGACGACGGATCCACCTGGTCGCCACCTCAGACAGTTAACCCCGTGAGATCTCCGAAGGGGGAGGTCGGATCGTGACGACCACCAGCTCCAAGGTTGCCATCAAGCCGCTCGAGGACCGCATCGTGGTCCAGCCGCTCGACGCCGAGCAGACCACCGCCTCTGGCCTGGTCATCCCGGACACCGCGAAGGAGAAGCCCCAGGAGGGCGTCGTCCTCGCCGTGGGTCCGGGTCGCTTCGAGAACGGCGAGCGCCTGCCGCTCGACGTCAAGACCGGCGACATCGTGCTGTACAGCAAGTACGGCGGCACCGAGGTGAAGTACAGCGGCGAGGAGTACCTCGTCCTCTCGGCTCGCGACGTGCTCGCGATCGTCGAGAAGTAATTCACCGAAGCAGATGCTTTGAGCTGCGCCCCTGACCCCGCACCGGGCGTCCAGGGGCGCAGTTCGTTCAACGAATTCCGAGAGGGCTGAACCGCTCCCATGGCGAAGATCCTGAAGTTCGACGAGGACGCCCGTCGCGCCCTTGAGCGCGGCGTCAACAAGCTTGCCGACACGGTCAAGGTGACGATCGGCCCCAAGGGCCGCAACGTCGTCATCGACAAGAAGTTCGGCGCACCCACCATCACCAACGACGGCGTCACGATCGCCCGCGAGGTCGAGATCGAGGACCCGTACGAGAACCTCGGCGCCCAGCTGGTGAAGGAGGTGGCGACCAAGACCAACGACATCGCTGGTGACGGCACCACCACCGCCACCGTCCTGGCCCAGGCGCTCGTCCGCGAGGGTCTGCGCAACGTCGCCGCCGGCGCCTCCCCGGCCGCCCTGAAGAAGGGCATCGACGCCGCGGTGAAGGCCGTCTCCGACGACCTGCTCGCCACCGCCCGCCCGATCGAGGACAAGACCGACATCGCCGCCGTGGCCGCGCTCTCCGCGCAGGACCAGCAGGTCGGCGAGCTCATCGCCGAGGCGATGGACAAGGTCGGCAAGGACGGTGTCATCACCGTCGAGGAGTCCAACACCTTCGGCCTGGAGCTCGACTTCACCGAGGGCATGGCCTTCGACAAGGGCTACCTGTCCCCCTACATGGTCACCGACCAGGAGCGTATGGAGGCCGTCCTCGACGACCCGTACATCCTGATCCACCAGGGCAAGATCTCCGCGATCCAGGACCTGCTCCCGCTGCTGGAGAAGGTCATCCAGGCCGGTGGCTCCAAGCCGCTGCTGATCATCGCCGAGGACGTCGAGGGCGAGGCCCTGTCGACGCTGGTCGTCAACAAGATCCGCGGCACCTTCAACGCGGTCGCGGTCAAGGCCCCCGGCTTCGGTGACCGCCGCAAGGCGATGCTCGGCGACATGGCCGCCCTCACCGGCGCCACCGTCATCGCCGAGGAGGTCGGCCTCAAGCTCGACCAGGCCGGCCTCGACGTGCTCGGCTCCGCCCGCCGCGTCACCGTCACCAAGGACGACACCACGATCGTCGACGGTGGCGGCAACAGCGACGACGTGCTCGGCCGCGTCAACCAGATCAAGGCCGAGATCGAGACCACGGACTCCGACTGGGACCGCGAGAAGCTCCAGGAGCGCCTCGCGAAGCTGGCCGGCGGCGTGTGCGTGATCAAGGTCGGCGCCGCCACCGAGGTGGAGCTGAAGGAGAAGAAGCACCGTCTGGAGGACGCCATCTCCGCGACCCGCGCCGCGGTCGAGGAGGGCATCGTCTCCGGTGGTGGCTCCGCGCTGGTCCACGCCGTCAAGGTGCTCGAGGGCAACCTCGGCAAGGAGGGTGACGAGGCCACCGGTGTCGCCGTCGTCCGCCGTGCCGCCGTCGAGCCGCTCCGCTGGATCGCCGAGAACGCCGGCCTCGAGGGCTACGTCATCACCGCGAAGGTGGCGGAGCTCGACAAGGGCCAGGGCTTCAACGCCGCGACCGGTGAGTACGGTGACCTGGTGAAGGCCGGCGTCATCGACCCGGTCAAGGTCACCCGCTCGGCCCTGGAGAACGCCGCCTCCATCGCCTCCCTCCTCCTCACCACCGAGACCCTCGTGGTCGAGAAGAAGGAAGAGGAGCCGGCGGACGCGGGCCACGGTCACGGCCACGCCCACTGACGCTCACGGCTGAACGCCGAGGCCCGGTGCCCCCGTCGCGGGGGCACCGGGCCTCGGCCGTGCCGGGCCTCGGCCGACCCCGGGGCGGCCCACGCCTCGCCGGTTCTCGGGCCGTGCGCGGCCGACAGCTGTCCCCGCCTCCGGACTCCACCCTCCGGACTCGGCCCTCCGGATCCCACCCTTCGGATGACCGAGCCGTGAGAACGCCGATCCTCCGGTCGGAGCCGCTCAGCGGCTCCGTTCGCGCGGGCCTTCCGCTAGTTCGGCCCGTATGTGCGGCCCGCCCGCGAGCTCACCCCGCCGAGCAGGCCGCGCGGCGCCAGCTTCACCAGACCCATCAGCGCCTTGTACCGCGGGTCGGGGATCGACAGCGTCTTGCCCCGGGCCAGGTCCGTCAGCGCGTCGCCGACCAGCTTGTCGGCGTCCAGCCACATCCAGCCCGGGATGTTGTCGGTCCCCATCCCCGCCCGCTGGTGGAACTCGGTACGCACGAAGCCCGGGCACAGCGCCATCAGCCGCACACCGCTGCCGGCCAGATCGCGCGCCGCGCCCTGGGTGAACTGCACGACCCAGGCCTTCGACGCGCCGTACGTGCCACGCGGCACGAACGCGGCCACCGAGGCGACGTTCACCACGCCGCCCCGCCCGCGCTCGCGCATCGCCGCCGAGGCCGCGGCCGTCAGCCGCAGCACCGCCTCGCAGTGCACCTTCAGCATCCTCAGCTCGTCGGCCATCGACACTTCGAGGAAGCGGCCCTTGTTGCCGAACCCGGCGTTGTTGATGAGCAGGTCCACCGGCCGCCTCGGGTCGGACAGACGCGCCTCGACCGCAGCGATCCCGTCCTCCTCGGAGAGGTCCGCGGCCAGCACCTCCGCCTCGATCCCGTGCCGGTCGTGCAGCTCGGTCGCCTGCTCCCGCAGGCGTTTCACGTCCCGGGCCACCAGCACCACGTCGCGGCCGTCCGCCGCCAGCCGCCGCGCGAAGGCGGCCCCGATCCCCGCCGTCGCGCCCGTAATCAGTGCAGTCGTCATACGCGGCACGTTAGTGCTTCCGCGCGACGTACTTGAGCGCGGCCTCGCGGACGTCCGGGGGCAGGTCGTCGCCGGCCGCGAGCGTGCGCGGCAGCAGCTCGCGCCGGAGGGTGGAGCCGCGGAACACGAGATCGAGGGACACGTCGTGGTCGGGGCGGTGCACGATCCGCACCGCGTCGTCCGCGCGGATCTCGCCGGGCTCCAGGACCTTGAAGTAGGCGCCGGAGCGGGCCCGTTGGGTGAACCGTTTGACCCAGCCCTTCTCGCCGAGCCAGCCCGCGAAGGTACGGCACGGCAGGCGCACGTGGCTCACCTGGAGCAGCGCCGAGCCGACCCGCCAGCGCTCGCCGATCAGCGTGGCGTTGAGGTCGATGCCGGCCGTGGTCAGGTTCTCCCCGAACGAGCCGTTGGCGAGGGTGCGGCCCAGCTCGGCCTCCCAGTGGTCCAGTTCCTCGCGCGCGAAGGCATACACCGCCTGGATGCTCCCGCCGTGGAAGCGGAGGTCGCAGACCGCGTCCCCGGCCACCCCGCTGCCGCCCTCGCCCCGGGGCCCGGGGTCCGAGACCCGGACCGGCCCCTCCGTCGGCCGCTTGTCGATACCGGTCTCCCCGGCGGGAGCGTCGGTGTACCCGGCGGCCTTCGGCCGTCCCACATTCACGGTCAGAACCCTCATGCACGGCACGCTAACGCGAACGTCTCAAAGGAGTGGGCGGGGATCTCGCGACATGTCCAAGCAAGGCTTATATTCAGAGGGTGATCGAAGCTCGCCACCTCCGGGTCCTGCGCGCCGTGGCCGCCACCGGCTCCTTCTCGGCGGCCGCGCGGGAACTCGGCTGCACCCAGCCCGCGGTCAGCCAGCAGATGAAGGCCCTCGAGTCCTCTGCGGGCACCCCGCTGCTCATCCGCACGGGGCGCGAGATGCGGCTGACGCAGGCGGGAGAGGCCCTCGTGCGGCACGCGTCCGGCATCCTCGCCGGGCTGACCGCCGCCGAGGAGGAGATCGCCGCCATCGCCGGGCTGCGGGCCGGCCGCGTCCGGCTGGTGTCCTTCCCCAGCGGCAGCTCCACCCTGGTCCCGACGGCGCTCGCGGCCCTCCGCGCCGCGCACCCCGGCACGCGGGTGTCCCTGGTCGAGGCCGAGCCGCCGCGCTCGGTCGAGATGCTCCGCGAGGGCGACTGCGACGTGGCGCTGGCCTTCCGCTACCGCCCCAGCGCCGGGGAGTGGGACGACCTGGTCGTGCGGCCCCTGCTGGCGGACCGGCTGGTCGGCCTTGTCCCCGAGGGCCACCGCCTCGCCGACGCCGAGGCCGTCGGCATCCGCGAACTGGCCGACGAGTCCTGGATCGCCGGCTGTCCGCGCTGCCGCCGCGAGCTGGTGGACGTGTGCGAGGCGGCCGGTTTCACCCCCCGGATCGACTTCGCCACCGACGACTACCCGGCCGTGGTGGGGCTGGTCGGCGCGGGGCTCGGTGTGGCCGTCCTGCCCGAACTGGCCATCGAGTCGGTACGCCCGAGGGGCGCCCGGACGGTCGCCGTGGAACCCGCGGTGGAGCGGGAGATCGTCGCCCTCACCCTGCCGGACCTCGCCCAGGTGCCGGCGGTCGCGGCCACCCTCGACCGGCTCACGCGCGCCGCGGCCCGCGCGCCGCGGCCCTGACCTCCGGCGCGAGCGCCCCCGGAGCGGCGCCGCAGCCCCCGGACGCACGACGGGGTGACCCGCCACGCGCGGGCCACCCCACTGTGCAGAAACGTTCCTTCAGGTGCGCGCCGCCGATGCCGCGGTCGCGGTGATCAGGCGGTTGCGCGCCCGCCCCATGAGCTCCTCGCGCTCGTCCTCCGTGAGGCCGCCCCATACGCCGTAGGGCTCCCGCACGGCCAGTGCGTGGGCCGCGCACTCCGCGCGGACCGGGCACCGCATGCAGACCTCTTTCGCCGAGTTCTCGCGCGCGCTCCGTGCGGCGCCGCGCTCTCCCTCGGGGTGGAAGAAGAGCGAACTGTCGACCCCTCGGCAGGCCGCAAGGAGCTGCCAGTCCCACAGGTCGGCGTTGGGTCCGGGAAGGCGGGAGAAATCTGCCATAGCGCATGTCCCCTTGAAACCGGTGCTGAGCGGATAGCTGGGCCGATACAGCCACGACGGTACAACTACTGTCTAAGTAGATGTAAATATGACTCATTGCGAATCTAGCCACAGACACCGACAAAGTGAAGGAAAAGCCGCTAAATGGGGCATAGCTGTGAGTGAAGCATTGGTGACCTGCGTCGCTCTCCTCTGTACGCGCTCCCTCACGTAGAGTGCCGGACGGGGTGGGGGCACCCGTAACTCTTTCGAGTGACCATCGTTGAGAGTGCGGAGGCGGTTGAAAGAACAAGCGCTCGGGCAAATGTCCGGGGGCGTCAACCGCACAGGTGACGACACGTACACAGCCTGGAGGCCCAAGGTGACGCGCATCAGCTGCGGAGGACGGTCATGACATCCGTCCTCGTCTGCGACGACTCCCCGCTTGCCCGAGAAGCGCTCCGCCGCGCCGTTGCCACCGTGCCCGGCGTCGAGCGCGTGACGACCGCGGCCAACGGCGAGGAAGTCCTCCGCCGCTGGGGCGCGGACCGCTCGGACCTGATTCTGATGGACGTACGCATGCCCGGTCTGGGCGGCGTGGAGACCGTCCGCCGGCTGCTCTCCGCGGACCCCGGCGCCCGCATCATCATGCTCACCGTCGCCGAGGACCTGGACGGGGTGGCGCTCGCCGTCGCCGCCGGGGCTCGCGGCTATCTGCACAAGGACGCCTCGCGGGCCGAGCTGCGGGCCACGGTCACGCAGGCGCTCGCCGACCCGACCTGGCGGCTCGCCCCGCGCCGGCTCCGCTCGGCCGAGATGGGTGCGGCGCCCACCCTCACCGCCCGCGAGATCCAGGTCCTCGAAGGTATGAGCCACGGCCGGTCCAACGCGGAGATCGGCCGCGAGCTCTTCCTCTCCGAGGACACGGTCAAGACGCACGCCAGGAGGCTCTTCAAGAAGCTGGGCGCATCGGACCGGGCGCACGCGGTCGCGCTCGGATTCCGCTGGGGCCTGGTGCGCTAGGGCGTGACCGTATCGATCCCCGTCCGCCGCCCGGCGGACGGGGCGGCGGACGCCCGATATCTGTTTCCGGCCCGATGCCGCATCCTTGAAGGGTGGAGTTCCTCGGGGACGAGTCGATCGAGCGGGAGGGGAGGGCGCAGGGGATGACTTCCGGCGCACCTGCTCATAACGCTTCGGTGCACAACTACGGACGCGGTGCCACGGACCGGCAGCCGCCAAGGCACCATGGACCGATGCGCGACGACGAGGCGGCGACTGCCCAGGGGGCCATCGGTGCACTCGTACACCGTGCCGTCGAAGGCGACGAGCAGGCCACTCATGACCTGCTGGCCCATGTCCACCCGCTGGCCCTGCGGTACTGCCGCACGCGGCTGAACCGGCTGCCCGGTGACGCGCGCCACTTCGTCGAGGACCTCGCCCAGGAGGTCTGCGTCGCCGTTCTGATGGCCCTGCCCCGGTACCGCGACACCGGACGCCCCTTCGAGGCGTTCGTGTTCGCCATCGCCGGGCACAAGGTCGCCGACCTGCAGCGAGCCGCCATGCGGCACCCCGGATCGACCGCCGTGCCCTCGGACGAGATGCCCGAGCGGCCCGACGACTCGCTCGGTCCCGAGGAGCGGGCGCTGCTCAGCGACGACGCGGAATGGGCCAAGCGGCTCCTCGCCAACCTCCCGGAGAACCAGCGCGAGCTGCTGGTGCTGCGGGTGGCGGTCGGGCTCACGGCCGAGGAGACCGGCCAGATGCTGGGGATGTCGCCCGGCGCCGTACGGGTCGCCCAGCACCGGGCGCTCAGCCGGCTGAGGGCGCTCGCCGAGCAGTGAGCGGCCCCGCCGGCGGTGGGGTGCGCCCCCACCTACGGTGAGCCGCTCGGCGCAGGGCGTCACCCGTTCGAGGGATGGCATACGTGTGAACACACAAATCTCGTGGGTGATCTTGCTCGTGGAATGAGACACCGCCGCAGCCCGTTAGCATGGACATCCGCACCGATCAAGGCCATTGGGGAAGGTGTCATGACTGCCAACGTCGACGGAGTGCCCGAGAAATTCGCGACACTCGGGCTGACCTACGACGACGTGCTGCTGCTGCCCGGCGCGTCCGACATGGCGCCCGACCAGATCGACACTTCCTCGTACATCTCCAAGAACGTGCGGGTGAACATCCCGCTGCTGTCCGCCGCCATGGACAAGGTCACCGAGTCCCGGATGGCCATCGCCATGGCCCGGCAGGGCGGCGTGGGTGTCCTGCACCGCAACCTCTCCATCGCCGACCAGGCCAACCAGGTCGACCTGGTCAAGCGCTCCGAGTCCGGCATGGTCACCGACCCGATCACGGTCGGCCCGGACGCCACGCTCGCCGAGGCCGACGCCATCTGCGCGAAGTTCCGCATCAGCGGCGTCCCCGTCACCGACCGGGCCGGCAAGCTCCTCGGGATCGTCACCAACCGCGACATGGCCTTCGAGACCGACCGCAGCCAGCAGGTGCGGGACGTCATGACCCCCATGCCGCTCGTCACCGGCAGGGTCGGCATCTCCGGCGTGGACGCCATGGAGCTGCTGCGCCGCCACAAGATCGAGAAGCTGCCGCTCGTCGACGACTCCGGCATCCTCAAGGGCCTCATCACCGTCAAGGACTTCGTCAAGGCGGAGAAGTACCCGAACGCCGCCAAGGACAAGGACGGCCGGCTGCTCGTCGGCGCGGCCGTCGGCGTCGCGGGCGACGCGTTCGAGCGCGCCCAGGCGCTGATCGAGGCGGGCGTCGACTTCATCGTCGTCGACACCGCGCACGGCCACTCCAAGCTGGTCGGCGACATGGTCGCCAAGATCAAGTCGAACTCCGCGGTCGACGTCATCGGCGGCAACGTCGCCACCCGCGACGGCGCCCAGGCCCTGATCGACTCCGGCGTGGACGGCATCAAGGTAGGCGTCGGACCCGGCTCGATCTGCACGACGCGTGTCGTCGCCGGCATCGGCGTCCCCCAGGTCACCGCCATCTACGAAGCCTCCCTCGCCGCCAAGGCGGCCGGCGTCCCGGTCATCGGCGACGGTGGCCTGCAGTACTCCGGAGACATCGCCAAGGCCCTGGTCGCCGGTGCCGACACGGTGATGCTCGGCTCGCTGCTCGCGGGCTGCGAGGAGTCGCCGGGTGAGCTGATGTTCATCAACGGCAAGCAGTTCAAGTCGTACCGCGGCATGGGCTCCCTGGGGGCCATGCAGTCCCGCGGCGAGCAGCGCTCCTTCTCCAAGGACCGGTACTTCCAGGAGGGCGTCGCCTCCGACGAGAAGATCGTCCCCGAGGGCATCGAGGGCCAGGTGCCCTTCCGCGGCCCGCTCTCCGCGGTCGTCCACCAGCTGGTCGGCGGCCTGCGCCAGTCGATGTTCTACGTCGGCGGCCGGACCGTTCCGGAGCTCCAGGAGCGCGGCCGCTTCGTCCGGATCACGTCGGCCGGCCTCAAGGAGAGCCACCCGCACGACATCCAGATGACCGTCGAGGCGCCGAACTACAGCAGGAAGTAGCGACAGGCACCGCACACACGCGTGCGGGGCGGCTCCGGCATGTGGCCCGAGCCGCCCCGCACGCGTGTGTCGGCGATACTGGTAGGCGCAGACGTAGAGGGAAAGGCCACACATCGTGACTGAGATCGAGATCGGGCGCGGCAAGCGCGGCCGCAGGGCGTACGCGTTCGACGACATCGCCGTCGTACCGAGCCGGCGCACCCGGGACCCGAAGGAGGTCTCGATCGCCTGGCAGATCGACGCCTACCGGTTCGAGCTGCCGTTCCTGGCCGCCCCCATGGACTCGGTGGTCTCCCCGCAGACCGCGATCCGTATCGGTCAGCTGGGCGGCCTCGGCGTGCTGAACCTCGAGGGCCTGTGGACCCGGTACGAGGACCCGCAGCCGCTGCTCGACGAGATCGCCGAGCTGGACGAGGCGACCGCGACCCGCCGTCTGCAGGAGATCTACGCCGCTCCGATCAAGGAGGAGCTGATCGGGCAGCGCATCAAGGAGGTGCGCGACTCGGGCGTGGTGACCGCCGCCGCGCTCTCCCCGCAGCGCACCGCGCAGTTCTCCAAGGCCGTGGTGGACGCCGGCGTCGACATCTTCGTCATCCGAGGCACGACCGTCTCGGCCGAGCACGTCTCCGGCGCCGCCGAGCCGCTGAACCTGAAGCAGTTCATCTACGAGCTGGACGTGCCGGTCATCGTCGGCGGCTGCGCGACCTACACCGCGGCCCTGCACCTGATGCGCACGGGCGCGGCGGGCGTGCTCGTCGGCTTCGGCGGCGGCGCCGCGCACACCACCCGCAACGTGCTGGGCATCCAGGTCCCGATGGCCACGGCGGTGGCCGATGTCGCGGCCGCCCGCCGGGACTACATGGACGAGTCCGGCGGCCGTTACGTGCACGTCATCGCGGACGGCGGTGTCGGCTGGTCCGGCGACCTGCCGAAGGCGATCGCGTGCGGCGCCGACTCGGTGATGATCGGCTCCCCGCTGGCCCGCGCGACCGACGCACCCGGAAAGGGCCACCACTGGGGCATGGAGGCCGTCCACGAGGACGTGCCGCGCGGCAAGCTGGTCGACCTGGGCATCGTCGGTACGACCGAGGAGATCCTGACGGGCCCCTCGCACTCGCCGGACGGGTCGATGAACTTCTTCGGTGCGCTGCGCCGGGCGATGGCGACGACGGGCTACAGCGAGCTCAAGGAGTTCCAGCGCGTCGAGGTGACGGTGGCGGACGCGCAGCACAAGCGCTGACCGCGTTCCGCAAGGACATGACGAGGGGCCCGCACCGGACGGTGCGGGCCCCTCGTCATGTCCTTGCGGTGCCGGCGTCACGCCGCTGCGGCCGCTGTTCAGCAGCTGTGTCAGGCGTTGGCCTTCTTGGCGCCCGCGAAGGCGGTGATCGCGCCGATGGCGAGGAAGACGTACGTCATGGCGTCCGCGGCTTCCTTCCACACGTCGGTCAGGGCACCGAAGTCCTCGAAGAAGATCTCGGTGGCGGAGCCGCCGCCGAGCTTGCCGAGGATGACCGAGATGGCGATCAGCTGGCCGAGGTACACCGCACCGGCCGAGAAGACGGCCGCGACGACCGGGAGAGCGGGGTTGCGCCCGCCGACCTTGGCGGCGGCGAAGCCGACCAGGAAGCCGACACCGATCGCGGCGTAGCCGATCTCGCGCTCGATGGCACCACCGATGGCGCCGTACGCGCCGGCGGCGACGAGGGCCGCGACGAGCGCGGCCACCAGGCCGAGGGCGATGTTGTTGCGCGCGGGCGCCGGCGCCGGGGGCGCGGGGTACTGGGCGGCGGGGTCGCCGGCGAACGGGTTGCCGGACGGCGGTACGGGCTGGCTCATGCTGAGGAATCCCCCTGGGAGAATGCACGGTTATGCCGTGCTTGTGCACGGATAAGTTCCGTGTGAAGTAGCGGCCCGGAGACTAGCAGGCCGATACGACAATCCGATGGGGGATTTCCTGGAGCTGTTGTTCAGAGCCGGTGCGCGGCTCCGGCCGGGGTCGCCCCGCGGGTGTCCAGGAGGAGTTGCGCCTTCACCGCCAACCCCTGCAGGTCGTAGGTGCGGTGGTGCTGGAGCAGCACCGTGAGGTCGGCTCCGGCCGCCGCTTCGTAGAGGGAGTCCGCGCGGGGAACGGGCAGGTCACGGACGCGCCAGTCGGCGACGTACGGGTCGTGGTAGCTGACCACCGCGCCCATGTCCATCAATCGGCGGGCGATCTCGGTGGCGGGGGAGGCCTCCTGGTCGGGCAGGTCCGGCTTGTAGGTGACGCCGAGCAGCAGCACGCGCGCGCCCCGCACGGACTTGCCGTGTTCGTTGAGCAGGGTGGCGCAGCGCTGGATGACGTACTGCGGCATGCGCTCATTGACCTGGCTCGCCAGCTCGACCAGCCGCAGCGGACGGTGGCTGCCGATGGTGTCGACGGGGACGCCGTGGCCGCCGACACCGGGGCCGGGGCGGAAGGCCTGGAAGCCGAAGGGCTTGGTCTCGGCGCACCGGATGACGTCCCACAGGTCGACGCCGAGGTCGTGGCAGAGCACGGCCATCTCGTTGACCAGGGCGATGTTGACGTGCCTGAAGTTGGTCTCCAGCAGTTTGACGGTCTCGGCCTCACGCGGCCCCCGGGCCCGTACGACCTTGTCGGTGAGGCGGCCGTAGAAGGCGGCGGCCGCCTCGGTGCAGGCGGGGGTCAGGCCCCCGATGACCTTGGGGGTGTGGGCGTAGGGGTGGGTGCGGTTGCCCGGGTCGAGGCGGCAGGGGGAGTGGGCGAGGTGGAAGTCCCGGCCGGCCCGCAGGCCGGAGCCCTCTTCGAGCAGGGGGCGCAGGAAGTCCTCGGTGGTGCCGGGGTGTACGGGCGATTCGAGCACGACGGTGGTGTTGGGGCGCAGCCGTGCGGACAGGGTCCGGGCCGCGTCGGCGAGCGCCGTGAGGTCCGGCGTGCGGTCGGCGCCGAGTGGTGTGGGCGAGCAGATGACGGCGGTGCGGACCCGGCCCAGTTCGGCCGGGTCGGTGGTGGGCCGGAAGCCCCCCGAGAGCATCCGGCGGGTTTCGGAGGCGGTGAGGGAGCCGTCGGCCGGGGTGCGTCCGGCGGCCAGTTCCCTCACGGGGCGGGGATCGGTGTCGTAGCCGACGGTGCCGATCCCGGCGGCCGTGGCGGCCTGGGCCAGGGGCAGTCCGAGCTGGCCGAGGCCGATGACGGCGAGGTCTGCGGGCATGGGTCGTGGGCCGTCCTTCCCAGTAGCCGGAGGGGACGAGTTCCGCAAGTCCTGTGGGCAGAACGAGCGGGGCGCAATGTCAGACTAGGCGTAAATATGACCGTTATGCGGCATTGCAAGGCTATGGACGCCCGAGTGTTGTCCACAGGCGGTGGCTGAAGTCGTGGCACGGGGACAGAATCGAGTCTGTGAGCCCGACCACACGGGGGATGACGGGAGGCAGCGGTGAGGACAGCGACACTGGGACCCGCCGAGCGCGCCGAGGCGCTGGCGGCCATGGCCGAACGTGAGCTGGACGTGTTGGTGGTCGGTGCCGGCGTGGTCGGTGCCGGTACCGCCCTCGACGCGGCGACACGGGGACTGGCCACCGGTCTGGTGGAGGCGCGTGACTGGGCCTCGGGGACGTCGAGCCGCTCCAGCAAGCTCATCCACGGAGGGCTCCGCTATCTGGAGATGCTGGACTTCGCCCTCGTGCGCGAAGCGCTCAAGGAGCGCGGACTGCTCCTTGAGCGGCTGGCCCCGCACCTGGTCAAGCCCGTGCCGTTCCTCTATCCGCTGCAGCACAAGGGCTGGGAGAGGCTCTACGCGGGATCGGGCGTCGCGCTCTATGACGCGATGTCCGTCTCGTCGGGCCACGGGCGCGGGCTGCCCGTGCACCGCCATCTGTCGCGGCGCCAGGCCCTGCGGGTGGCGCCCGCGCTCAGGAAGGACGCGCTCGTCGGCGCCCTGCAGTACTACGACGCGCAGATGGACGACGCGCGCTATGTGGCGACGCTCGTGCGGACCGCCGCGAGCTACGGCACACTCGCCGCGAGCAGGGCGCGGGTCATCGGTTTCCTGCGCGAGGGCGAGCGCGTGGTCGGTGCCCGGGTGCAGGACGTGGAGGCGGGCGGTGAGTACGAGGTCCGGGCCAAACAGGTCGTCAACGCGACCGGAGTGTGGACGGACGACACACAGGCGCTGATCGGGGAGCGCGGGCAGTTCCATGTGCGGGCCTCGAAGGGCATCCACCTGGTCGTGCCCAAGGACCGGATCCACTCGACCACCGGATTGATCCTGCGGACCGAGAAGTCGGTGCTGTTCGTCATCCCCTGGGGGCGGCACTGGATCGTCGGCACCACGGACACCGACTGGGACCTGGACAAGGCCCACCCGGCGGCGTCCAGCGCCGACATCGACTACCTGCTGGAACACGTCAACAGCGTGCTGGCCGTCCCCCTCACCCGGGACGACGTCCAGGGCGTGTACGCGGGTCTGCGGCCGCTGCTGGCGGGCGAGTCCGACGCGACCAGCAAGCTGTCACGGGAACACACGGTCGCCCATCCGGTACCCGGACTGGTCGTGGTGGCCGGCGGCAAGTACACCACCTACCGGGTGATGGCCAAGGACGCGGTCGACGAGGCGGTCCACGGCCTCGACACGCGGGTGGCGGCCTGCGTCACCGAGGACGTGCCGCTGCTGGGCGCCGAGGGGTATCGCGCGCTGTGGAACGCGCGGGCGCGCATCGCGGCCCGGACAGGTCTTCACGTCGTCCGCGTGGAGCACCTGTTGAACCGGTACGGCTCGCTCGTGGAGGAACTGCTGGAGCTGATCGCCGCCGACCCCTCGCTCGGCGAGCCGCTGGCCGCGGCCGACGACTACCTGCGGGCCGAGGTCGTCTACGCCGCGTCGCACGAAGGCGCCCGGCACCTCGACGACGTGCTGACCCGGCGGACCAGGATCTCGATCGAAACGTTCGACCGGGGCACGCGCAGCGCCAGGGAGTGCGCGGAGCTGATGGCGCCGGTGCTCGGCTGGGACGCGAGCCACATGGACAAGGAGGTCGAGCACTACGAGAAGCGGGTGGAGGCGGAGCGCGAGTCCCAGCTCCAGCCGGACGACCTGACGGCGGACGCGGCACGGCTCGGCGCCCCGGACATCGTGCCGATCTAGGGTGCGGGTTTCGAAAGCGGCGTCGTCCGCCCGGAGGGCGGGGCCCCCGGCCGGACGGGGCTTTCGCAACACGCCCTAGCGGCAGAACTCGGCTTCGAGGAGTGCCGATTCGAGCCTGTCCACGGCGCCGTCGGCAAGGTTGTCCGTGTTGATACGGAAAGTGACGGTGTGTCGGCCATTGGGGGTGGTGGCGGTCCGTACATAGCTGCCCGTGATGTGCCCGTTGTGGCCCCACACCGTGCGCCCGCAGGACAGTCGGCTCGGGTAGACGGCCATGCCGTAGGCGCCGTGCGCGGCACGCGTGTCGAGGAGCTCGCGCAGCTGGGGCGGGGAGAGGAGACGGCCGCTCAGGAGAGCGGCGTAGAACCGGTTCAGATCGTCGAGCGTGCTGATCAGCTCGCCCGCCGCACCCGCGGTGCGCGGGTCGATGACCGTGACGTCGTGGCCTTCCGCGTCGTAGGCGCGGCCGTGCGGGGCGGGCAGGGTGGCGACGGAGCCGGGAAAGGAGGTTCCGGTCAGTCGCAGGGGGGTGATGATGCGGCGGCGGGCCTCGGCCGCGTACGGGCGGCCGGTGACCTCTTCGACGACCAGGCCGAGCAGGACGTAGTTGGTGTTGGAGTACGCGTACGTGCCGACGGGGCCCGGTGGGCGGGCCAGCGCCGCCCGGGCGGCGTCCCGCGCGGGATGGCCGGGCTCGGCGTCCTGGCCGGTGAAGTCGGGCAGTCCGCTGGTGTGGGTCAGCAGGGTGCGCAGGGTCAGGTGACGGTCCGGCGGGCCGGGAAGGATTCCCGGGAGGTGACGCGCGACGGGATCGTCGAGGCTCAACCGCCGCTCGCCGGCCAGCTGGAGGACGATCGTGGCGACGAAGGTCTTGGTGATGCTGCCGGCCCGGAAGTGGTCGGCGCGGTGGATGCCCGGCCCCGTCGTCCGGAAGCGGGGGGCGGCCGGTGAGGTGGAGAGCAGCGCGGCGGCGGGGGCCCGGCCCTCGGAGACGAGGCGCGACAGCACGGCGGAGGAGGGTGCGGCGGCGGGTGGTTCGGACGGCGCGCCGGACAGGATGCCGACGCCCAGCCCGAGCAGCGTCATGACCAGGGGAGCGGCGGTCCGAGGCCGGAGCAGTGGCATGGTGGGGTCCCTTCCTCCGGCCCCATCCTGGCGGACGTCGGACCCGGGAGAACCGCCGGTCCCGGAGTGAGAGACAATGGACGCTCTTCCAGGGCGGGTTACCGCATCGCGCGGAAGCGGCAGGCGCGGGCGAGGATCAGGGATCGCAGAGGGGACGCATGTCGGGAGCGGAGCAGTCGCGGGACGCGGCGCGGGAACCTCAGCGGGACACGGCGAAGTCGGGTGTCGAGACGGGCGAGGGTGCGGCCGTGGAGTCGGGCGTCGAGCGGAATGTGAAGCGGGAAGCGAAGGGCGGAACCGATGGTTCTGTCCCCGCCGCGCGGTCTTCCGAGCCGGGGGACACGAAGGACGCGCCGGGCGCCCCGGCCCCGGAGCGGGCCGATGCCAAGGAGCCTGACGCCCCGAAGGGCGACGCCACCGAGCCGGCCACCGGCGGCGAATCCGGTAAGCCGGGCGACCCCCGGAGCGCCGGCTCCGGAGCGGACTCGGCGCGGACCGACGCCGCGAGCGGCCCCCGTCCCGACGCGGACGCCAAGGCCGGTACCGGGGCGAAGGGCGGTGTCGGCGCCGAGCCGGGTGCGGGAGCGGGCACGGAAGGTGCTGTGGGGTCGGCTGCTCCGGCCGCGGCGGGCGTGTCGGGGGCGGGCGTGAAGGGTGGTGCCGGCGCGGGTGCGTCGGTCGCTGCCGCTGCCGCTGCCGCTGGCGCCAAGCCGGTCTCGGACGCCAAGCCGGTCTCGGACGCCAAGCCGGTCTCGGACGCCAAGCCGGCCGGGGCCGCGGACGCCAAGCCGGGTACCGGGGCCAGGGGCGGTGCTGTGGCCGGCCGGGGGGCGGTGACCACCGAAGGGCGGTTGCTCGCCGGGCGGTACCGGCTCGGCGGGGTGCTCGGCCGGGGCGGCATGGGCACCGTCTGGCGGGCCGTCGACGAGACGCTCGGCCGCACGGTGGCCGTCAAGGAGCTGCGCTTCCCCAACAGCATCGACGAGGAGGAGAAGCGCCGCCTCATCACGCGTACCCTCCGCGAGGCCAAGGCGATCGCCCGGATCCGCAACAACAGCGCGGTGACGGTCTACGACGTGGTCGACGAGGACGACCGGCCCTGGATCGTCATGGAGCTCATCGAGGGCAAGTCCCTCGCGGACGCCATCCGTGAGGACGGGGTGCTCACGCCGCACCGCGCCGCCGAGGTCGGCCTCGCCATCCTCGACGTCCTGCGCTCCGCGCACCGCGAGGGCATCCTGCACCGCGACGTGAAGCCGTCCAACGTCCTGATCGCCGAGGACGGCAGGGTCGTCCTCACCGACTTCGGCATCGCGCAGGTGGAGGGCGACCCGTCCATCACCTCGACCGGCATGCTCGTCGGCGCGCCCTCCTACATCTCGCCGGAGCGCGCCCGCGGCCACAAGCCGGGGCCGGCCGCGGACATGTGGTCGCTGGGCGGACTGCTCTACGCGAGCGTGGAGGGCTGCCCGCCGTACGACAAGGGCTCGGCGATCGCGACGCTGACGGCCGTCATGACCGAGCAGCTGGACCCGCCGAAGAACGCGGGTCCGCTGGAGGAGGTCATCTACGGCCTGCTGCACAAGGACCCCGCCAAGCGGCTCGACGACGCGGGCGCGCGGGCGCTGCTCAAGGATGTGATCCACGGGGCCGGCCGGCCCGCCGCGCCCGTCGCGGAACCCTCCCCGGAGGCCACGCGGGTCGTGCCGATGCCGCCGGTCCCGCCCGTCCCCGTCGAGCAGGACCGTGGCCGGGAGGGCAAGGAGAAGGCCAGGGAGGCCACCGACGCGGCCGCGGAGCGGATGCGCGGCGCGCTGCGCTCGGTCCGGAACGCGGCGTCGTCCGCCAAGGCGGAGCCCGGGCCCCGGCCCAAGCCCGCCGAGCGGTCCGGACCGCAGGCGCCGGCGCGGGCACCGCTCACCGACGTCGTGCCGCGCCGCACCCTGGTGATCATCGCGATCGTCGTCGCGCTGGCCGTGATCGGCACGGTCCTCGCCATCGCCCTGAGTGGTGGCGACGAGCCGGGCACCAAGGGCCAGGGCAAGCCCTCGGGCGGTACGGCCGCCTCGGCCGGGGCCACCGCGGGCTCTGCGGGGTCCGCGGCCTCCGGCGGAAGCGGTGGCGGGACGGGCGGGAAGCCCGACGGCGAGCAGGGCAAGGAGCAGGAGCCGGGCGGCACCCAGCCCGGCACCGGCGGCCAGGGTGCTCAGCAGGGCGGCGTCACCGGCGGGAAGCCGTCCGGGGCGCCGGGTGGCGGCACCGTACTGCCGGCCGGGTACAAGCTGTTCAGCAACGACCGGTTCAAGTTCACCATGGCGATGCCGGCGAACTTCCGGATGACCGGCGTAGCGGGACAGAACTCGGGCGGGATCTTCAACGTCTCCGAGGGTGCCTTCCCGCGCGTGCAGGTCGACTTCAACGCCAGCCCCAAGGACGACGCCGCCGCTGCCTGGACGGCCGCGTTGACGGCCGTGGCCGCCAGCAGCAGCGGGTACACGCACCACGGCATCAAGGCGGTGGAGTACAAGGGGTACCCGACGGTCGCCGACTGGCAGTTCGAGCGCAATCAGAACGGCAAGCGGGTATGGGTCCTCAACAGGGGCTTCAAGGTCGACGCAGGCCACGGCTACTCGATCATGGTCACCTGTGTGTCCAGTGAGTGGAACGCCTCGGCGTGCAAGACGCTGCGGGAGACGGCGTTCGCGACATTCAGCCCCAAGGACTGAACAGAGCCACGTATCGTGAGAGCTCGCGGACCGTACGCAGCCGGGTTGGGTGGGTAACTGCGCGGTTACGGACCGGATTTGACGGTTCCGTACGTTCCGCGGGGCCGGGGGGACAGCGCGCTCGTGGGGAGGCGTCGTGGAGGAGTACGCGGGAAGGGTGCTCGCGGACCGTTACCGCCTGCCGCTGCCGCCCTCCGACGAGTACGAACTCGTCGAGACACGCGCCTTCGACACCTACAGCGGCCAGGAAGTCCTGGTGCGGCAGTTGCCGCTGCCGGAGGTCGTGGACGCGGAGGTGCTCGACGCCGACGGCATCCCGGGGCCGACCGGCGGGTACGGACAGCCGCGCAGGCCGCCCGGCCGCACGACCCGGCGGCCCACCGACCCCGCGGTGCGGCGCGCCGTCGAGGCCGCCCAGGCCGCCGCGCAGATCCCCGACCACCCCCGGCTCGACCAGGTCTTCGACGTCTTCGCGGAGGCCGGCTCGCTGTGGATAGTGAGTGAGCTCGTCGCGGCCCGCCCCCTCGCCGCGCTCCTCGCCGAGCAGCCCCTGAGCCCGTACCGCGCGGCCGAGATCGGCTCGGACGTGCTCACCGCCCTGCGCGCGCTGCACGTCCACGGCTGGACCCACCGGAACATCACCGTCCGAACCGTGCTCGTCTGTGACGACGGCCGAGTCGTGCTGACCGGACTCGCGGCCGGCGCCGCCGAGGAGGCCCTGTGCGGATACGCGCCGGTGCCGGAGCCCGACTCGGACGACGACGACCCGTACGCGTACGAGGACGGGCACACCGCGCCCGACCCCGCGCCGGGCGGAACGGGAACCCCACCCGGCGCCGCCCCGCCGGCGCTGCCCCAGGGGCCCTCGGCGATCGAGCCGTACGGCAGCGGACCTGCCGAACCGCCCGCGGCCGACGTGCGTGGCGCACGCGCGGGTGCCATCGCCGCCTACCGGGCGGGCGCGCGGGCCGCGGCCCGCGCCCACGAGGCGGCTGACGCCGGTCCGGCCGTCTCTCCGCTGCCACCTCCGCGCGAGGCCGGCGCTCCGCAGTGGTGGTCGCACGCGGGGCACATGGACGACGACGATGACGACGACCACGACGATCACGACGGGGACACCCACGGCGGCGGTGGGCACGACGGGGGAACCGGCGAAGGCCCGCGGCGCGCCCTGCTGACCGGCTCCTGGCACGACGGCCCCGGCTCCGGCCCCGAAGGCCGCCCCCTCTCGGCGGGCGGCGGCACGTCGCCGTACGGCGCCGTCTCGCCGTACGGCGCCAAGGACGCCCTGCGGGCGGACTCCCAGCGCCAGGCGCGGATCCCCGAGCCGGCCCCGGCAGGCGGTCGGTGGGACGACATCGTGGCGAGCGGCCGGCCCCCCGCCTACCGCGGCCCGGCCACTCCCCTCGCGGCCGAGCGCGCCCGCCAGGCAAGGATCGCCGTCGTCGGCGCCGTCACCGAGCGGTGGGCGCCCGAGCAGGCCGGACCGGTCCACGAGAACTGGCAGCTGGCCCCGCCCATCGGGCCGGCCACCGACCTGTGGGCGCTGGGCGCGCTGCTCTACCGCGCAGTCCAGGGCCACGCCCCCTACCCGGAGGAGAGCGCCGCCGAGCTGGTCCAGCTGGTGTGCGCCGAACCGCCCGCGTTCGCCGAGGAATGCGGCCCGCTGCGCCCCGTCGTCGAGTCCCTGCTGCGCCAGGACCCGACGGAGCGGCCGGATGTCGAGGAGCTGCGCGGCTGGCTGCGTTCGCTCATAAGGTCCGCGCCCGAGCCCGACGCGGGCACGGACGTCGTGGCCATGCCGTCCGTCGACGACACCCGGCTGCCCATCGTGCGCCGGCGGGGCGAGCTGGTGCGCAAGCGGCGTGGTGGCGCGGCGGCTTCCGCGCACGGCCGCCACCGCCACCGGAAGACCCGGCCCCCGCGGGGCCGCACGTCCGGCGCTCCCCGCACCCCGGCACCCGCCCGCACCCGCGGCCCCCGGGCCCTCGGGCGCATCCTGCTGATCGCCATACTGCTCGGACTGGCGGCCGCCGTGGCGTACGCCGTGCTGTTCATGCCCGAGGCGGAGCCCCAGGACCGCGGGCAGGGACCGCAGCAGCAGGGCCGGCCACCGGCGACCCGGCAGCCGACGCCGTCCCTGACGCCCGACGGAGGGCAGCAGCAGCCCACTCCGGGCCCGCAGGCCCCCTCGACCAACGCGGTCACGCCCGGCGCGTCCGCACTCGCCGCCGGGTACACGGTGCGCGAGGACCCCGAGGGCTTCCACGTCGGCGTCGACAGGAAGTGGCGGCGCAGCCCCATCAACGACGTGGGCCAGGTCCGTTACACCGGTGGCGACTACACGCTGATCGTGGTCCCCGGCCGGGACTCGGTGCGGGACAACGGCGGTGACCCGATGGAGTACCAGCGCACCAGGGAACGCGAGCTGCAGCCGTGGCGGGACTCGTCCTGGGCCACCGAGACCGGAATGCGCCGTATCGACGTCGGGCGACAGATCATGGCGGAGGGGCAGTTCACCTGGCAGGACAGCAACGGGCGTGAAGTGTATGTCCGAAACTTGGCCCTCATCGTCGGCGACCGCTACCACGTCATCCAGGTCATCGGGCCGGACGGGCAGCGGGACAAGGTGACGGAGATCTACCAACAAGCAGTCAAGGCATACCGAACCACCCGCTGAGAATTGCGTGGCAACCCCACGGTTATGGCCCGCGTGAACCCTCCGTACTCTGGCCTGGCGAAGAACAGGCGGGGACAAGTGGAACACTTTTCGGACATGGGCGCGGGTCTGGTATTGGCCGGGCGCTACCGGCTGAGCGAGACCATCGGCCGCGGCGGTATGGGCAAGGTCTGGCGCGCCCACGACGAGGTGCTGCACCGTACCGTCGCCGTCAAGGAACTGACGGCGGGCCAGTACGTCTCCGAGGCGGACCGGGTCGTCCTCCACGCCCGGACGCAGAAGGAGGCGCGGGCCGCCGCCCGGATCTCCCATCCCGGCGTCGTCACCGTCCACGACGTGCTGGAGCACGACGACCGGCCGTGGATCGTCATGCAGTACGTCGACGGGCCCTCGCTGGCGGACGCGGCCAAGGAGGCCGACGACCGCCGCATCGACGCCCGGGAGGCCGCTCGGATCGGCCTGCACGTGCTGGGCGCGCTGCGGGCGGCGCACGCCGCGGGGGTACTGCACCGGGACGTCAAGCCCGGGAACGTCCTCCTCGCCCGCGACGGCCGGGTGCTGATCACCGACTTCGGGATCGCCGCCATCGAGGGCGACTCGACCATCACCAGGACCGGCGAACTGGTCGGCTCCATCGACTACCTGGCGCCCGAGCGGGTCCGGGGCGGTGACCCGGGGCCCGCCTCCGACCTGTGGTCGCTGGGCGCGACGCTGTACACGGCCGTCGAGGGCACCTCGCCCTTCCGCCGCACGTCACCGATCAGCACGATGCAGGCCGTGGTGACCGAGGAACCGCCGCCGCCCCGGCACGCCGGTGCCCTCGCGCCGGTCATCACCGCGCTGCTGCGCAAGGACCCGGCGGACCGGCCGAACGCCGCCGAGACCGAACGCATGCTGCTGGAGGCCATGGAGGGCCGGACTCCGGACGCCGCCCAGGCCTACGTACCGACCCAGCGTGTGCGCGGCGACGAACTGACCGCCGTGACGGCGCGGCTCACCGAGTCCGAAGCAGGCGGTGGCACGGCGGACTCCCGTACGGCGGCGGACGCGGAGGCCGGGAGCACGTCCCGGCGGGACGCGGCGGGCGGCGACACCGGGGGTCGTGACAGCACGCGCCGCGACATGACGCGCCGTGACACCGCGAGCCGTGACGTCCGGGGCCCCGAGGACCGTCCACGCCCCGCCCGTTCGCGCAGGCTGCTCCTCGCCGCCGTCATCGCCGCCGTCGTCGGCGGTGGTGCGGCCCTCGCGGTCAAGACGTACGCCGACCGCAACGCCGAGGCGGACAGCGCCGCCAGCGGCGGGTCCGCCTCCGGCGGCACCGACTCCTCCGGCACGGGCTCCTCCGGCACCGATTCCCCCGGCGCCGTACCGGCCGGCTGGCAGCGGGTCGAGGACCCGGAGGGTTTCAGCCTGCTCGTCCCCGACGGCTGGAAGCGGCGGGTGGAGAACGGGCAGATCGACTACACCCCGGACAACGGCCGCCACCTCCTGCGGATCAGCCTCGACCGCTCACCGGACTTCGAGACCCCGTGCCGCCACATGGAGGACATCGAGAAGGGGCTGAAGAAGCGACTCCCCCAGTATCAGCGGAAGCAGCTGCGCACGAATACGTTCCGTGATCAACTGGAATCCTGTCTGTGGGAGTTCACCTGGGTCGAGAAGAACGAGAACGCGGGCAAGCGGCACGCCGTCGACCAGGTGTACTTCACGGATGACGGAACCGAGTACGCGCTGTTCATGTCGTCTCCCGCGGCCGACTGGCAGACCACGCGGGAACAGTTCGACACCGTGCTGCGCGGCTGGCGTCCCGCCGAGGAGTGACCTCGGCGCGAGCAGAGGGGATGTGCCGTGTCCGTCGGACCGCAGGAACCGCACGCAACACCGGGGCAGCCGCGGCGGATCGCGGGGCGCTACCGGCTGGAGGCCCGGCTCGGCCGGGGCGGCATGGGCACCGTCTGGCGCGCGTACGACGAGCTGCTCGGCCGCCGCGTCGCCGTCAAGGAACTCCACGTCGACGCGGGCACGGCCACCCACTCCACGCTGCGCGAGGCGCGGGCCGTCGCCCGGGTCCACCACCCGCACGTCATCTGCGTCCATGACGTCGTGGAGGAGGACGGCGTCCCGTACATCGTGATGGAGCTCGTCGAAGGCGTCTCGCTCGCCCAGCGGATCGCGGCCCGGGGACCGGTCGGCACGGCCGAGGCCGCGCGCATCGGACTGGCCCTGCTGGCCGCCCTGCGCGCCGCCCACGCGCTGGGCGTGCTGCACCGCGACCTCAAGCCGGCCAACGTCCTGCTGGAGGAGGGCACCGGCCGGGTCGTCCTCACCGACTTCGGCATCGCGCAGCTCGCCGGCTCCACGACCATCACCGAGACGGGGATGTTCGTCGGCTCGCCCGAGTACACCGCGCCGGAGCGGATGCAGGGCGCGCAGGCCGGCCCGGAGACCGACCTGTGGTCACTGGGCGCGCTGCTGTGCGCGGTGGTGACCGGCCAGTCGCCCTTCCACCGCGACTCGCTGGGCGGGGTGCTGCACGCCGTCGTCGAGGAGGAGGTCAGACCGCCCGCGGCGGCCGGGCCGCTGCTGCCGCTGGTCCGCGGACTGCTGGAGCGCGACCCGCGGCGCAGGATCGGCGCGGAGGAGGCGGAGCGGCTGCTGCGCTCGTACGTCACGACGGGCATGACGCCCGTGTACGTCGCCGGGGTCCGCGATCCCGTCCGCCGTCACCGGGCACGTACACCGCTGGTGGCGGCGGTGCTGCTGGCCGCCCTCGCCGGGGCGGGCGCGGCGGGCGCGCTGCTGCTGTGGGACGACGGCGACAGGGGCGGCGGCCCGCCGGCCGAGCGGGCGACCGTCACCGCCTCGGGCCCGAGCGCGAGTCCCGGCGCGGGGACCGGCCCGGGCCCGACCGCGAGCCCCGGCCCCGGCTCCACCACGGGGCCCGGTCCCGGCGCGAGCCTCACCGCCGGTGCCGGGGGCGGCAGTTCCGACGGCCGTGTCCCCGACGGCTACCGCTCCGTCACCGACCCGGACGGCTTCTCGCTCAGCGTCCCCGAGGGCTACGTCCGCTCCTTCGACGACAAGCGCGTCTACTACATGTCGCCCGACAGGATGTTCCGGATCGGGGTCCGCATCCAGAAGACGGTCGCCGGCGGGCCGCTCGGCGTGATGCGCCTCGCCCACGCCAACGGACCGGACACCCACCCCGGCTACCGCGACGCCCGGGTCACCCCCACCACGTACAACGGACTGCCCGCCGCGCTCTGGGAATTCACCTGGAACGGCTTCTCCGGACGCGAGGGCCCCCGGCACACGTTCGACATCTGCTGGGACGAGGGAGGCCGGATGTACGACGTGTGGGTCTCCGGCCCGGCCGCCCGGCTCGACGAGGTGAAACGCCACTTCGACACCGTTCTCGACTCCTTCACGGCGGGCCGCTGACCACGGGACGGCCGTCACCCCAAGGGCCCCTCACGCATCTGCCAGGATGTGAACATGACGAACAACGGGGGACGGGCGAACGAGCCCACCAGCTACGGCCTGCAGCCGCCGGCGCCGCGCACCGCGGCGCCCCCGACCGCGACACCACCGGGCCCGCAGGCCGTCGTCGGCGGCCGGTACCGCCTGATCGCCCGCCTCGGCCACGGCGGCATGGGCACGGTCTGGCGCGCCCACGACGAGGTCGTCGACCGCGAGGTCGCGGTCAAGGAGCCCCGCGTGCCCGACCACGTCGACGAGCGGGAGCGGGCCAACCTCTATCTGCGCATGCAGCGCGAGGCGCGCGCCGCCGCACGCATCGACCACCCGTCCGTCGTCACCATGCACGACGTCGTCGTCCAGGACGGCAAGCCCTGGATCGTGATGGAGCTGGTGCGCGGCCAGTCGCTCGCCGACCGGCTGCGGGAAGGCACGCTCGACCCGCGCGAGGCCGCCCGGATCGGCCTCGCCGTGCTCGGCGCGCTGGCGGCCGCCCACGAGGCCGGTGTGCTGCACCGGGACGTCAAGCCGGACAACGTCCTGCTCGGCCGCGGAGACCGGGTCGTCCTGACCGATTTCGGCATCGCGCAGGTGGAGGGCGAACAGGGGCTGACCGAGACCGGAGCCTTCGTCGGCTCGCCCGAGTTCATCGCGCCCGAGCGGGTGCTGGGGCAGCGCCCCGGCCCGGAGTCCGACCTGTGGTCGCTCGGTGTCGTGCTGTACGCCGCGGTCGAGGGCATGTCGCCGTACCGCCGCTCCAACACCCCCGCCACCCTCCAGGCCGTGCTGTCGGCCGAGCCGCAGCTCCCCGCCCGTGGCTCCGGCGCGTTCGGCACGCTGGTGATGCAACTGCTGCGCAAGGACCCGGCGGCCCGGCCGGAGGCGGCCGAGATCCGCGCCGTCCTGGAGGCGGTGGCCCGGCCGCCGCAGCCGCAGTGGCCGCTCGACGCGACCCGGGCCGTGACGGGCGGCGGCCGGGGCAGCGCCTGGGTGCCGCCGGTCCTCCAGGGCAACCGCAAGGCGCAGTACGGGCTGCTGAGCGGGGTGCTCGCCGTGGCGATCACCCTCGTGCTGGTCCTCGCCAACCCGTTCGCGGCCGAGGAGCTGCCCGCCGACTGGATCGTGCGGCCGGAGAACGAGGTCGTCTCGGCGGAGGTCGCCGTCCCCAAGGAGTACGAGCGGGTCGAGGGCGACAACGGCAGCAGCGTCACGTACTACGACCCGAGCGGCATCTTCGTCGTGTACCTGGAGCAGGTCGACCGGTCCAAGAACCAGGAGAGCCTCGAACCGACCGCCGAGGCCTGGGCGGCCCACTACGAGAAGGGCGGCGTTAGCGGCACCGAGATCAAGGACGCGGACGTGGACACCCGGAAGGTGCAGCACCAGGGCAGGGCCGCGGCCGAGACGGTCGTCGACTACACCCCGTACAGCTCGACCTCGGAGGACCCGATCCGCTACCGCTGGCACGAGCGCTACGTCACCCAGGACAAGAACGTGTACTGGCGGCTGCGGGTGTCCATGCCGGCGGAGGGCAAGGGCGTCCGGGACGGCGAGGCGCTGTACGCGGACGTCACGAAGTGGCTCACCTTCCAGGGGCTGTGACGGGATCCTCACCGGGTGCCGAAAGGCCCGGATAGCGCCTGATCAGGGCTTCCTTGCCAGTGAACACTGGCGTGGTGTGAGCGGCCGGTGAAAAGGTGTTACCGGTGGGTACCGGACGGGTCCCTTTGCGCATACCCTCGCCCCCATGACGGACTCGCAGGCCACCGCCGCCCCCCTCGGCACATCCCTCGGTACGAACCCGATCGCCCCCGCACCGGCCGGTGCGCGCACCGCCGCCGACGTCGTCACACCGGAGGTCGTCGCCCAGCTCACGCGAGGCGTCGTCGGCTCCGGCCGGACCGCCAACCACACCCCGTTCACCGGGGAGGTACTGGCGGAGCTGCCCGAATCCACCCCGGAGGACGTCGCCGAGGCGTTCGCGCGCGCCCGCGCCGCCCAGCCCGTGTGGGCCGCGACGCCCGTCCGGGCCCGCGCCGCGGTGCTGCTGCGCTTCCACGACCTGGTCCTGGAGCGCCAGGCCGAGATCCTCGACCTCATCCAGCTGGAGACCGGGAAGGCCCGGCTCCACGCCCACGAGGAGGTCCAGGCGGTCGCCGTCGCCGCCCGCCACTACGGCCGCCGGGCCGCCGCCTATCTCAAGCCGAAGCGGCACACCGGTGTCGTACCCACCCTCACCAAGGTCACCGAGCTGCGTCAGCCGCGCGGTGTCATCGGCCAGATCGCCCCCTGGAACTATCCGCTGGAGCTGTCCGTCGGTGACGCGCTGCCCGCCTTCGTCGCGGGCAACGCGGTCGTCATGAAGCCCGACACCGAGACCGCGCTGACCGCCCTCTGGGCCCGTGACCTGCTGATAGAGGCCGGCCTGCCCGCCGATGTCTTCCAGGTCGTGCTCGGCGACGGCCCGGTCGTCGGACCCGAGGTCGTCAAGCACGCCGACTACGTCTCCTTCACCGGCTCGACCCGCACCGGCCGCGAGGTCGCCCAGGGCGCCGCGGCCCGCCTCGTCGGCGTCTCCCTCGAACTCGGCGGCAAGAACGCCATGCTCGTCCTCCACGACGCCGACGTGGAGAAGGCCGCCGCCGGTGCCGTCCGTGCGTGCTTCTCCTCCGCCGGCCAACTCTGCATCTCCATCGAGCGGCTCTACGTCCACGAGTCCGTCGCCGACGACTTCATCGAGCGCTTCGCCGCCCGCACCAGGGCGATGCGCCTCGGCACGTCCCTCGCCTACGGCGCCGACATGGGCTCCCTGGTCGGCGAGCGGCAGCTGGAGACCGTGCGGCGCCATGTCGACGAGGCCGTCGCCAAGGGCGCCACCCTCGTCGCCGGCGGTGTCGCCCGTCCCGACATCGGGCCCCTCTTCTACGAGCCGACCATCCTCGACGGCGTCGAGGCGCCGATGGCGGTGTGCGGCGAGGAGACCTTCGGCCCCGTCGTCTCGATCTACCGGTTCAAGGACGAGGACGACGTCATCGAACAGGCCAACGCCACCGCCTACGGCCTCAACTCCAGCGTCTGGACCGAGGACGGCCGGCGCGGCCACGCCGTCGCCGCCAGGCTCCGCACCGGCACCGTCAACATCAACGAGGGGTACGCCCCGGCCTACGGCAGCGTCCAGTCGCCGATGGGCGGCATGAAGGACTCCGGCCTCGGCCGCCGGCACGGCTCCGAGGGCATCCTCAAGTACACCGAGGCCCAGACGGTCGCCCAGCAGCGAATCCTCCCGCTCGCCCCGGCGTTCGGCATGGACGACGAGAAGTACGCGGCGTTCATGACCACCAGCCTGCGGGTGATGAAGGCGCTGCGCTTCCGCTGAGCCGCCGCCACGGCCCCCACCGCCCGCCCGATTTCCCCCTTTTCGGTATGAGGAGAGCCCATGCCCCAGGTCCCCCCTGCCCAGAATCAGGAAGGCTCCGACACCGCGTACGACTACGACGTCATCGTCGTCGGCTCGGGCTTCGGCGGCGCGGTCTCGGCCCTGCGGCTGACCGAGAAGGGCTACCGGGTCGGCGTCCTCGAAGCCGGCCGCCGCTTCACCCGCGAGACGCTCCCGAAGAACTCCTGGGACCTGCGCAACTACCTGTGGGCACCCGCCCTGGGGCTGTTCGGCATCCAGCGCATCCATCTGCTGGGCAACGTCATGGTCCTGGCGGGCGCCGGTGTCGGCGGCGGCTCACTCAACTACGCCAACACCCTGTACGTACCGCCCGAGCCGTTCTTCCGGGACAAGCAGTGGGCGTCCATCACCGACTGGCAGGCCGAACTGGCCCCGTACTACGACCAGGCCAAGCGCATGCTGGGCGTCCGGCTCAACCCGACCATGACGCCCTCGGACATCCACCTGAAGGCGGCCGCCGAGGCCATGGGCGTCGGCCACACCTTCCATCTCGCCCCGGTCGGCGTCTTCTTCGGCGACGGCAAGGACGCGGTCGGCGAGGACGGGGCGAGCGACGGCGGGGCCGGTTCGGACCGGGCGAGCGACGGCGGGGCCGGCGGGGCCGGCGGGGCCGGGGCGGCGCCTGCCGCGAAAGCCGGCGCGCGGCCCGGCGCCGACGTCGCGGACCCGTACTTCGGCGGCGCCGGCCCGTCCCGGCGCGCCTGCACCGAGTGCGGCGAGTGCATGACCGGCTGCCGGCACGGCGCGAAGAACACCCTCAACGAGAACTACCTCCACCTCGCCGAGAAGGCCGGGGCCGTCATCCACCCCATGACCACGGTCACCGCGATCACCGACGACCCGTCCGGCGCCGGTTACCTGGTCTCCACCGTGCCCACGCACCGCCGCCGCAAGGCCACCCCCCGCTCCCTGCGTGCCAGGTACGTCGTGGTCGCGGCGGGCACGTACGGCACCCAGACCCTGCTGCACACCATGAAGGACCGCGGGCTCCTCCCGCGCGTGTCCGCCCGCCTCGGCGAACTGACCCGCACCAACTCCGAGGCACTGGTCGGCTCCCAGACCACCGACCGCCGCTACCGCAAGCGCCACGGTCACCGGCGGGCCGACTTCACCCGGGGCGTGGCGATCACCTCGTCGATCCATCCCGACGAGAACACCCACATAGAACCCGTCCGCTACGGCAAGGGCTCCAACGCGATGGGCTCCCTGTCCATCCTCCAGGTCCCCTACGCCGACCGGCGCGTCACGGCCTGGCTCGGCAACGTCGCCCGCCACCCCTGGCTGACCCTGCGGTCCCTGTCCAACCGCCGCTGGTCGGAGCGGACGATCATCGGCCTCGTCATGCAGTCCCTGGACAACTCCCTGACCACCTTCCGCAAGCCGGGCGGCCTCGGCAAGGGCCTGCTCACCGCCCGCCAGGGCCACGGGGCGCCCAACCCCAAGCAGATAGCGGAGGGCACCCGGGCGGCGACCCTCGTCGCCGAGGAGATCAACGGCTTCGCCGGCTCCAACGTCGGCGAACTCATGGGCACCCCGCTGACCGCCCACTTCCTCGGCGGCTGCGTCATCGGCGCCACCGCCGACGACGGCGTCATCGACCCGTACCACCGCCTCTACGGCCACCCGGGCATCTCGGTCGTGGACGGCGCCGCCGTCTCCGCCAACCTCGGCGTGAACCCCTCGCTCACGATCACCGCCCAGGCGGAACGCGCCATGTCCTTCTGGCCCAACAAGGGCGACACCGACCCGCGCCCCCGGCAGGGATCCGCCTACGAGCGCCTCGCCCCCGTCGAACCCAAGTCCCCGGCGGTCCCGGCGGACGCCTTCGGCGCACTGAGGCTGCCCTTCCTGGGCATGCCGCAGGTCCCGCCGAAGAAGTGACCGCCCGGGGGACGAAGAAGTGACCGCCCGGGGGACCGGGACATGAGAGAGGCGCTGCACCCCCCTCCGAGTGCAGCGCCTCTCTTGTCCTTGTGTCGCGTACTACGCGTTACGCGGCGGCACCGCTGTTACGGCGCTTCAGCGCGAAGACGACACCGGCACCGGCGACGATGGCGATACCACCGGCGATACCGATGGTCGGCAGCATCGAGTTGGAACCGGTCTCGGCGAGGTTGCCCGTGACGGGGACCGGCTTGACGTCGCCCTGCGGCTTCAGGTCCGCCTGCGGCTTGTCACCGGTCGGCTTGGAGTCCTCGACCTCACCCGGGTTCTTGCCGGCCGCGATGACCTTGAAGGTGTAGAGCTCGCCGGTCTCGAAGCACTTGTACGTCTCGTCCTCGGCACCGTTGTCGTAGCTGCCGACGGCGATCGCCAGGCCGTCACCCGCGGGCGCCGCCTTGTCGATCTTCACACGGAGCTCGATGGTGGCCGTCTCGTCGGCCTCGAGGCTGACGTTGCCGTAGAACATCCCGTTGTTGAAGCCGGAGCCGGCGAAGTCGTTGACCCACTCGCCGGACTCGGGGTCCTTGTACTCGAAGTGCGCGTGCTTGGAGAGGAGCGTGTCGTCCTCGCTCGGCTGACCGTTGCCGCCGTCGTACGCCGCGGCGGCGAAGACCTCGACGTTCTCGATGCTGTTCTTGCCGGTGTTCTCCACGTTGAACGTGAAGTTCTTCCAGCCGCTGCCCGCGACGATCTTGTTCGGGAACCCGCCGAGGGAGACCTTGATGGAGGCCTCCTCGCAGGAGAACTCCTCGCCGAGGTCTTCCTCATCCTCGGACTCGCCGGGCTTGGCGTCCTCGGCGGGCTTCTCGGCCGGCTTGGTGTCTTCGGCGGGCTTCTCGGCCGGCTTGGTGTCCTCGGCGGGCTTGGTGTCCTCGGCCGGCTTGGTGTCGTCCGCCGGCTCGGTCCCCTCGGCCGTGTCCGTGTCCGTCTCGGTGGCCGGGTCCGTCGTGTCGGGCTCGGTGGTGCCCGGGTCCGTCGTGCCGGCCGCCGGGTCCTGCTCACCGGTCGTGCCGGAGGAGGTCGTCGTGCTGGTCGTGCCGTCCGTCGCGTACGCGGCCGGAGCCGCCAGGAAGGCGGCAGGGGCGATGACAGCGGTCGCGGCGGCGACTGCCATGGCGCGGCGAAGCTTCATTCAGAGACCTCAGGTCTTGGCGTGCCGCGGCTGGCGGCACGGGTGCGAGGGCCTCCCGAGGTGGGGGTGTCACGGGTGGGGCCGTTGTTTCGCATGCATGACCTACGACCTCGCGGTTTGGTTGCACGGAAAATGGCCGAGAGTTGTTGTGTGCTGCGTCACATGGGCCGGCCCGCTCTCGGCTCCACCACCGTGGGTCTGCCGGCGACCGGGCCGAGCGGGGGAGTGGCCCGGAGGCCACTCAGTGGCGAAATCCCGCCCGAAAGGCCGGGGGAACGTCCCGACGAGCGCCTGTTCCTCCGCGCGGGCGCTGACCGACCGCGCTGACCGACCGCGCTGACCGACCGCGCGGTCCGACGGCGCTGTCCGGCGGTGCAGAGCAAGGGCCCCGCGGACGCGTTCCGCGGGGCCCTTGGCCGTCAGCACCGGCGTCGGGGCGGCGCCGGTGCCGCGGGGCGCGGCGCCGGGGGTGCGCCGCTCGGGTGGCAGGTGGGGCGGGTGTGCGGTCGTGGGGGCCGGACGGCCGCCCGGGCGCCGCGCCCTTGCGCGAGGGCGCGGGGACGGTGTGGTGAGTCGTTCCGCATCCGCTGGACGGCCGGGGCGGGCGCAAAGGTTCCGGCCGATGCGGCCGGCTCCGGGCGTCCCCGGAGCCGACCGCCCTTTCGGGTGACCGGGCTGCTGTCCCCTGCCGTCCGGTCACGCACGCTGGGGCGAGGTCCCACGACGTACCCACGGGTACGCCACACGCCCCAGCGGAGCCACGCGTGGTTTTCTCGGGGCCGCGCCTGGCTGGCACGGACAACGGGACCAACGAAGCCCGCGCGGCTGCGGTCACGCGCCGTACGGGTGAGACCGGACCGAACTCAGATGCGGCCCCGGCACAGCTCCAGCATCGTCATCGCCAGCGACGTACCCGGCTTGCCCAGCGCGTCCCGGTAGTGGGCGAGCACCTCCATCTCGCGCGCCAGGTTCACGCGCCGGCCGCCGGAGGAGATCCGGGCCTCCTGGATGACGGCCGAGACGGCCATCCGTTCCTGGATGAGGCCGATGATCCGGTCGTCGAGGGCGTCGATGCGCTCACGCGCGTTCGTGATCACGTGGGCGGCCTCGTCGGTGCGGGCGCCGGTCTTCTCGGTGGCGATGGCGGTGGTGTCGAGAGCGGTCATGACGGGGCTCCTTGGAGGGATCGGGAACCCCGGGTGGCGACGTGGCCGGGAAAACGCAAGGCGCCCCGGGCCTTGTCGGCCCGGGGCGCCTGGGAAGTCGCTGTGAGTGGCTCAAGCAGCACGACCATGGCAGCCGGACGGGCCGGTGCCATAGGTAAAGAGGAAGGTCGGGAGCTTGTGCATGCGGCAAGTATGGACCATCCGCCGGGCGGGGTGAGCGCGGGTTCGGATGGTGAGACAAAAGAGAGCCCGGGGGCGGCCGGTAGAATCGACATACAGACCCCCTCCTCCCCACGCCGGAAGGCCGCCGTAGTGTCATCAGCGAATCCCGCTGCCGCGCCCGACGCCGTACTCGTCGTCGACTTCGGCGCGCAGTACGCCCAGCTCATCGCCCGTCGTGTCCGTGAGGCCCGGGTCTACAGCGAGATCGTCCCGTCCACCATGCCGGTGGCCGAGATGCTGGCCAAGAACCCCAAGGCGATCATCCTCTCCGGCGGGCCGTCGTCCGTGTACGAGGAGGGCGCGCCCCAGCTCGACCGCGCGATCTTCGAGGCCGGTGTCCCCGTCTTCGGCATGTGCTACGGCTTCCAGCTGATGGCCACGACCCTCGGCGGCACGGTCGACAACACCGGCGCGCGGGAGTACGGCCGCACGCCGCTGCACGTCACCAAGAACTCCTCCACCCTCTTCGAGGGCACCCCGGCCGAGCAGCCGGTGTGGATGTCGCACGGCGACGCCTGCTCCGCCGCGCCCGAGGGCTTCACGGTCACCGCGTCCACGGACGTCGTGCCGGTCGCGGCCTTCGAGAACGACGAGAAGAAGCTGTACGGCGTGCAGTACCACCCCGAGGTGATGCACTCCACGCACGGCCAGCAGATCCTGGAGCACTTCCTCTACCGGGGCGCCGGCATCGAGCCCGACTGGACCACGGGCAATGTCATTGAGGAGCAGATCGAGGCGATCCGCGCCCAGGTCGGCGACAGGCGCGCGATCTGCGGTCTGTCCGGCGGCGTGGACTCCGCGGTGGCCGCGGCCCTGGTCCAGAAGGCCATCGGCTCGCAGCTGACCTGCGTGTACGTCGACCACGGTCTGATGCGCAAGGGCGAGACCGAGCAGGTCGAGAAGGACTTCGTGGCGGCGACCGGCGTCCAGCTGAAGGTCGTCGACGCGCAGGAGCGGTTCCTGAACGCGCTCGCCGGGGTGTCCGACCCCGAGGAGAAGCGGAAGATCATCGGCCGTGAGTTCATCCGCGTCTTCGAGCAGGCCCAGGCCGAGATCGTGGCCGAGGCGCCGGGCGACCAGCCGGTGGAGTTCCTGGTGCAGGGCACGCTCTACCCGGACGTCGTCGAGTCCGGTGGCGGCACCGGCACGGCGAACATCAAGTCGCACCACAATGTAGGCGGCCTGCCCGAGGACCTCGAGTTCCAGCTGATCGAGCCGCTGCGCAAGCTGTTCAAGGACGAGGTCCGGATGGTCGGCCAGGAGCTCGGCCTGCCGGAGGAGATCGTCCAGCGCCAGCCCTTCCCGGGCCCGGGCCTCGGTATCCGTATCGTCGGCGAGGTCACCAAGGAGCGCCTGGACCTGCTGCGCGAGGCCGACGCCATCGCCCGCGAGGAGCTCACGGCGGCCGGTCTGGACCGTGACATCTGGCAGTGCCCGGTCGTGCTGCTCGCGGACGTCCGCAGCGTGGGCGTCCAGGGCGACGGCCGGACGTACGGCCACCCGATCGTCCTGCGCCCGGTCTCGTCCGAGGACGCGATGACCGCGGACTGGACGCGCATGCCGTACGACGTGCTGGCGAAGATCTCGACGCGGATCACCAACGAGGTGCGTGACGTCAACCGGGTCGTGCTCGACGTGACGAGCAAGCCGCCGGGCACCATCGAGTGGGAGTGATCCCCGCATCCGCCTGACCGGAGCCGCCGTCCACCACTGGTGGGCGGCGGCTCCGTCGTGCGATCTCTCTGGTCAGTTGCCGTGACCGGAGGTAACTTCCGGCCATGACGGATGCGGACGCACCCCAGCCGATACCGGTCGACCGGCTGCACTTCGCGATGCCGCCCACCCACGGTTCCGCGGCCGAGGAGCGCGAGCACCGCAGACAGCGGCTGGCCGGCGCGCTGCGGCTGTTCGCGCGGTTCGGCCACGACGAGGGGGTCGCCGGGCACATCACCGCGCGGGACCCGGAGTTCGCCGACTGCTACTGGGTCAATCCCTTCGGGGCGCCGTTCGCGGACCTCACGGCCGGTAATCTGATCCTGGTGAACGGCGACGGTCAGGTCGTCCACGGGACCGAGCACGTCAACCAGGCGGCGTTCACCGTCCATGCCGAGGTCCACCGGGCACGGCCCGGCGTGGTCGCCGTGGCGCACGCCCACTCCACGTACGGCCGGGCGCTCGCCGCGCTCGGCGAGCCGATCGAGCCGATCACGCAGGAGGCGTGCGCCTTCTACGAGGACCACGCGCTGTACGACGCCTACAGCGGCGTGTCCGTGGACGCCGCCGAGGGACGGCGGATCGCGGCGGCGCTCGGCGGCCGCAAGGCGGTAATCCTGCGCAACCACGGGCTGCTGACCGTCGGCGACTCGGTGGACGCGGCGGCCTGGTGGTTCATCGCCATGGAGCGGTGCAGCCGGGTGCAACTGGCCGCCCGGGCGGCCGGGAAGCCGGTGCCGATCGGGCACCGGGACGCGGTGGCGACGCGTGAGCAGCTCGGGAGTGACCTGGTCGCCTGGATCAACTACCAGCCGCTGTGGCGACGGATCAGCCGAGCCGAGCCCGAACTCCTGTCGTAGTACGTCAATTTGCCCGCCCTCCTTTCACTCGCAGGGGAGGTGTGAGCGGGCAGCGGACGTTGCCATTCGTACGAAAGAATTCCTTTTCCTTGTCCGGCGTCGAGACATGGGAGGGACCGCCATGGCGGTGCACGAAGCGAGGCGGTGCGGCGGGTGCTCGCACGGGGCGCGCGAGGAGCACCGCCGGGCGGTGGCGGCGTTCCGCGCACGGCGCGACCAGCTGGCGGTGGGCGAGGGGCTCCCGGACGGGGCGTCCCGGCAGTGGGTCTCGGACGAACTCGCCCGGTCCGCCCGCGCGGTCGCCGCCCACGGCCGGGCGCTCGGCGACGCCTGGCTGCACCTCGTCCGGCGCGGCACGCTGCTCGCGGTCTGGGGCGGCGTCACCCTGCTGCTCCTGGCCCAGGCGGGTACCGCGCTCCTCGGTGCCGGCTGGACACCCACCCGCACCGCCGGACTCGCCACGGCGGTCGTCATGGGAGTCCTGCTGACCCTCGCGGCCGCCGTCCACCAGGCGCACGGCGGACTGCTCGCCCCCCTGATCGGCGAGGACAACCGGCTGTCCACGTCCCGCGCGGTCGCCTCCGCCTGGGTCGTCTTCGCCGTGTACGCCGGACTGTTCCTGACCTTCCAGGGGATCGTCCGGCTCGACCGGGGTGCCCGTCTGCTGATCGTCCTGGCGCTGGTGTGCGGGGCCGTCGTCGCCGTACGCAAGGTGGTGACCGTACGCCTCCTGTCGCAGCGCCTGCAGAAGGTGCGTGCCGACCGGCCGCGCGCCGCCGACCTGCTGTGCGACGACGCCGGGCGCGGCAGCCTCGCGGACGCGCAGTACGTGCTGGTGTCCGCGTTCGCCGTGCTCTTCGCCACCGCCCGGCTCGTCCGCCGCCCCGACCAGCTGCCCCACCTTCCCTGGGCGCTCGTCCTGCTGGTCGCCGTCTCGGCCGCCACCTATCTGGCCGCCAAGTGCGCCGAGGGCGTCCGCCCGGTGATCCTCTCGGTGGTCCGCACCCGGGAGACGGGTGATCCGGGCGCCCCGATCCGCCCGGGCGACGACATCGAGATCCGCGGCGCGGGCTTCGTGCCGCCCGGCGCGGCCACCCCCGACCACCTCACCCGCATGGTGGTGCGGATCGGACCGGTCCACATCCAGGTCCCCCTCGTGCCCGCCCCGGGCGGCTTCGCCAACCCCACCGACACCACCCTCACCGTCCCGGTCCCCCCGGACGTCCCCGCGGGCTGGGCGGACGTCCAGGTGGTGACCGCGTCGGGAGCGGTGACCAACCGGGTGGTCATCGACGTGTCGGGGGCCAACTGACGTTTCACCGGCGCCGGTTGGCGTCGACTCCGTACGATGCAACGGTCCCGGACGGGACACGAGTGAAGGGGAGGGACGAGCATGACGGTGCACGGTGGCGAGAGCCCGCCTGCGGTCAGGCCCGCGCGGGAGCTGGAAATCCTCGTCGACGGCGAAGGCGTGGACGGCTCCACCAACGTGGTCTTCAAGGGGCGGCGCGGCGCACGAGACGTCGCCGCCGTCTCCGTGGCCACCGACAGCTTCCGTCAGAGTCTTGAGCGGAACGTCGCCGCCTTGCGCGAGATCTTCGAGCGGGTGGCCGCGCCGGAATCCGCGTTCCCGCTGAGTGAGGTCCAGCTCTCCTTCGAGGTGTCCGCCAAGGGCGGCTTCCAGCTCGTCGGAACCAGTGAGGTGCAGGGCAAGGGGGCCATCACCCTGGTGTTCCGGGCTCCTGGCCCCGACAGCCCCACCACCGACTGAGCGGCGCATGGCGACGCACCGGGCACTGCTGCTGTTCGTCCCTGCCTACGAGGACCCGGTATGGACGGACCTCGACTACCTCCGCGAGGAATACCGAGATGTGGCCGCGGCGCTGGTCGACCAGCGCTACGAGGTCGACGAGTCGTCCAGTGGATGCGCCGCCTGGACGGCGAAGGAGCTCATCGACCGCGTCGAACGGTTCATCGACAGCGGCCGGCGGGGTGAGCACCTGATCGTCTTCCTCAGCGGTCACGGCTTCGAGTACGACGGGAAGCACTGGTTCGCGGGTGCGGATTCCACGCCCCCCGGAGAGCGCACCTCGTCCGTCCTCCAGCTCACGAACGTCGAGCTGGACGGGGGCTGGGGCGATCGCGTCCACCGCGGTGAGGCGGAGACGGTCCTCTTCGTCGTGGACGCGTGCCGGGACAGGCATCCCGCCGACGCGAAGGCGGCCGGGCCGCTGTTCGACGCCCCGGCCGGGACCGACAAGCTCGGCTATGTGATGGCCTGCGAGCCGGCGGAGAGAGCCGTGGCGGGAGGGAGCGGGGAAGCGCCGGGCGACCGCCGCAGTCTCTTCACCCAGGCGTTCCTGGAAGTACTGTCCGACGCCCGCGGCGAGATACGCGGCGACCGGATGCGCGACCTCCTGGCCGAGGTGATGGAGGACGTGCGCAATCGCCACCAGCCCCCTCTCCCGCCCCAGGTCCCGCGTGTCAGCAGCGGCCAGGCGATACGGACGTTCCCGCTGCTCCCGGCTCGTGAGTCGGCGGGCCGGCTGCGGATCCGGCGCATGCTGGACCATGAGGTGTGGCGCCGAGTGGACGACCCCGCCGAGGCCGAGGCCTTTCGCGACGAGGCGCGGATCGTCCTGGAGAACCTCAACGAGTGGTGGCAGCAGACCGACGCGGCCTTCCGGGACGATCCATGGCTCGACCCGGACGCTGACCAGCGTGCAGCCGACCAGCTGTCGCGATTGATCGCGGTACTTCCGCCGGAGGTGAGCTTCTCCCCGGCCGAGGCGGCCCTGCTCGCGGTGACCCCGGCCCTGCGCAACGGGTTCCGCGCCCGGCTGGTCTGGCGGGCCGATCCCGACCTGAGGGACAAGTGGGCGCAGTTCCCGGCATTGCAGCGCAGCGTGGACGCCACGGCCGGCCCGCACGCACGGCGGTACGACCGCGAGGTCGTGAAGGGGTGGGTGCTGCACCGGACGAAGGCGCGGCCCGGCGACGTCCGCCATTACCTGGCGGAGCTGCAGCCCTTCCTGGGCACCATGCTGGGAAACACGGACGAACTGACGGACCTGTGCACCTTCGGGCTCGTCTCGGGACTCTTCCAGGCCATGCAGCCGGGCGGGGGTGAGCTCGCCGACCCCTCCCCGGCTCCCTCGGGGCCCTCGGCGTGGGACATCCGTCCGGCGGTGCTCGGACCTCTGCTGTGCGCCGCTCAGATCATGGCGCTCGACCCGGTGGAGCTGCCGGTGGTCCTGGTCCAGCACATCGCCGGCCGGGACCGCATCAGCCTGGCCCATGTGCGGGGGGCCATCGAAAGGGCGACCTGGCGCATCCCGCGCCCCGGCGAAGGGCGCGTCGTGCTCCTGGAGGCCGAGTGCGGTCATCCCGCTCTCATGGCCGCCCTGCAGGAACAGGTCAGGGCGCTGGACGCCCTGCTCTGCGGCGACCTCGACCGGACCGACCTGCCCGGACTGCCCATGCGCGCTTCGGACCTGGAAGTGCGGCCCGAGTGGGATCCGGACACGAACGCACTGAAGTTCCACCCCGTCGTGACCCGTTTCGAACTGGACGGCGCGCGGGTGCGCGAACTCCTGGTCGGTGAACAGCTCTACCAGGAGAAGCACTTCGCGGTGCGGGAGCTGTACCAGAACGCGCTGGACGCCTGCCGGGTCCGTGATGCCCGGGAACAGTATCTGCACAAGATGGGACGCACGTCGCGGTGGGAAGGCCGCATCACCCTGGAGCAGGGGACCGAGGGCGGCCGGCAGTATCTGGAGTGCGTCGACACCGGGTCCGGCATGGATCGCCGCGAACTGCTGCACGCCTTCTCCGAAGGCGGCACGCGGCTCGCCGACCTCCCTTCCTTCCAGCGTGAGAAGGCCGCCTGGCTCCTGCGGGACATCACGTTCCAGGAGAACAGCCGGTTCGGGATCGGCGTCCTCAGCTACTTCATGCTGGCCGACGAAATCGAAGTGGTGACGAGGAAGTTCGACGAGAAGGGAAATCCGGGGGACCTGCTGAGAGTCAGCATCACGGGTCCGGACCACCTGTTCCAGGTGACCTCGCACACCGGAGAACCCGGCCTGTTCGACGGGGACACCTGCGGTACCAAGGTGCGCTGGTGGCTCCGTGCCGACCAGCGGGACTTCTCCTGCGTGCGGGCACTGCGCTCGGTGCTGGGTGTGGCGGAGTTCCCCACGCGCGCCGTGCACCGGGCGGACTCGGGAAAGCAGGACGAGGAGTTCTGGAGAAAGGGCGAGTACCAGAGTCGTCGCGACACGGGCGGCAACAAAGCCATCGAGGCCTCCGGAACCGTCGTGCACGATCCCGGCGGAGAGGTCTTCTGGTGCGAAGAAGGCGGAGCTCTGCTCGTGGACGGCATCGCGGTCGAGGGCCGCTGGTTCACGACGGACGAGCACACCGGCGAACGCCGGGCCGACAGCGTCATGGAGATTCCCGGCGCCGTCGTGAATCTCTCGAAGAAGGCCCTGAAGTCCAGCACGAGCCGTAAGAGGGCTCCTCGGCTGTCGGTCGACCGCCGTTACGTCATGGACGAAGTGGACGAGACCGTCTTCTCCCTCCTCGCGAAAAGGAAGGCGGCAGCCCGGCTGGTCGACAGTGACGTGCTGACGGAGCGATGGCTGAAGCGGGTGACGGACATCTCCCCGCGCATCGCCGACGCCGTGGTGAAGGGTCTCATCGCGCGCCGGGCCCGGCTGGAACACGAGACCGGGCCCATGGACATGGCGCACACGGGCTATTTCATCGAGGACCCGGCCTTCCGTACGGCCTGGCTTCGAGGTCCCGAGCGGACGACTCGCTGGGGGCGTCCGGCATCCGCCAGGAGCGCACTCCCGCCCGCGCACATCGCGCTGTGGCGCTACGCCGCTCACTTCCGGGAGGAGGTCGGGCGGGCGCTGGGCACACTCTGCCCGCCCGACTTCACGTCGGCCGAGCTGCGACCGGCGCTGCCCTCCGACGCGTGCCTGCTCGGATATGGATCGGGTCAATCACACCTCTATGAGACGAACGCGTCAATGGACTGGGATCCCGCGCCTCGCCTGGGCACCCAGCTGCACTACGGCCGCCTGCTCCACCTCACCCATGACAAGGTGACTCAACGACTCCAGGACCTGATGCTGGAGCCCATCGGGCCGGAGCGGAGCCCGGACGTTCCCCTGCCGTCCTTGCTCACGATGGTCAGCCGGGACGCGGACGGGACGGCACCGTGGTTGAGCCCCGGCGACCCGGTCAACGCTCTGCACGTGCTGCGCGCCATCGAAGGCACCTCGCTGACCGAGGCGAACGCCATCCGTCACCTTGATCACCTCGGTTTCGACGTCCGGCTCTGCGAGGTGCTCACCGAGACGGACTCGGCCGAGGGCCACCTGCTCCGGCGGCTCTACAGCCAGCAGTGCAATGGAACGGCGCCCTGGTTCGCCACGCCCTGGGACTCGACGGCGTGGGCCACGCATATCGTGCGGGCCGCGAAGAAGACGGGTCTGACTCCCGCGGAGATACGCGCGGTCTTCACCCGGCAGAACCACGTTCTTCCCACCCCCGCTGATCTGGAGCGGCAGCTGGAGTGGTCGGTCGGCCAGGGCGGCGAGGAGGACGCGCCCCTCGGGCTGCCGTTCGTCCACCGGGTGGCGGAGGAGAGAAGCTGCACGGCACGTGACGCGGTGCTGTGGCTGGAAGCGCACGGGCTCAGCGTCGTGGAGACCGCCGACGGCTACCAGGTGCCACCGCACGCCCATCTGCTGACCACGCCTCTCGAAGAGGGCCGGCTTGCCCCGGACGTCCCCGTCACCCTGCTGGATCTCCACCTGCTGGCTCAGAACTTCACCCTGACCCTCGGCCAGACCGCCGAGCGGCTGAGGGCGCTCGCGGTCGACGTGCCCTACCAGGAACTGCCCGACCGCCTGCGGCCACAGGATCTCGTCATGGTGACCCAGATCAACGGTTCCGACTACGGCCCGCGCCGCGGCCTGGACCCCAGATACCCGGTGCCCCTCGCTCATGTCGCCGTCTCTGCCGCCCGCTGCAGACTGTCGGTGGCCGAGGTCCATGAGCGGCTGCGGGAACTCGGCATGACGGTGGACGCCATTCCGGACCCGGAGCCGGAGTGGCTGCCTCTCCGCGACGAGACCGAGCTCGCGGGGCCCTGGATTCCCTACGGTCCCGGACCGGCACCCCTGGTCCCCGCCGCCCACGTGATGTGTCTGTCGATGGACATGATGTGGACCGTTCCGGAAACGGTGGAACGACTGACAGCCAGGGGGCTGCGGATCCCGGACGCCGCCGACGGCCTGCGGGAGCCCACTGCGCAGGACCGCACCCTGCTGGGTCGCGGAGCGGCCGCGCGAGGCCCCTGGATCTTCTCCGGCGGGACCGTGACCACGCGCCGGATCCTCGAGGTGGCCGACGTGGCCGGGATGCCCATCGGCGAGGTGCGGGACCATCTGTCGAACCTCGGCCTCGCTGTCTTCGGGAAGGACGGCACGCATGAGCGCGATGCCCTGAAGGAGGACGCGGACCTGCTCGACGCGGCGGCGGAGGCCCGCTGGCTCACCGACCTGCTGGCCGCCGGGCAGCCCCTGCCGGCCGCTCATGTGCTCGCCGTGGCTGATCTCCAGGGCTCCACGGTGCGTGAGATCGCCGACCGTCTGCTGGCCGCCGGCTGCGTCCTGCAGGACGTCGAGTACCCGGACGAGCGGCCGGAGGAAACAGATCTGCTGCTCCTCCGGGAGAACGGGTTCCGGAACGGTGACTGGGTGCTCCTCGACGAACGCGTCGGCCTGGAGCACCTCCTCGTCACCGCCCACCGTCTGCGCACCGACGTGCTCACCGTCGCCGGACGACTGGGGAACCTCGGCGTCCCGGTGCCGTCGCCCGACGAACTCGCCCGCCTGGTGCGGGAAACCTGGGCCCGGGTGCCGCGGAAGGATTGAGCGCCGAATGCCTCTCTCACGTACCCCTATCGGTGGGGGCCGAGGAGAATCGGTTCCGGGACAGCCGCGTGGAGAGGCAGGGCCGGCAATGACGCACACGTACCGGACGAGAGCGACGTACGGCACCGGCGACGGGCCCGACGGGTGGCGGGCCACCGCCGCCCGGTACGCCCTCCTGCCGCTCCGGGTCTTCCTCGGCGTCACGTTCATCTACGCGGGCCTCGACAAGATCACCGACCAGCAGTTCATGGCCGCGTCCGGCACCGGATCCATCGGTGACACCATGCGGTCCGTCCGGGACGGCTCCGCCGTGCCCTGGCTCGTGGACATCGCGCTGAAGAACCCCGAGGCGTTCGGATACGCCATCGCGTGCGGTGAGGTCGCCGTCGGGATCGGCACACTCGTCGGACTGTTCGCGCGGCTCGCCGCGCTGGGCGGGGCGCTGATCTCACTGAGCCTGTGGCTGACCGTGAGCTGGCAGTCCGACCCGTACTACTACGGCAACGACCTCGCCTACCTGATGGCCTGGCTGCCGCTGGTGCTCGCCGGGGCGCCGGTGCTCTCGATGGACGCCGCCCTGGCCGACCGGCGGCGCCGCACCCGGTAGCCGACGAAGCTCGCCACGCCCGCCAGGAGCAGGCCGACGAAGAGCAGCGGCACGACCGCGTACCAGGGTGTGTGCCAGGAGCCCGCGGCGTCGCCCGCGTACAGCGCGGCGATCGTCAGACCGGTGGCGCCGGCGATCAGCCGGCCCGGGCGGAACTCATGAAGCAGCACGGGTGACCTCCACCTGTCCGACCGAGACTTCCAGATCCAGCACGACCGTGCCCGCCGGTGCCGTGCCCGCCGGCGGCGGGATCGTCCGGGTCGCCCGGCGGTCCGGGGCGACGTCCACGTCGCCCGGAGGGTCGTCGGGCAGCCGCAGGTCGCCGATGCCGACGTCCGCGTGGACCTTCACCGTCACGTTCCGCGGGACGACGACCTCCAGCCGGCCGGCACCCACCTCCGCGGTGGTGCCGACGGCCGTCTTCGCCGGGACGGACAGCCGGGACAGATCGAGCGTGGCGTCCCCGGTGCTCAGCTCGTACCGGGGCCCCACCTCCGCGACGGTCGTGGGCGTCCACTCCGTACGCGCCCACTCCGTGCCGATCTGCTTCGGGACCAGCGAGGCCCCCGCCAGCAGGAGCGCCGTCACCACCGTCATGAAGACCGTGCCGAAGCCGGTCCGGCCCAGGAACGAACTGAGCGCCAGCCCGAGGGCGAACACCCCCAGCGCACAGGCCAGGCCGATCTGCAGGCACGTCCCCAGCGGTTGTGTCTCCCAGGCGACCCCGGTCCCGACGGCACCCGCCACCAGGGCCAGCAGGAAGACGAGGCCGCCGATGGAACGCGGCCCGCGTACGCCGCCCGGCACGGTCCGCCCCCGGGCGGGGCGCCCGGGCCGCGCGCCTCCCGCCACCGCCGCCGTACCCGCCACCGCCGTCGTGCCCGTCACCGAGCCGTCCTCGACCGCGTCCACCGGGCCCCACAGATAGCCGGTCGCGACCGGGCCGGTCGTGCCGTCCTTCACGATCGGGTCCCGCCACCACGACGGGGCGCCGGGCGGTGGCGGGGCCTTCGTCTCGGGCGGCGCCTCGGCCACCGCGTGCGCCGTCGCCGGGTCCGGCGGGGTCTCCGCGGCGACCGCCAGCCGGCGCCGCTGCGACCACACGGCGGCGCCGCTGACGGTGAGGATCAGCAGGACCGAGAAGGAGATCGTGCTGCCGTTGCCCAGCATGGACAGGAACAGGCCGCAGCCCACCAGGGCGACCAGTACGGCGGTGAGCGACGCCCCGTCCACCCGGCCCGACAGCAGCCTGCGCGCCTCGTTCTCGTCCTCGCCGTCGGCCGTGATCAGCAGCCACGCGAAGCCGTAGAAGACCAGGCCGAGGCCGCCCGTCACGGCGAGCACCCCCACCGCGACCCGGAAGATCACCGGGTCGAGGTCGAAGTGGCGGCCGAGCCCGCCGCACACCCCGGCCACCACCTTGTGCCGCGGCGTGCGCCGCAGCGGTGGGGGGACCGGTTCCTCGGACGGCTGCGGGGGAGCGGGCGTCGTGCTCGTCATACGACCATGGTGACGGGCCGTGAGCCGCCGCGGCACCCGCCCCGACCCTGGCCCTTCCCTGATATCGCCCCGCCCGGGCACGGCTTCGGCGGACGGCTCGGACCTGGCTGCGGCGGTGGCCGGACGGCTCGGACACGGCTGCGGCGGACGGCCCGGACAGACCGCGAGCGGCCGGCCGCCCCCACCGTTCTCAGGGTCGGTTCGGGGCCGACCCTGATGTCCGGCCCCCGCCCGCCGTGTGACCATCGGTCCATGCCAGTCGCCGCCCGTCTGCCCGACACCGAGGAACCACCCCTGCGCAAGCTCTACCGCAGTGCCGACGGACGGCTGCTGGGCGGTGTCGCGCGCGGTCTCGCCGGACACCTCGGGCTGCCCGTCATCTGGGTCCGTCTGGTCTTCTTCGGCCTGTTCGTCGCCGACGGCCTGGGAGTGCTGGTCTACGCCGTCTTCTGGGTCGTCGTCCCGCTGGGCGTCGGGGGCAGGGCCACCGAGCCGCGCTCGGTGTTCGAGACCACCCCCGACGGCCGGCGCCGGCTCCGCAAGCCCGACAAGGGCCAGGTCGTCGCGCTGATCGCGCTCGCCGTCGGCGCGCTCGTCTTCGTCACCAACGTCAACCTCGGCGGCGAGGCCAACCGGTACGTCTGGCCCGTCCTCCTCGTCGCCGTCGGCGTCGTCCTGGTCTGGCGGCAGGCCGACAACGCGCGCCGCGCCCGCTGGACCGAGTCCGGCGGCCGCAAGCGGATGTTCCAGCTGGCCCGGGGCCTGGCCGGGGTCGCCCTGGTCGGCATGGGCCTGACCGTCTTCATGGTGGTGCGCGGCTCGGCGGCCCAGCTCGGTACCGCCCTCACCGCCGCCATCGCCGTCCTCGCCGGCATGGCGCTGCTCGCCGGCCCCTGGCTGGTCCGTATGTCGCAGGATCTCTCCGAGGAGCGGACCATGCGCATCCGCGCGCAGGAGCGGGCCGAGGTCGCCGCCCATGTGCACGACTCCGTCCTGCACACCCTGACCCTGATACAGCGCCGGGCCGACGACCCCGGCGAGGTCCGCCGGCTCGCCCGCGCCCAGGAGCGGGAGCTGCGCAACTGGCTGTACAAGCCGGAAGGAACCGGCCAGGACGAGTCCGAGGAGCCGGCCACCCTCGCCGAGGCCGTCAAGAAGGCCGCCGCCGAGGTCGAGGACAAGCACGGCGTCCCGCTGGAGGTCGTGGTCGTCGGCGACTGCCCCCTCGACGAGAAACTGGCCGCACAGATGCAGGCCGCGCGCGAGGCGATGGTCAACGCCGCCAAGTACGGTGGCGAGGGCGGGGCGGTCCAGGTGTACGCGGAGGTGGAGGGCCGTACGGTCTTCGTGTCCGTACGGGACCGGGGGCCGGGCTTCGACCTCGACTCCGTCCCCGACGACCGCATGGGTGTACGAGAATCGATCATCGGCCGGATGCAGCGCAACGGCGGCACCGCGCGGCTGCGGTCGGTGCCCGGGGACGGCACCGAAGTGGAACTCGAGATGGAGAGGGCGGACGGATGACCGAGGAGACCACGGAGCGTCGCGTACGGGTCGTGCTCGTCGACGACCACCGGATGTTCCGCGCCGGGGTGCAGGCCGAGATCGGCCGCACCGAGACCACGGGCGTCGAGGTCGTCGGCGAGGCCGCCGACGTCGACCAGGCCGTCACTGTGATCACGGCGACCCGGCCCGAGGTCGTCCTGCTCGATGTGCATCTGCCCGGCGGCGGCGGCGTCGAGGTCCTGCGCCGCTGCGCGAGCCTGATGGGCACCGCCGAGAACCCCGTGCGGTTCCTGGCCCTGTCCGTGTCGGACGCCGCCGAGGACGTCATCGGCGTGATCCGGGGCGGAGCCCGTGGCTACGTCACGAAGACGATCACCGGCACCGACCTGGTCAACTCGATCTTCCGCGTCCAGGAGGGCGACGCCGTCTTCTCGCCCCGGCTGGCCGGCTTCGTGCTGGACGCCTTCGCCTCCACGGACGCGCCGCCCGTCGACGAGGACCTGGACCGGCTCACCCAGCGCGAGCGGGAGGTGCTGCGCCTGATCGCGCGCGGATACGCGTACAAGGAGATCGCCAAGCAGCTGTTCATCTCGGTGAAGACGGTCGAGTCGCACGTCTCGGCGGTGCTGCGGAAGCTGCAGCTCTCCAACCGGCACGAGCTGACCCGCTGGGCGACGGCCCGCCGGCTCGTCTGACCGCCTTCCCCAACGGTGGGACAGGACGGATGGTGTGAGATGTCACACGACCTCCTGTCATTTGTGATGCAACCGGTACACATGATCGGCAACCTGGGCGGCGGGCGAACCCTCTAACCCTCCGTGATGAGCTTGACGGGAACGCCCTTCTTCGTGACCACGATCGCACTGGCCGTGGTCGCCGTAATCCTGCCCCTCGCCCTGTGGAGCCGGGTCCGCGGACCTGCCCTGATCCGGGGCGCGGTCAGGCTGGTCATGCTCGGCTTCGCGCAGGTCACGGCGCTCCTCCTGGTCTTCGTCATGGTGAACAACAGCAACGCCCTCTACGACAACTGGAGCGATCTGCTGGGCACCACCGACCACGTCAAGGCCGCGCCCGACCTGGGTCGCGACGGCCTGGGCGGGGTGCGCCTCGCGGACCTGCCGAAGGTCCGGCAGAAGTTCCAGCCGGCCGACGACCCGGTCATGGGCCCGGGCGTGCAGGTCACCCGGGTGACCGGCCGGGTGTCCGGGGTGAACGCCGAGGTCTACGTGTGGCTGCCGCCGCAGTACGACGACCCGGCCTACAAGGACAAGAAGTTCCCCGTCGTCGAGGTCTTCTCCGGCTACCCCGGCTCGCCGAAGGCCTGGTTCGGCACGCTGAAGGTCCAGCAGCAGCTCGCGCCGATGATGGAGCGCGGCGAGGTCGCCCCGTTCATCATCGTCGCGCCGCGCACCACGCTGATCGACGCGGACACGGGCTGCGCCAACATCCCGGGCCGGATCAACGCCGACACCTGGCTGAGCGTGGACGTCCGCAAGATGGTCATCGACAATTTCCGGGCCTCCGACCGGGCCGACGGCTGGGCCGCGGCCGGTTACTCGGCCGGCGGTCACTGCGCCGCCAAGCTGGCGCTCGCCCACCCCGACCGCTACCGCGCCGGTGTGAGCCTGTCCGGCTACAACGACCCCGCCGCGGAGAAGACCTCCCTCGCCGCGAAGGACCCGGAGCTGCGCCGGGCCAACAACCCGCTGGAGATCCTGAAGTCCGCGCCGAAGCCGCCGCGCACCGCCCTGTACGTCTCGGGTGCCAACGGTGACGGCTACCAGTCCGGCCTGGCGCTGCGGAGCTTCGCCCAGCCGCCCACCACCGTGAAGGTGGTCGAGGTGGCGGGCGCCCACGACACGGGCGTGTGGAAGGAGCAGGTGCCGGACGTGTTCCGCTGGCTGACCCGCCACGTCAAGCCGTAGCGCACACCCCCGGACGACCGTCCAGGGAGCCGGACCGGGGACTTTCGAAACACGCCCTAGCCGACCCGGGTCGCGCCCGCCCAGGGCATCTCGTCGAGCGGCGCGATCCGGACGGGCGCGCCCGGGCGTGGCGCGTGGATCATCTTCCCGCCCCCGATGTAGAGCCCGACATGGCTGACGCCCGAGTAGAAGAACACCAGGTCGCCCGGGGCCAGTTCGGCCCGGGAGACCCGCTGCCCGGCGTTGATCTGGGTGTAGGTGGTGCGGGGCAGTGAGACCCCCGCGGAGCGCCACGCGGCCTGCGTGAGCCCCGAGCAGTCGTACGCCGAGGGCCCCGTCGCGCCCCATACGTACGGCTTGCCGAGCGCGCCGTAGGCGAAGGCAACGGCCTGCGCCGCCCGCGGGTTGGGAGCCTGGACCGCGCCACGCGGGGCGGCCCGGTCGGCGCGGGCGGGCGACGTCGTGCCCCCGGCGTCGTACCGGGCGCGCTGGGCGGCGGTGAGGCGGTCGAGCAGCCGCTCGGCGGACGCGATCTTCTGCTGGATCGTGGACTTGTGGCGGCCCAGCGCGGCCTGGTGGCCGGTCAGCTCGCGCAGCCGGCCGTCGGCCTCGCTGTGCAGCCGGCGCAGTTCGGTGAGCTGGCGCTGATAGCCGGCGATCACGGCGGCCTGCCGGTCCCCGGCCCGTTCGGCGAGGGCGGCGCCCTCGAGATAGCTGTCGGGGTCGGAGGAGAGGGCGAGCTGGAGGGCGGGGTCGAGGCCGCCGCCCCGGTACTGCGCGGTGGCCGCCGAGCCCAGGGCGTTGCGGGCGGTGTTGAGCCGGGCGGTCCTGCGGGCGGCCTCGTCGCGCAGCTCGTTCAGCGAGGCCCGGGCCGTGTCCGCCTTCTCCTTGGTGCCGTTGTACCGCTCGGTGGCTTCCTCGGCCTCCTGATAGAGCTTGTCGACCTGGGCCTTGACCTGGGCGGGGGTCAGCCGGGGCTCGGCGTGCCCGGAGCCTTCGAAGGCGGTGGCGGTCGCCGCCCCGGCCAGCGCCAGGGTGACGGCGGTGCGGCCGGCCGGTCCGCCGAGCGGGCGCTGCTTGGGCTTCCGGTGTGCTGCCACGAGGGCGGTCACTTCCCTTCCTGCCGGGCGGGGGCGGCGGGGTGGCCGACTGCCGTCCGGGGAGTCGGGGGACGGCGGTGGGGAGAGTCGGCCACCTGGGGGAGGACGCTAGGCGCGGGGGTCACGGGGAAGCGGGGGCATGACCGTAATTGGCCGCGATTGAGGTTTCACGCCCGAGTGAGAGGGGCAGCGCATGTTCGGAATCCCACGCTCCGGATCAGCTGTGACCGTTGCGGCGATTGAGGCAACCCTGCCCGGCGTCCGGTGGTATGGCCCCCGTTAGGCTCCGCCCCATGGACGTACTCATCAATGTCTTCGTCGCGCTGCACATCATCGGCATCGCCGCCCTCCTCGGCGGATTCCTGACCCAGATGAAGGCCATCGGCGCGGGCACGGCGCGGTTCGTCCCCGCGATGCTGCACGGCGCGCTGACCATGCTGGTCACCGGTGTGGTCCTGGTCGGCCTCAACCAGGCCGACGACCAGACCGTCAACAACCTCAAGATCGGCGTCAAGCTGGCGGTCCTGGTCGTGATCCTCGGCCTGGTCTACGTCAAGCGCGACGAGGAGCGGGTCGACAAGGCGGTGTTCGGCGCGGTCGGCGCCCTGACCGTCGCCAACATCTTCATCGCGACCCTCTGGACGTGACGCGGCCGCCCCGGCCCGACGCCCGGGCCGGGGCGGCCGACGGGGCCTGACGCCCGGCGGCCCCGCCGGGCTCGGCCGGACGCCGGGGCCGGGGCGGCCGGCTGTTACCCGGCCGCCCGCTCGATCAGGTCCGCCCCCCGCCGCAGCCCGTTCCGGCTGCGGATCGCCGCGCCGGTGGCGGCCAGCCGCTCGCGCAGCGCCGTGTCGGCGAGCAACCGCTCCAGCGTCCCGGTGAGTTCCCCGTCCGTGAAGCGGTACGTGTCCAGCCGTACGCCGAGCCCCAGCTCGTGCACGCGCTGCGCGTTGTCGTACTGGTCCCAGAACAGCGGCAGAAGGATCATCGGCTTGCCGAAGTGCAGCGACTCGGTCGTGGTGTTGTTGCCGCCGTGCGTGATCACCAGATCGACGTGCGGAAGGATCGACGTCTGCGGCAGGAACTCCGCGCCCCACATGTTCGGGGCCAGCTCGATCTCCTCGTGCAGCGGCCCCTTGGAGACGATGTAACGGTGCGGGGTGCGCGCCAGTACGCCGATGACGCGGCGCATCAGCTCCACGTCGGCCGAGCCCAGCGAACCCAGAGAGAAGTACACCAGCGCGCTGTCGCCGTCGCCGCTCGCCAGGGTCGGCGGCATCGTGAACGGCTCGTCCGTCTCCCGGACGCAGGAATCCAGGCGGTGCCAGGACGACGGCAGCGCACGCGGGTAGTCGACCGCCTCCGGGAACACGTACAGATTCGTCCCGGCCTCGTGGATGAACTCCAGGTCGGGCAGGGGCGGGGCTCCCCGGCCGACCACCCAGGCGTTGAACTCCTCCCACAGCGCCCGGTGCGTGCGGTCGTACTCCGCCCGGAAGTCCGCCCATCCCGCCGGGTCGCCGGCCGGATAGCCCGAGAAGGCGGGCGGGACGTCCGGGGTCCTGATCTCCAGCGGGTTGCAGGAGGTGATCCGGACGAACGGCCGGCCCGCGGTCAGCAGGGCCGGGAACGCCACCACGTTGTCCTCGACGATCACATCCGGCCGGACCCGCTCGACGATCGCCTCCAGCTGGGGCTCGCAGTACCGGGCACCGGCGATCAGCTCCTCCCACACCGGCCTGATCCAGCCGCCGAGCTGCTCCAACGTCGGCTTGCGGAACTCCGGCGCGGTCTCCCTGACGAAGTCCTTCCAGAACTGCCCGGCGTCCCGCTCGCCCTCCGCGGGAGGGGCGAGGTCGACGAGATCCTCCTCGAAGCCGAGCGGGCGGAGCTTTCCCCGCCAGGATGCCTCGGCGGCGAAGACGACCCGGTGTCCGCGCCGGCGCAGCACATCGGCGATCCCGACGCAGTTGTTGGTCGGTCCGTAAGCGCTCTCCGGCACGAACAGGACGGTGAGCCGTCGGCCGGTCGTCACTTCCCCCTCCACGCTTTCCCCCTCCGCGTGCGCGCGGTGGTCAGGCCGGGCGCACGCTGCCGTAGATCGGCATGTAGTAGATGGACTCCTCGCGGACGTTGGTGCCCGGCTTCGGCGCGTGAATCATCATGCCGTCGCCCTTGTAGATCCCGACGTGGCTGATGTCGTCGTAGAAGAACACCAGGTCACCGGGGCGCAGATCCTCGGTGGCGACCCGTGTGCCGACCTTCACCTGGTCCCACGTGGTGCGCGGCAGGTCGACACCGGCCGCCTTCCACGCCGCCTGCGTCAGTCCCGAGCAGTCGTACGAGCTGGGGCCGGTCGCGCCCCACACGTACGGCTTGCCGATCTGGGCCGCCGCGAAGGCGAGGACCTTGTCGGCCTTGGTGGCGGCAGCCGTCTCGTCCGCGGGCGGCGGGGCCTGCTCCTGCTGCTCCTGCTGCTCCTGTTCCTGCTGTTCCTGGCGCTCGCGTGCCGCCTCGGCCTCCGCCTCGGCCTTCGCCTTCTCCTCGGCCCGGCGGCGGGCCTCCTCCTCGCGCTCGCGCTCCAGCTCGGCGAGCCGGGCCTGCTCCTGCGCCGTCAGCTGCGACAGCAGCGCCCGCGCCTCGCCGAGCTTGCGCTGCACGGTCTGCTTGGTCGCCCGCAGCGAGGCCTGGGAGGCGGTCAGGTCCTCCAGGCTCTTGGAGGCCTCGACGCGCTTCTTCGCCGCCTCCGCCTGCTGTGTCTGGAACTCGGTGACCGTCTCGCGCTGCCGGTCCGTGAGCCGGTCCATCAGCTGCGTCTGGTCGACGAACGACTGCGGGCTGTCCGCGAACATGAGCGCGGCCGTCGGGCTCACCGCGCCCGAGCGGTACTGCGCCGCCGCGTAGGCGCCGAGCTCGCGGCGCGACTCGTTCAGGGCGTCCGTGCGCTTGGCGATGTCGTCGAGCATGCCGCCGACCTCGCGCCGCTGCTCCTCGGTGGCCTCCTTGGCCGTGTTGTACTGCTGCGTCGCCGTGCCGGCCTGCCGGTAGAGGTCGTCGACCTTTCTCTGGACCTCCTCGACGGTCGGCTTGCTGTTGGGGCGCGGTTCCGCGGGCGCCGCGGTGGCGCCCTGGGTGGAAAGCAGACTGACTCCGGCGATCGCGGCCGTCGTGACCCCGACGGCAGGGGAGTGGGAGCGGGTCGTGCGGCTGCGCGGCTTGCGATGCGACGCCAAGGCCGGCATCTCCTTCCGTGGACCGCCTACCGGGTTAGCTGTCGGGTTCGGGCGGTCGGAAGGTGCCCTACGGCCGTGCTGGTGCGGACCGATTCACCCCGGTTGTACATGGTGGGTCCCCGGTTCCGAACTTTCTTGCGGAAAGCGCGGATTCGGCGTGGGCGGCCCGGTTGGCGTGGTTCGCCGATGCGGGTACGGGCCGCTTGGGCGAGCACGCTAGCCAACCTGTGGTGGTGCTGTGAAGGATGATGTTCGATATGCCCGATACGTTTTCGTGACCTTCTCCGTGGGTCACCCGGAAACTCCTGTGGGTGACGGATCCCGTTCGGCCACGGCTGTCAGTGGGGCGGCCTAGACTCAATAGGCGATGAGCAGCCTCTTTGACGACAGCTTCCTGGCGGACCTGCGGAACCACACCTCCGAGGAGCCCCCACCGCCGCCCGAGGACTCCGAGGGCCACGGCCCGGCCCCGGAGGAGATCCCGCACGCCCTCTTCGGGGACCGCTTCGACGTGCCCCCGGCCCGGGACCCGCACTACCGCAACGGCGCCCCGCGCCCCGTCGTGGACGCTGCCGCGCTGCTCGAAGGGCTGAACGAGCAGCAGCGTGCCGCCGTCGTCCACACCGGCTCCCCGCTGCTCATCGTGGCCGGTGCCGGATCGGGGAAGACCCGCGTCCTGACCCACCGCATCGCGCACCTGCTGGCCACCCGGCACGTCCACCCCGGCCAGATACTGGCGATCACCTTCACCAACAAGGCCGCCGGTGAGATGAAGGAGCGCGTGGAGCAGCTCGTCGGCCCGCGCGCGAACGCCATGTGGGTCATGACCTTCCACAGCGCGTGCGTGCGCATCCTGCGCCGCGAGTCCAAGAAGCTGGGCTTCACCTCCTCCTTCTCGATCTACGACGCCGCCGACTCCAAGCGCCTGATGTCGCTGGTCTGCCGCGACCTGGACCTCGACCCGAAGAAGTTCCCGCCGAAGTCCTTCAGCGCCAAGATCTCGAACCTGAAGAACGAGCTGATCGACGAGGAGACCTTCGCCGACCAGGCCGCCGACGGTTTCGAGAAGACGCTCGCCGAGGCGTACCGGATGTACCAGGCGCGGCTCCGCGAGGCCAACGCCCTGGACTTCGACGACATCATCATGACCACGGTCCATCTGCTCCAGGCGTTCCCGGACGTCGCCGAGCACTACCGGCGCCGCTTCCGCCACGTCCTCGTCGACGAGTACCAGGACACCAACCACGCGCAGTACACGCTCGTGCGGGAGCTGGTCGGCAGCGGGTACGAGGATCTGGGCCCCGCCGAACTGTGCGTCGTCGGTGACGCCGACCAGTCCATCTACGCCTTCCGCGGCGCGACCATCCGCAACATCCTCCAGTTCGAGGAGGACTACCCGGACGCGACCACCATCCTGCTGGAACAGAACTACCGTTCCACGCAGACGATCCTCTCCGCCGCCAACGCCGTCATCGAGCGCAACGAGAGCCGCCGCCCCAAGAACCTGTGGACGAACGCCGGAGCCGGCGCGCAGATCACCGGCTATGTCGCCGACACCGAGCACGACGAGGCGCAGTTCGTCGCCGACGAGATCGACCGGCTCACCGACGCGGGCGACGCCAAGGCCGGGGACGTCGCCGTCTTCTACCGCACCAACGCCCAGTCCCGCGTCTTCGAGGAGATCTTCATCCGCGTCGGCCTGCCCTACAAGGTCGTCGGCGGCGTGCGCTTCTACGAGCGCAAGGAGGTCCGAGACGTCCTGGCCTACCTGCGGGTGCTGGCCAACCCCGAGGACAACGTCCCGCTGCGCCGCATCCTCAATGTGCCCAAGCGCGGTATCGGCGAGCGCGCCGAGGCGATGATCGACGCCCTCGCCCTGCGGGAGAAGATCACCTTCCCGCAGGCGCTGAAGCGGGTCGACGAGGCATACGGAATGGCGGCCCGCTCGGCCAACGCCGTCAAGCGCTTCAACACCCTCATGGAGGAGCTCCGCACCATCGCCGACTCCGGGGCCGGACCGGCCGTCGTCCTCGAGGCCGTACTGGAGCGGACCGGGTACCTCGCGGAACTGCAGGCCTCCACCGACCCGCAGGACGAGACCCGTATCGAGAACCTGCAGGAGCTCGCCGCCGTCGCCCTGGAGTTCGAGCAGGACCGCGGGGAGGGGGAGGGCGCCGGCACGCTGGCCGAGTTCCTGGAGCAGGTCGCCCTGGTCGCCGACTCCGACCAGATCCCCGACGAGGACGAGGAGGGCTCCGGCGTCATCACGCTCATGACGCTGCACACCGCGAAGGGCCTTGAGTTCCCCGTGGTGTTCCTGACGGGCATGGAGGACGGCGTCTTCCCGCACATGCGGGCCCTCGGCCAGACCAAGGAGCTGGAGGAGGAGCGCCGCCTGGCGTACGTCGGGATCACCCGTGCCCGCGAGCGGCTCTATCTGACCCGGTCGTCGATGCGCAGCGCCTGGGGCCAGCCCTCGTACAACCCGCCGTCGCGGTTCCTGGAGGAGATCCCGGGCCGCCACCTGGAGTGGAAGCGCACCGGTCCGGTGGCCAAGTCGGCGGGCCCGGTGTCCGGCATCACGTCCTCGCTGTCCTCGTCCCGGAGGCGCTCCGGCCCGTCCGGCTTCGCCACCGGCCGCACCGGCGACAAGCCGGTGATCTCGCTGGCCGTCGGCGACCGTGTCACCCACGACCAGTTCGGACTCGGAACCGTGATGGCGGTGACGGGCGCGGGCGCGGACGCCCAGGCGACGATCGACTTCGGGGACGAGAAGCCGAAGCGGCTCCTGCTGCGGTACGCGCCGGTCGAGAAGCTCTGAGAGGAGCTGCGGTCAGCCCGTGGGATCCAGGCCGTGGCCGCGCAGCCACGGCAGCGGGTCGATCGCCGAGCCGCCGCCGGGCCGTACCTCGAAGTGGAGGTGCGGGCCGGTGGAGTTGCCCGAATTGCCGGAGTACGCGATCACGTCGCCGGCCTTGACCTCACCTGACCGGATCTTGGTGCTGCTGAGGTGGCAGTACCAGGTCTCGGTGCCGTCCTTGGCCGTCACGATGGCCATGTTGCCGTAGGCGCTGTTCCACTGGGTGCGCACGGTGCCGTCGGTCGCCGCCATCACGGGCGTGCCGTACTGGACGGGGAAGTCGATACCGGTGTGCAGGGACATCCAGTTGACGCCCGCCTGCCCGTAATAGGCGCTGAGCTGGTGCAGCTTCACCGGGAGGGCGAACTTCGGCCGCAGGGCCTCCTTGCGAGCCGCCTCCGCCTCACGCTTCTTCCGCTCGGCCTCCTGGCGCGCCTTGAGGTCGATGCGCTCCTGCGTGCGGCTCGCGCGGTCGCCGAAGTCCCGGGCGTCGGCGCTGAGCGCGGCGAGCTGGGTGTCCAGGGCGTTGTTGGCGGCGACCGGCTTCACAGAGGCGGGGTCGGCCGCCGTGACGGTTCTGCCGTCGTCCTTCTTCTCGCCGGCGTCGGTGATCCCGCTGACGGACGCCGCGGCGATACCGGCGACACCCATCACACAGGCGGACGGCACGGCGACGGTGAGCAGTGCGGATCGTTTGGCCGGCGGCCGGCGCCGGCCGCGGCCGCCGCCACTGTTCCCGCCGGCGCGGCGGGAAGGTCGCGGAGTGGGGATGACGGGCGCGGCCACCGTCTCCATCAGGTGGTGGTCCTCGGGCTCCGCCTCGGTCACGGTCTCCGTGGCGAACTCCGCCTCGGAGTAGGCGGTCTCGGGCTCCTCGGGGCCGGCCTCGGCCTCGGTGGCCGCCGCGTAGTCGTACTGCTCCGGGACGAACACCTCGGTGGGCGGTGCGTAGTTCCAGGCGGTGGCGTCGTAGGCGCCGCTCTCGTCGCCGGTGAGTCCGGGCGTGGCCCACTGCCCGGTGGTGTCGTATGTGCCGTAAGCGACGGCGGCTTCGTACGTCGCGGTGTCGAACTGTCCGGTCTGTGCCGCGTAGTTCGGGTTGTGCAGTTCGCTCCCCTGGCTCCAGGCGCTCGCGTCCCACTGGCCGGTGTACTCGGAGTACTCGACGTAACCGGTGGTGGCGGCCGTGGTGGCCGTCCACTGCGAGGAGTCGTACTGGCCGCTGTGGCCGGCGTCGTAACCGCCGGGGAGGGCACCGAAGAGCGGGTCGGTGTCGAAGCTGCCGGTGTCGAAGCTGCCCGTGGTGTAAGCGGCGTCTCCGGCGTACCCGGCGTGGGGGTGCTGGTCGTTCACCAACTTCTCTCTCGCCTCGGCAGCAGGACCAGTTCTGGGATCGGCCCTGTGTGGAGGGCCCCAGAGGGGAAGTAGTGGGCGCGACTGTACCCGGCGGTACGCGCACGCGACAATCTTCCGGGGGTTTTGGGTCCGCGGGAAACGGGCATTCGGCCGCCTTTCGGCGGAGTGCGGACGGAGCCTTGGCCTTACGTTCGAGAGTTGTTCGATGGATGTCAGGCCACGGACGCGGAACCGGAGGCTCCGGTGGGTGTCTCGTCGGCGTCGAGGAGCTCGCGGACGCGGGCGATGACCGCGGGGTGAACGGGCAGCGCGAGATGTCCGATTCCACTCACGCGGATGTTCTGCGCGATCAGATCCGGATGATCGATGCGGGCCGTCTCCACCGGCACCATCACATGGTCCAGTTCGCTCCAGAAAGCGATGAATCGCGTAGTGCAGTGGGGTGCCGGTTCGCTCAACTCCCGCAGCACGGCGGAGCCGGGCCGCATCTGGCGCACGAGCGGATGGGCGTCGGCCGGCGGCGCGACCAGCGTGCCGGAGTGCGGCGTGCCGAGGGTGATCAAGGTGCGCACTCTCCGGTCACCACCCAGTCGCTGTACGTAATAGCGGGCGATCAGACCTCCGAGACTGTGCCCGACGATGTCCACCCGGGCGTGCCCGGTGCGGGCGCAGACCTCCTCGACGCGGGCGCCGAGCAGTACGGCGGCGGTGCGCAGATCGCATGTCAGCGGTGAATAGTTGAGCGACTCCGGAGGGCGCCGGCCGTCCCGCCCCAGCGCACGGCGCAGCAGCACGAAAACGGAACGGTTGTCGATGAAGCCGTGCAGCAGCAGGGTGGGCGGTTGTCCCGGCCGGTCCGCGGGAGCCGGCTCCCGGCGCTCCTGGGTGATCCCGGTCGGATAGAGGACCAGATGCCCGGCCAGGATCGCGAGCTCCAGGGCGGTGGCCTTGATCAGGGCCACGGACAGCCGTAACGGAAGGAGAGGAATCCAGGGCAGCGCCTTCATGGCCGACCTCCCGAACGGCACGCGAAAGACGGCGCTGTCCCCCGTATGCCCTCATGGGGTGCCGGGGGCCGCACCGCCGCGCCGCGCGGCTGGCGGCACGGTGATACGGCGACCTCTCTGCGGCTCCCCTGTGCGCTCGTCCCGGACGTCCCGGACGGGGCCATTGGGCCTTCCGGGGCGGGTACAACGCATAGCGAACATGTCCCACGTGTGATTTCCCCCTCCCTGACCACCGCGAAACGACAGGGTGCGGGATGCTGGAGATAACGTTCGTTCACCTCCCCGGCACTAGGTATCGGGGGACGCATGTGGAGGCAGTGATGGGTGTGACCGGTCCGATCCGCGTGGTGGTGGCCAAGCCGGGTCTCGACGGCCACGATCGCGGCGCGAAGGTGATCGCGCGGGCGCTCCGTGACGCCGGTATGGAGGTCATCTACACCGGACTGCACCAGACGCCGGAGCAGATCGTGGACACGGCGATCCAGGAGGACGCCGACGCGATCGGCCTCTCGATCCTGTCGGGCGCCCACAACACGCTGTTCGCGAAGGTGCTGGAGCTGCTGAAGGAGCGCGACGCGGAGGACATCAAGGTCTTCGGTGGCGGGATCATTCCCGAGGCGGACATCGCGCCGCTGAAGGAGAAGGGTGTGGCGGAGATCTTCACGCCGGGGGCGACGACGGCGTCGATCGTGAACTGGGTGAACGCGAACGTCCGCGTCTCCGCGGAAGCCTGACCCCGGAGCCCCTGGGCCCGCACTTCGGGTTGCGGGCCCACCCGGGGCTCCGCCCCGGACCCCCAGGCCCGCACTTCAGGGTGCGGCCCCACTCGGGGCTCCGGCCCGGACCCCTGTCCGTCTGCGGACCGTGGTCCCGTTGTGCCCACCCCCCCAAGCTCTCGGCTTCGCTCGAGCAGGGGGGACCCCCATCGCCCCGCGGAACGACCGCCCACAACGTGGTGCACCGAGCCGGTAACCGGAGCGACGGGCCACACAGGTGCACCCGGCCGGTAACCGGAGCTATGGGCCCCGGCCCGCGCCGAGCCGCGGGCGGCATGCGGCGTTGGGGTGGGGCCGTGCAGGGTCGTCCCCGCAGGGGTGGCGGCCGGGAAACGGCTCCCTCACAAAGAAGGTCAGGCCGCCCGGCCCCGTGGGGGTGCCCCTTTGGGGGAGGGTCGAGCCCGGAGGGGCCACGCCCCCCACCCACCGGCAGGCCGCACACCCGCGCCCGGAAACGGCGGGCCCACCCCGCCGGAGTGATCGCGCCCCGGAAGGGGCAGGCCTACCCCACCGACAGGCACCGCGCCCGCACCCGCACCCGCAAGGGCACGCTCACTCCCCGGGCCGGCACCGCGCTCGGACCCGGAAACGGACGGGCCCACCCCCGGCAGGGGCCGCGCCCGCACCCGCACCCGCAAGGGCACGCTCACTCCCCGGGCCGGCACCGCGCTCGGACCCGGAAACGGACGGGCCCACCCCCGGCAGAGGCCGCGCCCGCCCACTGCTTCAGGCGGCCGCAAGCTCCGCCTGGATGGCCGCTCGGAGCCGCAGCGTGGCGACCAGGCGCTGGAACGCCTCCGACCAGTAGCCCCCCGCCCCCGGCGACGCGCCTTCCGCTTCGTCCGGGAGGGCCGTGAGGACCTCGAGGCGGGCCGCCTCGGCAGGGTCGAGGCATCGTTCCGCCAGTCCCATGACCCCGCTGAAGCTCCACGGGTAGCTCCCCGCGTCGCGGGCGATGTCGAGCGCGTCGATCACCGCGCGGCCGAGCGGCTCGGCCCAGGGGACGTTGCAGGCGCCCAGCAGCTGGAAGGCCTCCGAGAGGCCGTGGGCGGCGATGAAGTCGGCCACCCACACGGCTCGTTCCTCCGCGGGCAGGACGGACAGCAGCTTCGACCGCTCCGCCGGTGACGACGTCCCCGGACCCGTCGCCGGGGGCGCCGCGGCCGGCCCGAGCAGGGCGCGGGACCAGTGGGAGTCGCGCTGCCTCACCGCGGCCCGGCACCACGCCGCGTGCAGTTCGTCGCGCCAGTCGTCGGCGACCGGCAGGGCGACGATCTCCTCGGGCGTGCGCCCGCCGAGCCGTCGCGTCCACGCGGTGAGGGGCGCGGCCTCCACCAACTGCCCCAGCCACCAGGATCGTTCGCCGCGTCCGGCGGGTGCGTGAGGCACGACGCCGTCGCGCTGCATGCCCGCGTCGCACTCGTGGGGCGCCTCCACGCAGAGGAAGGATCCGCTCCCCGTCCGGTCGAGGCTCACACAGGACGCCGCCCGCTCGGCCATGCGGCCCGCCAGTGCCGACCGCGGCAGTGCCGACAGGAGCTCGGCCGCGGTGGAGCGGACGTTGCGGCTGCGGTCGGAGAGCGCCTGCTCCAGGAAGGGTTCGTCCGCGTCGGACAGTCCGTGGCGCAGTGAGTCGAGGAACATCAGCCGGTCCTCGGCCCGCTCGGTGGACCAAGTCGTGGCCAGCAGTGCGGGCGCGGCGGCGGTGTCGTGGGCGCGTACGGCGCCGAGCAGGGCGACCCGCTCGGCGAACAGCCCTTCTTCCCACAGCCGCCGCACGGCCTCGGTGTCCTCGGGGTCGGGCAGCGTGGTGCTGCCCGTGCCGCCGCGCAGGGCGAACCGCCATTCCGGGTTGAGCCGCGCCAGCCAGAGGCCGCGCGGTCCGGCGAACGCCAGTGCCTGGGGGCGCAGATCGGTGCGTGCCCGGGCGGCGTCGAGCAGGGCGGGCAGCACGGACGCGGGCGCCCGGTACCCGTGCTCGTTGGCGGTGGCGAGCCACTGCGGCAGCAGTTCGGTGAGGTCGGGTGCCGCGCCGCGCCGGCCGCCGCCCGACGAGGTGCCGGAACGGTCGGCGAGCAGTTGGATGAGCCGGTGCCTGGCCGCCTCGGGCAGGGGCGCGCGTGTGTCGTGCGGCGCCGGCTCGGGTGGCGGGGCCGCGGTCGCGGGCAGCAGTCCCGCCCGCCGCCGGACGGTGTGCAGGGCCGCCGCGTCGAGCAGGGCGACCGGTGCGTCCTGTCCGGCCGCCGACGCCATGACGTCGGCGCCGGGCGGCCGGCGGTCGGTGCCGAGCAGGGCCGAGGTGACGAGTTCCTCCCAGGGAGTCGCACGCACCGGCGCCGTGGCCGCCGGGTCCGCGGTCGTCGGCGTCGTGGCCGCCGATGTCGCGGTGGTCGCCCTCGCCGTGGTCGCCCTCGCGGTCGTGGCCCTTACGGTCGTCGCTCTCGTGGCCGCCGATGTCGCGGGCAGCGGCTCCGAGGCCGCCGCGTCAGCGGTCAGCGGCTCAGCAGCCGCCGGCTCCGTGGTCATCGGTCGCGCAGTCATCGGGTTCGTGGTCATCGGGTTCTCCGTACGTTCAGATCAGCGGGACCGTCTCGGGCGTGTCCGCGGACCATGCGGCCAGCGGGTTGAAGCCGCGGTGCCCGCACTCGCCGAAGACCGTGACCGGGCCGCCGCCGGACAGGGCGACCAGGCGCCACAGGCCCGGGCGGCCGAGCGCGGCCGGGGCGACGGGCAGCGCAGTTCCGCCCTCCGCGCCGCCGTCGTCCGCGCGCCCCACGCGCTCCTCCGCGTCGGCCAGCTGCCAACCGCCGCCCTCGGTCGGGACGGGTATGACGTTGGTCAGGGTGACCGGCCAGGAGTCCAGCCAGGGGTCGTCGCGCAGCGCGGCGCCGTACGCCTCGACCGCGTCGGTGGTCGTCCCGCCGGGCGGCGGCGCCTCGGCGGGGACGGGCAGGGAGAACCGCTCGCCCAATTCGGCCCGCAGTTGTCCGGCGCCCGTGTGCGGGGTGATGTCCGCGTCGATGACGACTCCCACGGGCAGTGCCAGCTGTGGTGCCCGGCCGGCCGCGCCGAAGGACAGCAGCAGCGCCGTGCGCCCGCTGTCGCGTCCGTGCAGCCAGGCGCGGCGGGTGGTGAGCTTGCCGTCCGAGGTGTCGTACTGCGCGAGCACGGTCCAGTGGTCGCGCACGACCGGGCCGGCGGCGGGCGAACTGAGGCCGACGCGTGTGCGGACGGTCGTGGCGAGCGGCTCCGGCAGCCGATCGATGCCCAGCCAGGCGCGGTCGAGCAGATGGGTCAGTGCGGATTCCTCCAGCAGCCGTACCGGCCAGCCCTGGCCCGAGCCGGGTATCGCCCCCAGCTCCCTGACACGGGCCGCCAGTCCGGGCGCCTGCGCGTCGACCATCCGGGCCGCTGTCTCCTCCCACAGGCCGTACCCCGCCCGGTCGGCGGCGGCGAGCCCGCCGCGCAGCAGATCGGCGAGCCGCTGTTCCAGCTCCCGCGCGCCGGCGCTGATCCTGGCGGCCCGCCGCTCGGCCCTGCGCCTGGCCGCCTCGGGGTCGGTCGTTCTCGCGGCCGCTGCCCCGTCCCCGGTCCCTCCCCCTTCTTCCTGCTTCGCCGCGCGGGCGCGGCGTCCTTCCAGCCACTGCCCCGCCCAGTCCGGCGCTTCGGAGCCGCGCACGGCCTCCTCGTCCGCCGCCCAGAGCAGCAGCAGCCCGATCGCGTGCTTGCACGGGAACTTCCGGCTCGGGCAACTGCACTTGTACGCCGGGCCCGTGGTGTCGACGATCGTCTGGTACGGCTTGCTCCCGCTGCCCTTGCACAGGCCCCAGACGGCTCCTTCGCCGCCGCAGCCCGCCTCGGACCACGGTCCGGCCGTGCCGAGCTTGCTCCCCGCTCTGCGTGAGGCGTCGTCAGGAGCCAGGGCCAGCACCTGTTCCGCCGTCCAGCGCACCCCCTGCTGATTCATACGGCCGACCGTAGGGCCCGCCACTGACAATCGTTCATGACCAGCGGATTCTTCCGGTGCCGACGAGTTGACCATGCTTGCCCTCTACTGTTCTCTGCGGGTATCGCACGCCAATCACCCTGGGGGGTCCATATGAACCGCATCAGCCGCTCCATCGTCTCCGTCCTCGCCGCGGGCGGGCTCGCGCTCGTCCTGGCGGCCTGTTCGGAGGTGGCCGACGAGGCGACGAAGCAGGTCGACAAGGCGGTGAACGAGGAGTACGAGGTCACGTACGAGGTCACCGGCAAGGGCGTGGACTCCATCGACTACAACGCCGGCGGTGGCGACGCGACCAATCCGAAGCTGGAGACGGTGCAGAACCCGACGCTGCCGTGGAAGAAGACGGTGAAGCTGCGCGGCATCGAGGCCCCCGCCGTCACCCCCATCGGCCTCGGCACCACCGAGGCCGACATCACCTGCAAGATCACGCACAAGGGCAAAGTGATCAAGGAGGCTTCGGGCAAGGGCGCCGCCGCGGCCGCCACCTGCGTCGCGATCTCCCCGATCGCCGGCTGACCCACCCCGCAACTCGCCTGCGGCACCGGCCGTTTCCGCACGTCGGCAGCGGAAACGGCCGATTGTCAGTGGCATGGTGCACGGTTGGTCCCACACCCGGTCGAACACGATCTGGAGGGGGATTCCATGACTGTGCCCGCAACCACCCATGCCGCCGAAACCGCCGGTGCGACCCGCGAGGAGACCCGGACGGAGGCCCTGCGGCCGCACGCCGAGGACGCGTTCGCCGACGAGCTCAAGGCGCTCGCCGCCGCCGACGACCGGCCCCGGCCGGCCCGCTGGCGACTCTCCCCGTGGGCCGTCGCCACCTACCTCCTCGGCGGCACGCTGCCCGACGGCACGGTGATCACACCGAAGTACGTGGGACCGCGGCGCATCGTCGAGGTCGCCGTCACCACACTCGCCACCGACCGCGCCCTGCTTCTCCTGGGTGTCCCGGGCACCGCCAAGACCTGGGTCTCCGAGCACCTCGCCGCGGCGGTCAGTGGCGACTCGACACTGCTCGTGCAGGGCACAGCGGGCACGCCCGAGGAAGCCATCCGGTACGGCTGGAACTACGCGCAGCTGCTCGCCCACGGACCGAGCCGGGACGCGCTCGTGCCCAGCCCCGTCATGCGCGCCATGTCCGAGGGCATGACCGCCCGCGTGGAGGAGCTGACCCGCATCCCGGCCGACGTGCAGGACACGCTGATCACCATCCTCTCCGAGAAGACGCTGCCGATTCCCGAGCTCGGCCAGGAGGTCCAGGCGGTCCGGGGCTTCAACCTCATCGCCACGGCCAACGACCGGGACCGGGGGGTCAACGACCTCTCCAGCGCGCTGCGCCGCCGTTTCAACACCGTCGTGCTCCCGCTGCCCGCCACTCCCGACGCCGAGGTCGACATCGTCTCCCGGCGCGTCGACCAGATCGGGCGTTCCCTCGACCTGCCGGCCGGACCGGAGGGCATGGACGAGATCAGGCGGGTCGTCACCGTCTTCCGGGAGCTGCGCGACGGCATCACCGCCGACGGGCGCACCAAGCTCAAGTCCCCCTCGGGGACCCTGTCCACGGCCGAGGCCATCTCCGTGGTCACCAACGGCCTCGCCCTCGCCGCCCACTTCGGCGACGGAGTGCTCCGCCCCGGCGACGTCGCCGCCGGCATCCTCGGCGCCGTCGTCCGCGATCCCGCGGCCGACCGCGTCATCTGGCAGGAGTACCTGGAGACCGTGGTCCGCGAGCGCGACGGCTGGAAGGACTTCTACCGCGCCTGCCGGGAGGTGTCGGCGTGAGCGCGCCCACGGGGCCCCTGCTGCTCGGCGTACGCCACCACGGACCCGGTTCCGCCCGCGCGGTGCGGGCCGCGCTCGACGCGGCGAAGCCGCGGGCCGTGCTGATCGAAGGGCCGCCCGAGGGCGACACGCTCCTGCCGCTCGCCGCCGACGAGCGGATGCGGCCGCCGGTCGCGCTCCTCGCCCACGCCGTGGACGACCCGGGCCGGGCGGCCTTCTGGCCGCTGGCCGAGTTCTCACCCGAGTGGGTCGCCCTGCGCTGGGCGCTCGACCACGGTGCGGCGGTCCGCTTCATCGACCTGCCGGCCGCGCACTCCCTGGCCATGATGGGCGACCCCACCTGGGGGGACGACGAGGAGGAGCCGGCCGACGACGAGCCGAGCGCCAGGGCACCGGCCCTGCGGGTCGACCCGATCGCGGTGCTCGCCGAGACCGCGGGGTACGACGACCCGGAACGCTGGTGGGAGGACGTCGTCGAACACCGCGGTACCGGGTCCGCGGCCCACGCCCCACCGGACGGCGAGCACGATCCCCTGGCTCCGTTCGCCGCTCTCGCCGAGGCCATGACGGCACTGCGGGAGACCTATGGGCACGGCGGGCACCACCGCGACCTCGTCCGCGAGGCGTACATGCGGCTCCAGCTGCGCGCCGCGCGCAAGCAGCACACGGACGGCGAAGTGGCCGTCGTCTGCGGCGCGTGGCACGTGCCCGCGCTCGCCGCCAGGAGCACCGTCACCGCCGACCGCGCCCTCCTCAAGGGTCTTCCCAAGATCAAGACCGAGATGACCTGGGTCCCCTGGACCCACCACCGTCTGGCCCGTCACGGGGGATACGGCGCGGGCATCGACTCGCCCGGCTGGTACGGGCATCTGTTCAGCGCCCCGGACCGGCCCGTCGAACGCTGGCTGACCAAGATCGCCGGACTGCTCCGTGACGAGGACCGGATCGTCTCGTCCGCCCATGTCATCGAGGCCGTACGGCTCGCCGACACGCTCGCCGCCATGCGCGGCCGCCCGCTCGCCGGGCTCGGCGAGACGCTCGACGCCGTGCGGGCCGTGATGTGCGACGGCTCCGACGTGCCGCTCGGACTCATCAAGGACCGCCTGATCATCGGCGATGTCCTCGGCGAGGTCCCCGAGGGCGCCCCCGCCGTCCCGCTGCAGCGCGACCTGACCCGCCTTCAGCGCGGTCTGCGCCTCAAGCCGGAGGTGCTGGAGCGCGAACTCGAGCTCGATCTGCGCAAGGACACGGACGCGGCGCGCAGCCGGCTGCTGCACCGGCTGCGGCTGCTCGCGGTCGGCTGGGGCGAGCCCGCCGCCGGGCGCGGCAGTACCGGCACCTTCCGGGAGACCTGGCGGCTGCGCTGGGAGCCGGAGCTGTACGTGAGGGTCGCCGAGGCCGGCGTCTGGGGCACCACCGTGCTGTCCGCCGCCACCGCCAAGGCCGAGTCCCGGGCGGTGTCGGCGACCGCGCTGTCCGAGGTCACCGCGCTCGCGGAGCGGTGCCTGCTGGCCGATCTGCCCGACGCGCTGCCCACGGTGATGCGGGCACTGGCCGAGCGGGCCGCGCTCGACGCGGACGTCGGCCACCTGGCGCAGGCGCTGCCCGCGCTCGCCCGCTCCCTCCGGTACGGCGACGTGCGGTCCACCGACACGGCCGCTCTCGGCGAGGTCGCGACGGGGCTGGTCCTGCGGATCTGCGTCGGCCTGCCGCCGGCGTGCGCGGGACTCGACGCGGACGGCGCCACCGAGATGCGCGGCCACCTGGACGGGGTGCACGCCGCGATCCGGCTCCTGCCGGACGCGGAGGAGGTCACCGGCCGCTGGACCGCCGTTCTGCGCACCCTGACCGCGAGGGACACCGTGCCCGGGCTGATCCGCGGCCGGGCGGCCCGGCTGCTGCTGGACGACGGCCGGCTCGCCGAGGACGAGGCGGCCCGGCGCATGGGCCTCGCCCTCTCGCCCGGTACCCCGCCCGCCGAAGCGGCCGCCTGGATCGAGGGCTTCGTCGGCGGCGGCTCCGCCGGCCCGGGCAGCGGCATGCTGCTGGTCCACGACGAGCGGCTGCTCGGACTGGTCGACACCTGGCTGACCGGCGTCCCCGCCGACGCCTTCACGGACGTGCTGCCGCTGCTGCGGCGTACGTTCTCGGCCTACGAACCGGGAGTGCGGCGCACCCTCGGAGAGCTCGTCCGGCGCGGCCCGGCCACCCGCGCCACCGGCGGGGCGGGCCCGGGGCGGGCCGAGCCGGGCGTGCCCGGATTCGGCCCGGGGCTCGACGAGGCCCGGGCGGACGCGGTGCTGCCGCTGGTGCGGCTGCTGCTGGGCGCCGCGGAGAACAACGACCTGGTGGAGGTGGGACGATGAGCGAGGACGAGCGGCTGCGGCGGTGGCGCATGGTGCTCGGCGGGGGAGCCGCCGACGGGACCGGCCGCGCACTCGCGGGGACCGACGCCGCGATGGACGGCGTCCTGGGCGCGCTGTACGGCGACGGTGAGACCGGGGCGGGCGGCCGGCAGGGCGGTCGGGACCGCCGCGCGGGACTGGGCTCGTCGGCCCCGTCCGTGGCCCGCTGGCTCGGCGACATCCGTACGTACTTCCCCAGCTCCGTCGTCCAGGTGATGCAGCGCGACGCGATCGACCGGCTCGGCCTGTCGGCGCTGCTGCTGGAGCCGGAGATGCTCGAAGCCGTCGAGGCGGACGTCCACCTCGTCGGAACGCTGCTGTCGCTCAACAAGGCGATGCCCGAGACGACCAAGGAGACGGCGCGCGCGGTCGTCCGCAAGGTCGTCGAGGACCTGGAGAAGCGGCTCGCCACCCGTACCCGCGCCACCCTCACCGGCGCCCTCGACCGCAGCGCGCGCGTGAACCGCCCGCGCCACCGGGACATCGACTGGGACCGCACGATCCGGGCGAACCTGAAGAACTACCTGCCGGAGTACAACACGGTCGTGCCCGAGCGGCTCATCGGCTACGGACGCGCCTCCCAGTCCGTGAAGAAGGACGTCGTCCTGTGCATCGACCAGTCCGGCTCGATGGCCGCGTCGGTCGTCTACGCCTCGGTGTTCGGGGCCGTACTGGCGTCCATGCGGTCCATCTCCACCCGGCTCGTCGTGTTCGACACGGCGGTCGTCGACCTGACCGACCAGCTCGACGACCCCGTCGACGTCCTGTTCGGCACCCAGCTCGGCGGCGGCACCGACATCAACCGGGCACTGGCGTACTGCCAGTCGCAGATCACCCGCCCCGCCGACACCGTCGTCGTCCTCATCAGCGACCTCTACGAGGGTGGAATCCGCGACGAGATGCTGAAGCGGGTGGCGGCGATGAAGGCGTCGGGTGTGCAGTTCGTGGCGCTGCTCGCGCTCTCCGACGAGGGAGCCCCGGCGTACGACCGGGAGCACGCGGCCGCGCTGGCGGCCCTCGGCGCACCCGCGTTCGCCTGCACTCCGGACCTGTTCCCGGAGGTGATGGCAGCGGCGATCGAGAAAAGGCCACTGCCCATACCGGACATGGCGACTCATCAGTAACACCGGGCTTGCGTGAACCGGGGAGGCTCGTGCGAGCATCGTCGCGTCGTACGCGGAGTTGGACATTCCGCGATCTTGGAGGCATCCCGCTCGTGACCGCATCCGCCGTCGCGCCCGCCACCGCCCCGCGCCCCGCGCGCCGGGTGGCCGGCCGGCGTGCCGCGGCGGTCCTGCTGTTCCTCGGCGGGCTGTTCGGCCTGGGACTCCTCCTCGGAGGGACGGCCCATGCCGCGGAAGCCCCGGCACCGGCCGGCGCCACCGCCGAGCACACGGACACGGCACCCGCGGCCGGGCGGCCGCAGGCCGACCCCACCGTCCACGACGGGCGGATCCGCGAGGCGGCGACCACCACCGCCGGCACGGCCGCCGACGTCACCGGCGAGATACGGGAAACCACCGTGCCCTCGGGCCGGCCGGTCACCGCTGCCACCACGGTGACGGCCGTGGGCGACGCCGTCGCCGGGGTCACGGACCGTGTCACGGACGGCGTCACCGGCACGGTGGCGACCACCGTCGAGCCTGCCTTCGGACCGACGGCGCCCACGACGACCGGCATGCCCGGCGGTGTCACCGGAGCGCCCCGTGCGGAGCTGCCGCAGCCCACGGCACCACGGTCCACGACCACCGGTCCGGGCCGGGGCACCGACCCGGCGGACGCCATCGGTCCCCGGCTGTTCCCGCACCTCACCTGGCTTCCCCCGACCGGCGCCGGCTTCACCGGCCCGGACACCCACGACGCGACCGCGGCGAAGGCCGCCCGCCCGTACGACGGCCGCCCCGGGCTGCCCCTCCTCCCCGGGCCCACCGACCCGTGCGGCAGCACCGCGCCCCAGCGGGCCGGTGACACCGGCGGCTCACGCGGGGGCGACCACGACGCCGTCGCGTCCGCCGCCGCCGCGCACCACGCACTCGTACGCGGCGCCGGGCTGCCGGCCACCGCGGCACCCGTCGCGGAACGGCCCCACCAGATCCTCGAATTCCCCGGCTAGGGCAGACCTCCCCCCGCTCAGGACCTGCCGCGCGGGGGCGGGACAGGTCTGCCCGTCGTCACCGGAGCTCTCCCGGACAGCGTTCCCGGACCCGGCAGAGCTCGAAGCCGAATTCGAAGGAATCACACACCCATGAACAAGAACATCCGCCGTTCCATAGCCGTCGCCGCCACCGCAACCGGTATGTGGGCGATCGGCACCGCGGCCGCCGGCGCGGCCGAGGTCCCCGTCTCGGTCCCGCTCTCCTCGCCCGACCAGGCCGTCGACACGGTCGAGGACACGGTCGAGGACACCGCCCGGGGCGGCGTCCAGGACGCCACCGCGACCCAGCCCGAGGTCCTGGACGCCGGCCGGGCCGGCATGGCGGGCGTCCAGGACGTCGCCCGGAGCTCCGCCCAGGACGTCCGGGCCGATGTGCACCGGACCCAGGAAGTCGCCGACCGGCACGCCGGGCCCGCCGTGGACACCGCCGGTGAGGAGATCGACTACCTCTTCGGCCCCCTGTCCGCCTTCGCGGGGGAGCTGACGAACGACCCGGTCGCCACCGCCACCCCGATCGCCGGCGGTGTCGCCGCCGACGTGACCCCGCCCGTCGTGGCGACCGCCGTCGCCTCCGCCCTCCCGGTCGCGGGCCAGCTGGCCGGCGACGCCGGGTACCTCGCTCACGGCGTCGTCTCGGAGGTGCAGCCCTTCGCGCACGGCGTGGTCGCCGACGTCCCGCCGCTGGCGTACGGGGTGACCGGCGAGGTCCGGCCGTTCGCGGACGGCGTCACCGGAGCCGTGGAGCCGCTCGTGCGGGCCGTCGCCGACCACGTCGAGCCGGTCGCGCAGGGCGTCGGCGGCAGCACCACCGCTCTCGCCCACGGCGTGACCGGTGACGTGCGGCCGTTCGCGGAGGGAGTGACGTCGGACGCGCGGCCGTTCGCGCAGGAGGTCGCCTCCGGTGTTACGGCGGACGTCCAGCCGCTGGCCGGCAACGCCGTCACCGGTGTCCGGGGCACGGTGGCGGCGGTCAGCCCGGACTACCTCCCGTACGGCGTCTGATCCGGTACGAAATCCGCAGTGACGGGCGGTCTCACAAAGAGGGAGGCCGCCCGTTTGAGGTTGTTGTCTGTGACAGGTATCACCGCGCCGGTGTGAGCTGCGATTTAGGACCCTCGCTCCCACGGGGATAACCTGCGAGACGGACATGCCGCGTCCACGGACACCGTGTACGCCTCCCTTGTGACAGCGCAGTCACGTTGCCCTCCGCGGCACGCCCACGCAGACAACGAACCGCGATCACCAGAAAAGGGACGGACGCGCGTGGACCTGTTCGAGTACCAGGCGAGGGACCTCTTCGCCAAGCACGGTGTACCGGTGCTGGCCGGTGAAGTCATCGACACGCCTGAGGCGGCGCGCGAGGCGACCGAGCGTCTTGGCGGCAAGTCCGTCGTCAAGGCCCAGGTCAAGGTCGGCGGCCGTGGCAAGGCCGGTGGCGTCAAGCTGGCCGCCACCCCCGACGAGGCCGTCGCCCGCGCGACGGACATCCTCGGCATGGACATCAAGGGCCACACGGTCCACAAGGTGATGATCGCCGAGACCGCGCCCGAGATCGTCGAGGAGTACTACGTCTCGTACCTCCTCGACCGCACCAACCGCACCTTCCTGGCCATGGCCTCGGTCGCGGGCGGCATGGACATCGAGGAGGTCGCCGCGACGACCCCCGAGAAGCTCGCCAAGGTCCCGGTCGACGCCAACAACGGCGTGGACATCGAGAAGGCCCGCGAGATCGTCGCCCAGGCGCAGTTCCCGGCCGACGTGGCCGAGCAGGTCGCCGAGGTCCTCGTGACCCTGTGGAAGACCTTCGTCGCCGAGGACGCGCTCCTCGTCGAGGTCAACCCGCTCGCCAAGGTCGCCTCCGGCGACATCCTGGCGCTGGACGGCAAGGTGTCCCTGGACGCCAACGCCGACTTCCGCCAGCCCGAGCACGAGGCGCTCGAGGACAAGGCCGCAGCCAACCCGCTCGAGGCTGCCGCCAAGGCCAAGGGCCTCAACTACGTCAAGCTCGACGGCGAGGTCGGCATCATCGGCAACGGCGCGGGTCTGGTCATGTCGACCCTCGACGTCGTCGCGTACGCCGGTGAGAACCACGGCGGCGTGAAGCCCGCCAACTTCCTCGACATCGGCGGTGGCGCCTCCGCCGAGGTCATGGCGAACGGTCTCGAGATCATCCTCGGTGACCCCGACGTGAAGTCCGTCTTCGTCAACGTCTTCGGTGGCATCACCGCCTGTGACGAGGTCGCCAACGGCATCGTCCAGGCCCTGAACCTGCTGTCCTCGCGGGGCGAGGCGGTCACCAAGCCGCTGGTCGTGCGCCTCGACGGCAACAACGCGGAGCTGGGTCGCAAGATCCTGTCGGACGCCAACCACCCGCTGGTGCAGCGTGTGGACACCATGGACGGCGCGGCCGACAAGGCCGCCGAGCTCGCGGCTGCGAAGTAAAAGGGACGAGGTCACAGACACACCATGGCTATCTTCCTCACCAAGGACAGCAAGGTCATCGTCCAGGGCATGACCGGCGCCACGGGCATGAAGCACACCAAGCTCATGCTCGGTGACGGCACCAACATCGTCGGTGGCGTGAACCCCCGCAAGGCCGGCACGTCCGTCGACTTCGACGGCACGTCCGTCCCGGTCTTCGGCTCCGTCGCCGAGGCGATGAAGGAGACCGGCGCCGACGTCTCGGTCCTGTTCGTGCCGCCGGCCTTCGCCAAGGCCGCCGTCGTCGAGGCCATCGACGCCGAGATCCCGCTGGCCGTCGTGATCACCGAGGGCATCGCGGTCCACGACTCCGCCGCCTTCTGGGCGTACGCGAAGGCCAAGGGCAACAAGACCCGCATCATCGGCCCGAACTGCCCCGGTCTCATCACGCCGGGCCAGTCCAACGCCGGCATCATCCCGGGCGACATCACCAAGCCCGGCAAGATCGGTCTCGTCTCCAAGTCGGGCACGCTGACCTACCAGATGATGTACGAGCTCCGTGACATCGGCTTCTCGTCCGCCGTCGGCATCGGTGGCGACCCGGTCATCGGCACCACCCACATCGACGCGCTCGCGGCCTTCGAGGCCGACCCCGAGACCGAGCTGATCGTCATGATCGGTGAGATCGGTGGCGACGCGGAGGAGCGGGCGGCCGACTTCATCAAGGCCAACGTCACCAAGCCGGTCGTCGGCTACGTCGCGGGCTTCACCGCCCCCGAGGGCAAGACGATGGGCCACGCCGGTGCGATCGTGTCCGGCTCGTCCGGCACCGCGCAGGCGAAGAAGGAGGCCCTCGAGGCCGCCGGCGTCAAGGTCGGCAAGACGCCGACCGAGACGGCGAAGCTGGCGCGCGCCATCCTCGGCAAGTAAGCCCGCCGCAGCAGTCCGAAGGGCCCGCTCCCGTCATTCCGGGGGCGGGCCCTTCCGCGCGCCCGGCGCGGCGGGCCGCTCAGTGGGTCTCCGGGACCAGCCGCGGCGGGCCGGTCACGTGCTCCTCCCGGAGTTTGTCGCGCAGGACCTCGTCCTCGCCGTTCAGCCCCTCCGCGCCGCTGAGGACCGGCACCCCGGCGATCGCCTCGCCCGGCGCGAGCGGTGGCTGGTACCGGGTGGGCGCCGTGGCCAGAGTGAACACGGTGGCGCCCACGATGAGCGTGGTGAACGCGATCGCCGCCCGCGTCCAGAACCGCGCGCGGCGCTCGCTGCCCGTACGTACGGTACGGGCGGTCGCCAGCACCATCGCCGGGCCCTTGGCGAGCAGCGCGGCCAGCCGTTCGTGCAGGACCTCCGGGTCGCGCAGCTCGGGAATCCGCCCGGCGACCTCCTCACGGGCGTGCAGCAGCCGCATCGCGGTGGCCGGGGTGCTCGCCTCGGTCTCGGCGGCCGTCTCCGGGAGGTCGAGTCCCAGGCCGTCGTACAGCACCAGCGTCCGGCGGTAGGCGGGCGGCAGGTCCAGCACCGCGCCCCGCAGCGCCCGTGCGGCGCGGTCCGTGGTCGGAGTGTCGGGATGCCGGTGGCTGGGGCGCAGCCGGTGCCACGGCGACAGCGCGTAGTCGTACGTCACCGCCCGGACCCACCCGGCGGGATCCGGGTCAACGGCCACCTCGGGCCAGCGCTCCCACGCCCGGTGGAACGCGAACTCGACGGCCTCGCGCGCGAGGAGCCGCCGCCCGGTGAGGAGGTAGGCCTGCTGCACGAGAACGGGGGCGGCGCACGCGTACAGCGTGTCGAACGCCTCGGCGGGCGCGGACACCACCACCGCACCCCGCCGGGCCCGCCCGGCGACGGCGACGCGGCCGGCGCCGACGGGCCGCACGCCCGCGGTGACCTTGCCCGGGTCGTCCTCGCCGCCGGCCCGCCCGCCGACCCGCCCGCCGGCCCGCCCGCCGGCCCGCGCCCCGGCCGGGGCCTCACCACCGGCCCGACCGTCCGCCGGGGTGTCCGCCCCGGCCTGCCCGTCCCCGGTCTTCGCCTTCCCACGGGCCGGACTGTCCTGCGGGGCATCGCCTGCGGCATCGCCCCTGCCAGGCGCGTCGTCCGGCGTGCCGGCCGTGGCTTCGCGGCCGTCCCCGGCCGGGGCGCCGCTGCCGTCGTCCGGTGTGCCGCCCGGCTCTGCGGCGCGCGGGCCACCAGCACGCTTCTTCTGCCGACCGGAACCGGCTTCGTCCTCGCCTTCGGTGCCGTCCGGCGCGGGGTGGCCCGCCCCGGGGCGGCGGCCCCCCGCCTTCGGCGCGGCGGCGGTCTCACTGTTCGGCCCGCCGCCGGCCGGGGTCCGGCCGCCGCCCGTCCGGCTGTTCGTCCGGGTGCCGGCTTTGCGGCGGCGGCCCTTGGCCTTCGTGGGGGCGTGGCCGTCCGGGCCGGGGCCCGCCCCGGACGGTTCGTCTGCTGTGCCCGGTCCCTCGCCGTTTCGGGCGGCAGGCCGATCACCCGCGTCCTTCGGCCCGCCGTCGCTCTCACCGTTCGACCGGCCTCCGCCCGGCGTCCGGCCGCCGGTCCGGCTGTCCGTCCGGGTGCCGGCTTTGCGGCGGCGGCCCCTGGCCCTGGGGGTGGGCGTGCCGTCCGGGCCGGGGCCCGCGCCGGCCTTGGGCTGGTCCGTGTCCGGCTCACCGCCGCTCGGGCCGGGCGCCCCCGACCGGCGGCCCTTCCTCCGCTCGGTGGCGGGCTCGCCGTCCGGCCGGCCGTCCGCCTTGCGCCGGCCTCGTCCGGGGGCGGGGGCGTCAGCGCCGTCCGGCGTGGCGGCCGGAGCTTGGCCCTCGGTGCCGGGCGGGGCGCCGCCGCCGGGCGAGTCCTCCGGCTTCGAGGCGTGGCGGGCCTTCGACCGGGTGCCTGACTTCGACCCCCCGCCCTTGCGCTTTCCGCGGTCGGCACCGGCACCGTCGGCCCCGTCCTCGGGTGCCGTGTCGGCCCCGGCGGAGGCGGGCCCGCCCACCGGTGCGCCACTGCCCGGCCCGCCACTGCCCGGCGCGGCTCCGCCCGGCGCTCGGCCGTCGGCTTGGCGGGCCGGTGGTGTGCCTGCCCCGGCCCGGCTGTCCTGGGTCTCTGCCCCGGCCGGGCGGTCCTGGGTCTCTGCCCCGGCCGGGCGGTCCGGCGTGCCGGCCGGCGTCTCGCTGCCGCCGGCGCCGCCCTCCGGCTCGGCGGTGCGTGGGGTGTCCGTTCCCCGTTCGCGGATGCCCGTTCGGCCGTCCGGCTCCACGGTGCGTCGGCTGTCCGCCCGTGATTCATGGATGTCCGGTCGCCCCTGCGGTTCAGCGCGTCGGCTGTCCGCCCTCGGTTCGCGGACGCCCGTTCGACCGTCCGGCTCCGCCCCGCCGCTCGGATCGGCGGTCCCGGCCGAGGAAGAGACGGGCCGGGTGGGCGCGGCCGCGGACGATCCGGCTCGGGGCAGAGGGCCCGGGGCCGCCTCCGGCGGGGGTGTGGTGGTGTGCGCGCGGGCGCGCGGGGGCGTGTGGGGGAGGGGCGTCGAGTCCACCGGAGCGCCGGCCCGGGCCCGGGCGCGGGACCCCGGGGGCTCGCGAGGAGTCTCCCGCGCCGCGGCCCCCGCATCCGCGCCCGCCTCCCGTTCGCGCGGCACCGGGGGCGCGCCCTTCGGCGGTCCCTTGCGTGCCGGCGGCTGCCGTGCCGCCGACGCGTCCACCGTCACCAGCGTGCCCAGCAGCTTCGCGTACGCCTCCCGCTTCCGGCCCCGCGGGGTGCCGCGGCCCGTCTCCCACGCCCGCACCGTGGTGAGGGGCACGCCCAGCGCCTCGGCGACCTGCTCCTCGCTCAGCGACTTCGCCATCCGCAGCCGCCGCCGCTCCTTCGGGGAGGGCAGCGGGGGCTTGGACTGGAGGGTCGTGATGATCCGGCTCATGGCCGGCCCCCGGCAGGGCTGCACTCGACGGAAAAGTACATAACCGTATCTTGAGCGACACAACGGGCATTCTGCCGTTACATGGTGAAAGCGCGTGTCGTTGGCAGCATGGCGCCGTGACACAGTCGATCGACCACCGTCCGTCACCGCCGCCGGCCGACGCGCCCCCGGTGCAGGGGCGCGGCGCCGCCGCGGGCGCGCTGGCCGTGGCCTTCGTGCGCGGGGGGATCGCCGCGGGGCTCGGGCTCGGCTCCCTCGCCGTCCTGGTCATGGTGATGTGGATCAGCTCCCCGTACCCGGACAGCGGACCCGCCGGTGCCCTGCACGTGGCCGCCGGTCTGTGGCTGCTGGCCCACGGCGTGGAACTGGTGCGGCCGGACACGCTCTCGGAGGTCCCGGCGCCGGTCGGTGTGGTGCCGCTGCTGCTCGTCGCCCTGCCCGTGTGGCTGGCGCACCGCACCGCGCGGGACGTCCTGGACCGACGCGACGGGGCGCGCACGCCGTCCGCCTCCGGCGCGGTGGCGGCCGTGACCTGCGGCTATCTCGCCGCCGCGGCGGGCGCCGCCGCATACGCCGCGGGTGGTCCGCTCCCCGCCGTCCCGCTCAGCGCGGCGCTGCACATCCCGCCGCTGACCGTCCTCGCGGCGATCAGCGGCGTGTGGTCGGCCCGCCGCTGGCCCCCGGGCCACGTGCGCGGGTGGCTGCCGACGTGGCTGGGGCGGGCCGTGGGCAGCAGGACCGGGGTCGCCGCGCGCGCCTCGGCGGCCGCGCTGGCGACCCTGCTCGGCGGGGGAGCGCTGCTGGTGGCGGCCTCGCTGCTGTGGCACGCGCGCGAGGCACAGGAGTCGTTCCTGCACCTGTCGGACGTCTGGTCGGGCCGGATCGCGGTCGTCCTGCTGTGCATCGCGCTGGTGCCCAACGCGGCGGTGTGGGGCGCGTCCTACGGCCTCGGCCCCGGCTTCGCGCTCGGCGCCGGGGCGACGGCCACGCCCCTCGCGGTGGTGGGCGCCTCCAAGACGACCGGGGTGGCGGATCTGCCCGATTTCCCGCTGCTCGCCGCCGTCCCGGCGGACGGGCCGGGGACCTGGCTGCACTGGTCGGCCGGGGCGGTGCCCGTCGCGGCGGCGGTCGCGATCGCATGGTTCACGGGCCGGGTGACGGGGTGGCGGTTGCGGGACTCCGCGCTGGCGTCGCTGCTGGCGGCGGTCCTCTGCGCGCTGGGAGCGGCGGCTCTCGCGGCGGCCGCGGGCGGGCCGCTCGGGACGGGGCGGCTGGCGGCGTTCGGCCCGGTGTGGTGGCGTACGGGTGTGGCGACCCTCGTGTGGACGGTCGTGTGCGGCGTACCGGGGGCCCTGGTCGTGCGGGCCTGGCGCGGGCGGCGGGAGAAGACCTCCGGCGGTGGGCCGGAGCCCGGCGAGGGGAGTGCCGCCGTGGTCGCCGCGCCGTTCGGGAGACCGGCGGTCACCGTCGGCCCGCGCGCGCCCTACGACGCGGACGCCCCGTCGTGCGACGACACGCCCTACGACGACATGCCCTACGACGACGCGCTCTATGACGACACGCCCTACGAGCCGTACGACTTCCTGCCCGCGGCGTGGGAGGAGCCGGCCGCCCGGGAAGCCCGCTGGGCGGCCCTCAAGGAGGCCTCGGGCGGGCTGATGGCGCAGTTCCCGCCGGCCGCCCCGCGGACCGTCGTGCCGCAGTCGCCCCCACCGCCGCAGCCGCCCCGACCTCAGGCCCCCGCGGAGCCGGGTGCCGGGCCCGGACCTCAGGCCCCCTCGAATCCGGGGGCCGAGCCGGAGCCTCCGGGCCCCTCGGAGCCGGTCGCCCGGGCCGCACCGAGGCCGGTGGCCGGGCCCGCGCCGCGGCCGGGGGCAGCGGACGCGACAGCGGCGGCCGGTCCGGAAACGGAACCGGGTCCAAGCTCACTGAGCCCGGACCCGGAACGGCCGGACCCTCGGCCGGGCCCGGAGGTGTGATCTACTCCTGCACCCCGAAGACGTCCCGCAGCGGGGTCGGCAGCAGCTCGTTGCAGGACAGCTGGCCCGTCTTGGTCAGGGCGTCGTCCACGCACGCGTAGTAGTCGCGGTAGACGAGCTGGACCGTGAACGTCGCCGCCACGATCAGCAGCGCCAGCCCCGCCGTGACCAGTCCGCTCACCGCGGCCGTCGTCTGCGGCCGGCCCGAGCCGGGGGCCGGGGCTGCGGCCGGCGGGGTCACGGCACCGGCGGCCGTGGCCGGCTGCGGCCGGCGCGACCGGTTCCGCAGCGAGCTGATGCCCCAGTACAGCGCCAGCGAGCCCAGCAGCAGGGCGATCTCCGGAAAGTCGAAGATCGCGAAGAAGAACGCCCACATGCCCGAGAGCAGGGCGTAGCGTGCGCGGCGCTGGGCCGGGTCGGTCGGGTCCCAGCGCAGACCGGGCCCCTCGGGCCCGCCGGGGCCGCCGCCCGGGCCGCCCTGGCCCGGTCCGCCGCCCTGCTGATCCCCGCCCGGGCGCCCTCCGAAGCCGCCGGAGGAGCGGCCGGGCTGGTGCGGGCTCCACTGGCTGCCCCAGGCGGGCCGGTCGCGGTCCGGCGAGTCCGGGGACCCGGAACCGGAGCCGGACGAGCCGTCGTCGCCGTCGCCGCCCTCGGGCCGGCGGGGCCGCCAGGGCTGGTCGGGCCTGCCCTCCGGCGGCGGCGCGAACGGGTTGTTCTCGTCCGTGGACTGGCGTTCCCGCGGCAGGAGGTGGATGGCCGTGCGGCGGCGTCGGTCCGGCATGTGGTGAACGTCTTCCCCTCAGACCCACCTCTACAGGGGTCTTCTGTCGTCGTGACCGTCCGTTCGGGGACGGCTCTGTCCCCAGACGCTACCCCCCGGCCCCGCCCCCGTCCCGTGGGGGCGGCTCGGTGTGCCGGTATCGTTGCTGACGGTCTGGTCCTTCGTAGGGTTCCCCGTATCGAGGGGCGCGATTCTTTCGTAGGACCACACAAACAAGCCGTACGCAGCCGTAAGGCATGCACGCAACGCGAAAAGAGTCCCCCGTGGCTGCCGCCCGCCTCGTCGTCCTGGTCTCCGGGTCAGGCACGAACCTCCAGGCCCTGCTCGACGCGATCGCCGCCGATCCGGACGGATACGGGGCCGAGATCGTCGCCGTGGGCGCCGACCGTGACAACATCGCCGGCCTCGAGCGCGCCGAGCGTGCCGGGCTGCCGACCTTCGTGTGCAGGGTCAAGGACCACGCCACGCGCGACCAGTGGGACCGGGCGCTCACCGAGGCGACCGCGGCGTACGAGCCGGACCTGGTCGTGTCGGCCGGGTTCATGAAGATCCTCGGCAAGGAGTTCCTGGCCCGGTTCGGCGGGCGGATCGTCAACACGCACCCCGCCCTGCTGCCCAGTTTTCCCGGTGCCCACGGAGTGCGCGACGCGCTCGCGCACGGCGTGAAGGTCACCGGATGCACCGTCCACTTCGTCGACGACGGCGTCGACACCGGCCCGATCATCGCCCAGGGCGTGGTCGAGGTGGTGGAAGAGGACACAGTGGAGGGTGAAGCCGCCCTCCACGAGCGCATCAAGGAAGTCGAGCGCTCGCTGCTCGTCGAGGTCGTGGGGCGTCTCGCCCGGCACGGCTACCGCATTGAGGGACGAAAGGTTCATGTCGGTGAATAAGCCCATCCGTCGCGCGTTGATCAGTGTCTACGACAAGACGGGGCTGGAGGAGCTCGCCCGCGGGCTGCACGAGGCCGGCGTCGAGCTGGTGTCCACCGGCTCCACCGCCGCGAAGATCGCCGCGACCGGTGTCCCGGTCACCAAGGTCGAGGAACTCACCGGTTTCCCCGAGTGCCTGGACGGCCGGGTCAAGACCCTGCACCCCCGCGTGCACGCCGGAATCCTCGCCGACCTGCGCCTGGACGCCCACCGTGAGCAGCTCGCCGAGCTGGGTGTCGAGCCGTTCGAGCTGGTCGTCGTGAACCTCTACCCGTTCCGGGAGACCGTCGCCTCCGGGGCCACCCCCGACGAGTGCGTCGAGCAGATCGACATCGGCGGCCCCTCCATGGTCCGCGCCGCCGCCAAGAACCACCCCTCCGTGGCGGTCGTCACCTCCCCGGCGCGGTACGGGGACGTCCTCGACGCGGTGAAGGCCGGCGGGTTCGACCTGACCGCCCGCAAGCGCCTGGCCGCCGAGGCGTTCCAGCACACCGCCGCGTACGACGTCGCCGTCGCGTCCTGGTTCGCGTCCGGGTACGCCCCGGCCGACGAGTCGTCGTTCCCCGACTTCATCGGTGCCACCTACGCGCGCTCCAGCGTCCTGCGGTACGGCGAGAACCCGCACCAGGGCGCCGCGCTCTACCTCACCGAGGAGGGCGGCGGCCTCGCCCAGGCCGAGCAGCTGCACGGCAAGGAGATGTCGTACAACAACTACACGGACACCGACGCCGCGCGCCGGGCCGCGTACGACCACGACGAGCCCTGTGTCGCGATCATCAAGCACGCCAACCCGTGCGGCATCGCGATCGGCGCCGATGTCGCCGAGGCGCACCGCAAGGCACACGCCTGCGACCCGCTGTCCGCGTTCGGCGGTGTGATCGCGGTCAACCGTCCGGTCTCCGTCGCCATGGCCGAGCAGGTCGCCGAGATCTTCACCGAGGTCATCGTCGCGCCGGACTACGAGGACGGCGCCGTCGAGGTGCTGGCCCGCAAGAAGAACATCCGCGTGCTGCGGGCCCCCGGCGCCCCCTCGGCCCCGGTCGAGGTCAAGCCCATCGACGGCGGCGCGCTGCTCCAGGTCACCGACCGGCTCCAGGCCGACGGCGACGACCCGGCGAACTGGACCCTCGCGACCGGCGAGGTGCTGTCCGCCGCCGAGCTGGCCGAGCTTTCGTTCGCCTGGAAGGCGTGCCGGGCGGTCAAGTCGAACGCGATCCTGCTCGCCAAGGACGGCGCGAGCGTCGGCGTCGGCATGGGCCAGGTCAACCGCGTCGACTCCGCGAAGCTCGCCGTCGAGCGGGCGGGCGAGGAGCGCGCCCGCGGCGCGTACGCCGCGTCCGACGCCTTCTTCCCGTTCCCCGACGGGCTGGAGATCCTCACCGCGGCGGGCGTCAAGGCCGTGGTGCAGCCGGGCGGTTCGGTCCGCGACGAGCAGGTCGTCGAGGCCGCGGAGAAGGCCGGCGTGACGATGTACTTCACGGGCACGCGCCACTTCTTCCACTGAGCCCGGTCCGGGCCCGGCGGCCGCGTCCGGCCGGGCCCGCTCCGGACCGCTCGGGCCCCGGCAGCGGAAGAGCCCCGCATCCCGCCTTCGGAGGCGGGGTGCGGGGCTCTTCGCTCACACCGGGCGAGGCCCGGCGGTGGTGTTCAGTGCCGCGGGCGCTGGAACCACTCGGCGCCGTCCTTCTTCGCCACGAAGACGATGATGAGGATGAGCAGCACGATGTGGACGATGCTCAGCGGGAAGAACGGGTAGAGGCTCAGCACCAGACCCAGCGCGGCGTAGACGATGATGCCGACGCGGGCACCGCTGCCGCCCTTGCCGCACTGCAGCGCCAGCACGACGGAGGCCACCAGGTAGACCAGGGCCACACCGATCAGGGCGTAGATGACGCCGCTGGAGAAGTCGGCGAAGGCGTCGAAGCCCTCGCTGCTCTGCAGGTTCGGGTCGTCCTTCAGCTTGTTCACCGCGGCCGCGCCGAGGCCCAGCAGCACGATGCCCACGACCTGGAGACCGGCGATGACCCACATCATGACCTGGGCGGCCTTCACGCCACCCGGCATCGTGGCCGGGGCGGCCGGGTAGCCGCCGTACGGCTGCTGCACCGGCGGCGCCTGCGGGTAGCCGTAGCCCGGCTGCTGACCCTGCTGCTGCGGGTAGCCGTAGCCGGGCTGCTGGCCCTGCGGCTGCTGGCCGTAGGGGTTGTTCGGGTCGCCGAAGCTCATGGCTGGTCTTCCTCCGTTGATAGTGCGGGGACGGCGCGGCCCGCGCGGAGGAACTGCACATGTTCTTAGCGGTTTGCCCCCCGGCACTGCCCGCGGCTGTGCGCGCCTCATCGTGGTATTGACATCGACTTTTTGTCCAGTCGGACAACGAATGTGTTGTGCAAGTGCAACCTTCGTCACGGGGGCGCGGAGGGCGAATTGGAACAGGGGAGGGGTCATCCGCGAGGATGGGTCCATGAGCGCCCAGATTCTCGATGGCAAGGCCACCGCGGCCGCGATCAAATCCGATCTGACCGCCCGTGTGGCGGTCCTGAAGGCGAAGGGAATCACCCCGGGCCTCGGCACGATCCTGGTGGGTGAGGACCCCGGCAGCCAGAAGTACGTCGCGGGCAAGCACCGCGACTGCGCGGAGGTGGGCATCGCCTCCATCCAGCGCGAACTCCCCGCGACCGCCACGCAGGAGGACATCGAGGCGGTCGTGCGCGAGCTCAACGACGACCCGGCCTGCACCGGCTACATCGTGCAGCTGCCGCTCCCCAAGGGCATCGACGAGAACCGCGTCCTGGAGCTGATGGACCCGGCCAAGGACGCCGACGGTCTGCACCCGATGAACCTGGGCCGCCTCGTCCTGAACGAGCCGGCCCCGCTGCCCTGCACCCCCAACGGCATCATCACGCTGCTGCGCGCGCACGGCGTCGAGATCAACGGCGCCGAGGTCGTGGTCGTCGGCCGCGGCACCACCATCGGCCGCCCGATGCCGCTGCTGCTCACCCGCAAGTCCGAGAACGCCACGGTCACCCAGTGCCACACCGGTACGCGCGACCTCGCCGCCCATCTGCGGCGCGCCGACATCGTCGTCGCCGCGGCGGGTGTGCCGCACCTGATCAAGCCGGAGGACATCAAGCCGGGCGCGGCCGTCCTGGACGTCGGCGTCAGCCGCGACGAGAGCGGCAAGATCGTCGGCGATGTGCACCCGGGTGTCAACGAGGTCGCCGGCTGGCGCGCCCCCAACCCGGGCGGCGTCGGCCCCATGACCCGCGCGCAGCTGCTGGTCAACGTCGTCGAAGCGGCGGAGCGCGCCGCGAACGCCGCCGCGAGCTGAGCCGGAGAGGGCGACCCCATGGGCGTACGGGCCAACGACGACCCCGCCACCACGGACCCGGCCGACGGGCCGGGCGCCCCCGACCCGGGGGCCGCCGACGCGCGGCCGCCGGGCCGCGCCCGCGCGGGTCGCCCGGCGCCGGATGCCTCCGGCCCGGTCACCGAGCCGCCGGCCGAGGACGCCGAGCCCGCCCCGGTCGCCGGGGCGTCCGCGGCCGAGGCGGACAGCAGCCCGGCCGAGGGCGGGGGCGAGGACTCCGAGGACGCGAGCCGTTCGGCCGCGCGCGCGGGCCGGGCGCCCGCCGGTACCGGCGCCCCGGGCGGCGGCACCGGCACGAGCACCGCCGCGACCGCCGGTACGACCACAGCCGCGACCACCGGTACCGGTCCGGCCGGACGGCCGGCCGACCGGGGCGCCGCCGACGAGGACGGGGGAGCAGGCACCCGCCAGGGCGGACCGTCCCGGCGGCCGCCCAGCGTGACGCACGGGACCGCGCGACCCGAGGGCGGCGGCCGGGCCGCTCCCGGTGACGCTCCGGCGCCGGCCCGCCAGTGGCCGCTGCTGACCGTCCTCGGGCTGGCCGCCCTGGGGCTGCTCATCGTCGGGTTCGACCTGTTCCCGCAGGCCCACCGGATCGGCACCCTGCTCGTCGGCGTCGCCCTCCTCACGGGAGCCGCCCTGCGGCGGGCCCTGCCCTCCGTCGGCATGCTCGCCGTACGGTCCCGGTTCACCGACCTGGCGACGTACGGGGTGCTCGGCGGATCCATCGTGCTGCTCGCGCTGATGACCCAGCCCAATCCGTGGCTGGAGATCCCGTTCCTGGAGAAGGCCGTCCGCTTCACCGTGCGCTAGCGCGTGTTTCGAAAGTGGCGTCGTCCGCCCGGAGGGCCGGGGCCCCGGCCGGACGGGACTTTCACGCCCTAGTACTGCAACGGTCCGTTGCAGTCCTAGGACGCCTCCGCTCCGCGGCCCCCGGGGCACCGGACGGCCCTGCCGGACCGTTAGACCGGGCGCACGCGCGGTCATACATGGGGGCATGGCCAAGATCAAGGCAGCCACCCCGCTCGTCGAGCTGGACGGCGACGAGATGACCCGCATCATCTGGCAGTTCGTCAGGGACCAGCTGGTCCTGCCGTACCTGGATGTCGAGCTGCACCACTTCGACCTGGGCATCCAGCACCGTGACGCCACGAGCGACCAGGTGACGGTCGACGCCGCCCACGCCGTCCGCCGGTACGGCGTGGGCGTCAAGTGCGCCACGATCACGCCGGACGAGGCGCGGGTCGAGGAGTTCGGCCTGAAGGCGATGCACCGCTCGCCGAACAGCACGATCCGCGACATCCTCGGCGGCGCCGTCTTCCGCGAGCCGATCGTCATGCGGAACCTGCCGCGGCCGGTACCGGGCTGGACGAGGCCCATCGTGGTCGCCAGGCACGCCTTCGGCGACCAGTACCGGGCCACCGACCTCAAGGTCCCGGGCCCCGGCACCCTCACCCTCACGTTCACGCCGCAGGACGGCTCGGACCCGGTCGAGCTGGAGGTGCACGAGTTCCGGGGCGCCGGTGTCGCCCTGGCGATGTACAACCTGGACGAGTCGATCCGCGACTTCGCGCGGGCCTCGTTCCGCTACGGCCTCGGGCGCGGCTACCCGGTCTACCTGTCGACGATGAACACGGTCCTGAGGAAGTACGACGGACGCTTCAAGGAGCTGTTCCAGGAGGTCTTCGACCTCGAGTTCCGCGAGGACTTCGAGGAGGCGGGCATCGGCTACCAGCACCGTCTCGTCGACGACATGGCCGCCTCCGCCCTGAAGTGGGAGGGCGGCTACGTCTGGGCCTGCAAGAACTACGACGGCGACGTCCAGTCGGACGCGGTCGCGCAGGGCTTCGGGTCGCCGGGCCTGATGACGTCGGTCCTGATGTCCGCCGACGGCAGGACGGTCCTGGCCGAGGCCGCCCACGGCACGGTCACCCGCCACTACCGCCGGCACCAGCAGTCCCGGTCGACCTCGACCAACCCGATCGCCACGGTCCACGCCTGGAGCCGGGCGCTGGCTCACCGGGGGACGCTGGACGACACGCCCGATGTCGTGCGGTTCGCCCGGATCCTGGAGCAGGTCTGCGCCGAGACGGTGGAGGGCGGCCAGCTGACGAAGGACCTCGCCGTGCTGGTCTCCAAGGACCACCCCTGGCTGACCACCGAGCAGTTCCTCGACGTGCTGGACATCGCCCTGCAGAAGAAGATGGCGTCCTTCTGAGGCAGTTGCGGCGCGTCCGGCGGCGGCCCGCGCCCGGTCCGCACGTCCGGGCACGGGCCGCCGCTCGTGGTGGGCGGCGACCGTCCCCTCCCCCGAGGAAGGACGGGCGCCGCCGACCTGCCTGACGAGCGTCATGCACGCGCCAACCCGGATCAAGGTATGTCCGGCCCCTGTGGCACGGAAGTGACCATTCCGGCATGGTGTGATCGGTGGGCAACGGATGCGAAACTGGGTCCGCAGACAGGACAGGGGCGCGTAAGGGGGCACGCCCATGTTCCGTATGCGCCCGTGCGCCCCCGCCCGCGGAACTGTCATCCTGGGTTCGCGCATCCCTCCGGTTGAGACCCGAGGGCGGTTGGGGTGTCCGGCGGACACCCTTCAGGGGGCACGCAGCGCGGGGGGCACATCAGGCACGTACGGGGGGAATAGGGGGACGCAATGCCTCGCTGGAAGGCGCTACCGGAAGAACTCGATCCGCAGGTCAAGGAGTTCGCGAGTCAACTGCGCCGGTTGGTCGACCGCAGCGGTCTCAGCATCGCCGCGGTCTCGGACCGCACCGGATACAGCAAGACGTCGTGGGAGCGCTATCTGAACGGGCGGCTGCTCGCCCCCAAGGGCGCGATCGTGGCACTCGCCGAGGTGACCGGTACCAACCCGGTGCACCTCACCACCATGTGGGAGCTCGCCGAGCGAGCCTGGAGCCGCGCCGAGATGCGCCACGACATGACCATGGAGGCGATCCGGATCTCCCAGGCGCGCGCGGCGCTCGGGGAGTTCGGCGGCACCGCCGGTCCGCCGGCCGCCGCGGCGGCGGCCGGCGCCGGGGCCCGTACGGCCGCCCCGGCCGGTCCGGGCGCCGACCGCCCTTCCGTCATACCTCCCGACGGCGGTCCCAACGGGCCCGCCCCGCGCGGCCCCGGCGCCGCGGCGGGCGGAGCGGGCACCCGGCCCGCGACCCCGCCCGGCTACGGCCCCCCGCCCGCCGCGGGCGGCGGCAGGCGCAAGATCACGATGTTCCTCGCGGGCGTCGTCGGGGCGCTCCTCGTGGTCGCCGCGGCCGTGCTGCTCACCGACCTCGGTGGCGGCGGGGACGGCGGCGGCAAGACGGTGGCGCAGTCCCCGGCGGCCTCCCCCAGCGCCAGTTCCCCCAAGCCGCTGCCGGCCGGGGTGAAGTGCACGGGCAAGGACTGCACCGGCCAGGACCCGGAGACCATGGGCTGCGGCGGCGAGTACGCGGCGACCGTCTCCTCCGCGACCGTCGGCACCACCAAGGTCGAGGTGCGCTACAGCGAGACCTGCGGTGCCGCCTGGGCGCGCATCACCCAGGCCACGGCCGGCGACACGGTCACCATCACCTCGGAGGGCGCCACCCAGAAGGGGGCGGTGAAGATCGACAAGGACGCCTACACCCCGATGGTCGCGGCGGCCGACGGCACCGCTCCGAAGGCGTGCGCCACCCTGAAGAGCGGCCAGAAGGGCTGCACAGGGGAGCAGTGAGCCGTGACACAAGGGGGCAGCGGTTGACGGGGGCCCGGGTCGGATAGCCTGACCGCTGGATATCTCTTCACATCGAGACACCGATCGATCAACGGAGATGTCCAGCATCAGGGGCAGGGACCCCCACCGCCAGCTGTCTTACGGAGATCGCCATGACCCGCACTCCCGTGAATGTCACCGTGACCGGCGCGGCCGGCCAGATCGGTTACGCGCTGCTCTTCCGCATCGCCTCCGGCCACCTGCTCGGCGCGGACGTGCCGGTCAAGCTCCGCCTCCTGGAGATCCCGCAGGGCCTCAAGGCCGCCGAGGGCACCGCCATGGAGCTCGACGACTGCGCCTTCCCGCTGCTGCGCGGCATCGAGATCACCGACGACCCGAACGTCGCCTTCGATGGCGCCAACGTGGCTCTGCTGGTCGGCGCCCGCCCGCGTACCAAGGGCATGGAGCGCGGTGATCTGCTCGAGGCCAACGGCGGCATCTTCAAGCCGCAGGGCAAGGCCATCAACGACAACGCCGCGGACGACATCAAGGTGCTCGTCGTGGGCAACCCGGCGAACACCAACGCGCTCATCGCGCAGGCCGCCGCGCCGGACGTACCGGCCGAGCGCTTCACCGCGATGACCCGCCTGGACCACAACCGCGCGATCTCGCAGCTGGCCGCGAAGACCGGTGCCGCCGTCTCCGACATCAAGCGCCTGACGATCTGGGGCAACCACTCGGCGACCCAGTACCCGGACATCTTCCACGCGGAGATCGCCGGCAAGAACGCCGCCGAGGTCGTGAACGACCAGCAGTGGCTGGCCGACGAGTTCATCCCGACCGTCGCCAAGCGCGGCGCCGCCATCATCGAGGCCCGTGGCGCCTCCTCGGCCGCCTCGGCCGCCAACGCCGCCATCGACCACGTCCACACCTGGGTCAACGGCACCGCCGAGGGCGACTGGACGTCCATGGGCATCCCGTCGGACGGCTCCTACGGCGTCCCGGAGGGCCTGATCTCCTCCTTCCCCGTCACCTGCCAGGACGGCAAGTACGAGATCGTCCAGGGCCTGGACATCAACGAGTTCTCCCGCACCCGCATCGACGCCTCGGTCGCCGAGCTCGCCGAGGAGCGCGACGCGGTCCGCGGTCTGGGTCTCATCTGAGCCATCCCGCTCGCCGGCGCGTACGAGCCGGTACTCACCGCCCCCGGTAGCCCTCGCGCTGCCGGGGGCGCGGTGTTCCGGTGGCGGCCGGGGCGCCCGCGTACGGCCGCCTCAGGCGCAGGAACGGCAGCTCGATCGCGTGGTACGTCAGGAACGACACCGCGACCGTCAGCGGCAGCGCCACGCACACGGTGACGAGCAGGGCGCCCCACAACGGCGGCAGGGCGCCCGCAAGCCGTCCCTCGTACGCCTCGCAGATCACCGTCAGCACCATGAAGTGCGTCAGGTACACCGAGAAGCTGACCTCCCCGAGCCGGGCGAGTCCGCGCGACAGCGCGCCCGTGGCGGGTCCGTTGGCCACGTACGCCGCGACCACCAGCGCCCACACGGCCCCCTCGGCGGCGCACCACAGCAGCTTCCAAGGGCTGTTGGAGACGAAGCCGTGGACCTGGTTGAACGCCCAGAGCGCGCCGAGTGCCACCGCCAGCGCGGCCGGTGTCAGCCAGCGTGACCGCAGCCGGTCGCGGTGGTGCAGGAAGACCCAGCCGGCCAGCATGCCGAGCAGGAACTGGTCGATCCGGCCGGCCAGCCCCAGATAGAGGGCGGCCGTGGGCGGTTCGTTCGCCGGGCTGCTCAGCCACACCAGCGCCCGCAGCAGTGAGACGGCGGCCAGCAGCCGCAGCAGGGCGCCCGGCCCCCGCTCCGTGAGCAGCCGGTTGAGCAGCGGGAAGAGCAGGTAGAACTGCAGCTCGACGCCGAGGGTCCAGAAGACGCCGCCGTAGGGCAGCCCGGGTGTGCCGAGGGTGAGGATGCGCAGCAGGTCCTGGAAGTCCGGCAGGGTGACGTGGGTGGCCGTGCCGAGGACGGCGACGGTCAGGTAGAGCGGGTAGATCCGCAGCAGCCGGTTGGCCATGAAGCGGCCGTAGCGCACCGGCCCGCCCCCGGCGCCCACCGTGAAGATGAACCCCGACAGGACCATGAAGAGGGCGACGGCGGTGTGCCCCTCGAAGACGAGCGTGGCGGCCGGATTGCTGGAGTAGAGCCAGTCCTTCGCGGGTGTGAACGTCCGGCCCTCCCCGCGCGCGCCGATCAGCTGGCAGCCGTGGTAGAGCACCACCAGCACAGCGGCGAGGGCCCGCAGATGGTCGACGGGGGCGAGATAGACGCGGTCGTCGCTGCTGCGCATGCACCGCACCCTAGGCCGGGGCGGCTCCGCCCTCCGGGCAATGAATCACGACAGTCATCCATACGGATCATTGCGAAAGTGCGATCGGATGTAGTACTTCTTATACATGAGCGAGCAGGTGCACAACAGGCTGGCGGTGGTCCGGGCTGAGCGGAAAGTGTCGCGTCAGGCGCTGGCCGAAGCCCTCGGGGTCCACTACCAGACCATCGGCTACATCGAGCGCGGGCAGTACAACCCCAGCCTCGACCTGGCGTTGAAGATGGCCGCCTTCTTCGGGCTTCCGGTGGAGGCGCTGTTCTCGCTGGAACCGTTCCAGCCGCTCTCCGACGAGGTCTACGGGAGGAAGAAGTGAAGACCGCGACCGTCACGCGCCACGACCGGCGCATGTACGCGATCATGAACCGGCGCGAGGGTGCGTCGCTGTACGCCACGGCGCCGCGCAGGTGGCTGGTGGTGGGAGCGCACATGGCGCTGACCCTCATGGGTATGGCCGACTGGCTGTACATGGTCGTGGGTGGGGGGCCGACGTGGAGCCTCTGGCTGCTGCTGGGGCTGCTCCTGCCCTGGTGCGTCGTCACCGGTGTCATCAACGGCGCCACCCGCGGTCTGCTGGAGCTGCGCGGCCGGATGCTGGACGAGCGTCAGCTCGCCGAGCGCGACCGGGTGCGAGCCCTGGCCCACCGGATCACCACAGGGGTGTTCCTCGTCGCCGCCGCCACGGTCGGGCTGGTGACCTGGGTCACCGACGTCCGGTACGAAGGCCTGGCCTTCGCCGTGCTGTTCGGCGCGCTGGTCGTGCACTGGGTGATGCCTCTGTGGGTCGCCGGCCTGCGCGTACAGGATGAATCGCCCGAACGCGACGAGGAGTGAGGAAAGACACTTTCGAACAAGCGTTGCGCATGCTTTCCGTCCTTCGGGGCAGGGCTCCCGGTCGCCGGTCACCACCGGCGAAGAACGAACCGGGAACGGAAGGCAAAACGCGACGTGTCGGACCAACAGACCATCCACGTGGCCGGAGAGTGGCGCAGCGCCGCCTCCGGCGCCACGCGAGAGATCCTCGACCCGGCCGACGCCACGACCCTCGCGGTCGTGGCGGAGGGCGGGGCCGAGGACACCGACGCCGCGATCGCCGCCGCCCGCACGGCCTTCGACGAGGGCGCCTGGCCGCGCACCCCCGTCGCCGAGCGGGCCGCGCTGCTGCGCCGCGTCGCCGATCTGCTCCAGCGCGACCGCGAGGAGATCGGCCTGCTGGAGAGCAGGGATGCCGGAAAAACCCTCGAAGAGGGGCGCGTCGACGTCGACTGCGTCACCGACGCCTTCCGTTACTTCGCCGACCTCGTGATGAACGAGAGCGGAGGCCGGGTCGTCGACGCGGGCTCACCCGACGTCCACAGCGTGGTCGTCCACGAGCCCGTCGGCGTCTGCGCGCTGATCACGCCGTGGAACTACCCGCTGCTCCAGGCGAGTTGGAAGATCGCTCCGGCGCTCGCCGCGGGCAACACCTTCGTGCTGAAGCCGAGCGAGATCACCCCGCTGAGCACCGTCCGCCTCATCGGGCTGCTGGCGGAGGCCGGTCTCCCGGCCGGTGTCGCCAATCTCGTCACCGGCCCGGGCGACCCCGTCGGCGCCCGGATGTCCGAACACCCGGACGTCGACCTCGTGTCCTTCACGGGTGGCCTGGCCAGCGGCACGAAGGTGATGCGCGCCGCCGCCGACACCGTCAAGAAGGTCGCCCTCGAACTGGGCGGCAAGAACCCCAACGTCGTCTTCGCCGACGCCTGTGCCACCGACGAGGGCTTCGACACCGCCGTCGACCAGGCGCTGAACGCCGCCTTCATCCACAGCGGCCAGGTCTGCTCGGCCGGCTCCCGCCTCATCGTCGAGGAGTCGCTGCGCGAGCGGTTCGTCGCCGAACTCGCCCGCCGGGCGGAGCGGATCCGCATCGGCCGCGGCACCGACGACGGAATCGAGTGCGGCCCCCTCGTCTCGGCACAGCAGCTCGCCCGGACCGAGGAGTACGTGGCCTCCGCCCTCGCGGAGGGCGCGGTGCTGCGCGCAGGCGGCGAACGCCCCGACGGCCCGGGCTACTTCTACCGGCCGACCGTCCTCGACCGCTGCCACCGCGGGATGCGGGTCGTGCGCGAAGAGGTCTTCGGTCCGGTCCTGACGGTGGAGACCTTCCGCACCGAGGACGAGGCCGTGGCCCTCGCCAACGACACCGAGTACGGCCTCGCAGGAGGCGTCTGGTCGGCCGACCCGGGCCGGGCCCGGCGCGTCGCCGGCCGGCTGCGCCACGGCACCGTCTGGATCAACGACTTCCACCCCTACCTCCCGCAGGCGGAGTGGGGCGGCTTCGGCAAGAGCGGCATCGGCCGTGAACTGGGCCCGTCCGGGCTCGCCGAGTACCGCGAGACCAAGCACGTCTACCAGAACCTCGCCCCGCGCCCCGTGCGCTGGTTCGCGGGCTGAGCAGGGAAACGAACGCACCATGAACGAGCACACCACCTTTGACTACGTCATCGTCGGAGGCGGAACCGCCGGTTCCGTTCTGGCGCATCGCCTCACCTCCGACCCGGACGTCACCGTCGCCGTCATCGAGGGCGGGCCGAGCGACGTCGACCGTCCCGACGTGCTGACCCTGCGCCGCTGGATGGGCCTCCTCGGCGGCGACCTCGACTACGACTACCCCACCACCGAGCAGCCACGCGGCAACTCCCACATCCGGCACAGCCGCGCCCGGGTACTCGGCGGCTGCTCCTCGCACAACACCCTCATCTCCTTCAAGCCGCTGCCGTCCGACTGGGACGAGTGGGAGGAGGCGGGCGCCGAGGGCTGGAACGCGGCCGCCATGGACCCGTACTTCGGCAAGCTGCTCAACAACATCGTCCCGGTCGACGAGAAGGACCGGAACGCCATCGCCCGCGACTTCGTCGACGCCGCACAGGCCGCGCTCGGCGTGCCGCGCGTCGAGGGGTTCAACAGCAAGCCGTTCCACGAGGGCGTCGGCTTCTTCGACCTCGCCTACCACCCCGAGGACAACAAGCGCTCGTCCGCGTCGGTGGCGTACCTCCACCCCGTCATGGACCGGCGCCCCAACCTCCACCTGATGCTGGAGACCTGGGCCTACCGGCTGGAGCTGGAGGGCACCCGCGCCACCGGTGTCCACGTCCGCACCAAGGACGGCGACGAGCGGCTCGTCACCGCACGGCGCGAAGTACTCGTCTGCGCCGGCGCCGTGGACACCCCGCGGCTGCTGCTGCACTCGGGCATCGGGCCCAGGGCGGACCTGGAGAAGCTGGGCATCCCCGTCGTCCACGACCTGCCGGGCGTCGGCGAGAACCTGCTCGACCACCCGGAGTCGGTCATCGTCTGGGAGACCCACGGGCCGATCCCCGAGAACTCCGCGATGGACAGCGACGCCGGACTCTTCGTGCGCCGCGACCCCGAGGAGCGGGGCCCGGACCTGATGTTCCACTTCTACCAGGTCCCGTTCACCGACAACCCCGAGCGCCTCGGCTACCAGCGCCCCGCGCACGGCGTGTCGATGACGCCGAACATACCCAAGCCGCGCAGCCGCGGCCGCCTCTACCTGACCAGCGCCGACCCCGAGGTCAAGCCCGCCCTCGACTTCCGGTACTTCACCGACGAGGACGACTACGACGGCCGCACGCTCGTCGACGGCATCCGCATCGCCCGCGAGATCGCCAAGGCCGAACCCCTGGCGGGCTGGCTCAAGCGCGAGGTCTGCCCCGGCCCCGAGATCACCGGCGACGACGAACTCGGCGAGTACGCCCGCAAGGTCGCCCACACCGTCTACCACCCGGCCGGCACCTGCCGCATGGGCGCGGTCGACGACGAACAGGCCGTGGTCGGCCCCGACCTGAGGATCCGTGGCCTGGACGGCATCCGGATCGCCGACGCGTCCGTGTTCCCCACCATGCCCGCCGTCAACCCGATGATCGGCGTGCTGATGGTCGGGGAGAAAGCCGCCGATCTGCTGCGAGGTGACAACCGATGAGCAATCCCGTCAGTACCCCCGCCCATCCTTCCGCCCCCACCCCCGCCCCCGTCTTCTCCGTCGACGGCCTGTGGAAGGTCTTCGGACCGAAGGCCGACCGCGTCCCCGGCACGGACCTCGCGGAACTGCCCGCGGCCGAACTGCGCGAGCGCACCGGCTGCACCGCCGCCGTCCGTGACGTCTCCTTCGACGTCCGCAAGGGCGAGGTCTTCGTCGTCATGGGCCTGTCCGGCTCCGGCAAGTCCACCCTCGTGCGCTGCCTGACCCGGCTCATCGAACCGACCTCCGGCACCGTCGCCATCGACGGCGAGGACGTGCTGTCCATGGACAAGGCACGGCTGCGTGAACTGAGACGGCACCGCGCCGCCATGGTGTTCCAGCACTTCGGCCTGCTGCCGCACCGCACGGTCGTCGACAACGTCGCCTACGGCCTGGAGATCCAGGGCGTCGGCCGCGCCGAACGGCGCGCCAAGGCCGCCGAGCTCGTCGCCAAGGTCGGCCTCGACGGCATGGAGGACCGCAGGCCCGGCCAGCTCTCCGGCGGCCAGCAGCAGCGCGTGGGGCTCGCCCGGGCGCTCGCCGTCGACCCCGAGGTGCTCCTGTTCGACGAGCCGTTCAGCGCCCTCGACCCGCTGATCCGCCGCGACATGCAGGAGGAGGTCGTCCGGCTCCACCGCGAGGAGGGCCGCACGATGATCTTCATCACCCACGACCTGAGCGAGGCACTGCGCCTCGGCGACCGCATCGCCCTGATGCGCGACGGCCGGATCGTCCAGCTCGGCACGCCCGAGGAGATCGTCGGCTCGCCCGCCGACGACTACGTACGCGACTTCGTCCGCGACGTGCCGCGCGAGCAGGTCATGACGGTCCGCAGCGCCATGCGGCCGCCCGGCGACGCCGGCACCGCCGGCCCCGCCGTCGCCCCCGACGCCACCGTCGCCGAGGCCATCGAGGCCGTCGCCCGCAGCGGCGGCCCGGCCCGGGTCGTCGAGGACGGCCGCTGCGTGGGCGTCGTCGACCACAAGGACCTGCTGTCGGTCGTGGCGGGCGTCCCCGTCGGGAAGGCGGCGGCATGACCGCGGCTGTCACCGCCGCGGTGACCCCCCGCCTGCCCACCGCCCTCCGCCGGTTCTGGCCGCTGGCCGCGGCGCTCGTCCTGCTGCCCGTCGGCGTCCTCGTCGCCGGCACCGGCAACTGGCCCGCCGCGCTCACCGTCGACCTGTCCGGCCCGCTCGGCTCCGCCAGCGACTGGATCATCGACAACCGCGACAGCCACCCGCTGTTTCTGTACTTCTTCGGCCACGTCAGCAACGCCGTCGTGCTGGCCGTGCGCGCCGTCTACCTGCTGCTGCTCGCCGCCGGCTGGGCCGGGGTCACGGCCGCGGCCGGCCTGATCGCCTGGCGCCTCGCCGGTGTCCGGCTCGCCGTCACCGCCGTCGCCGCCTTCGCCGTGTGCGGACTGCTCGGCATGTGGGTGCCCACCATGCAGACGCTCGCCCTCATGGTCGTCGCGGTCGCCGCCTCCGTCGCGCTCGGCGCGCTGCTGGGCCTCGCGGCCGGCCTGTCCGACCGCACCTTCCGGGCGCTGCGCCCCGTCCTCGACACCATGCAGGTGCTGCCCGCCTTCGCGTACCTGCTGCCCGTGGTGCTGGTCTTCGGCATCGGCGTGCCCGCCGCCGTCCTCGCCACCGTCGTCTACGCCGCCCCGCCCATGGCGCGGCTCACCGCCCTGGGACTGCGCGGCGCCGACCCCGGTGTCCTGGAGGCCGCCGCCTCGCTCGGCGCGACCGGCAAGCAGCGGCTGCTCACCGCCCGCCTCCCGCTGGCCCGCAAGGAACTCCTCCTCGGCGTCAACCAGTCGATCATGATGGCCCTGTCCATGGCCGTCATCGCGTCCGTCATCGGCGCCGGCGGCCTCGGCGACCGTGTCTACCAGGCGCTCGCCTCCGTCGACGTGGGCGCCGCGCTCGCCGCCGGCATCCCGATCGTGCTGCTCGCGGTCGTGCTCGACCGCACCGCGACCGGTACCCGTCCCGCCCCCGGCCACAGCCCGGTCCTCACCGCCGTGGCGGTCCTCGGAGTCCTGGCCGCCGCCGTGGCCGGCCGCCTGGCCGGCCGGCTCACCTGGCCCGACGCCTGGCACGTCGACATCGCCGAGCCCGTCAACCGCGCCGTCGACTGGATGACCGCACACCTCTACTCCGGCGTGCCCGTCGTCGGCGGCACCGCAGACTGGGCGGCCCGCTTCACCGGCTGGGTCCTCGACCCCCTCCGCAGCGGACTGCAGGCCCTGCCCTGGTGGACGGTGCTGCTGCTGGTCGGAGCGCTCGCGCTGCTCATCGGCACCTGGCGCACCGCGCTGACGGCCGTCCTCGCCATGGCCGCCATCGGCGTCCTGGGCGTGTGGGACGCCTCCCTCGACACCCTGTCGCAGGTGCTGGCCGCCGTCGCGGTCACGCTGGTCCTGGGCTTCGGCGTCGCGGTCGCCGCGGCCCGCAGCGCACGCGTCGAACGGTGCCTGCGCCCCGTACTCGACGTCTTCCAGACCATGCCCCAGTTCGTCTACCTGATCCCGGTCGTCGCGCTGTTCGGCGTGGGCCGCGCGCCGGCCGTCGCGGCCGCCGTCGTGTACGCGCTGCCCGCCGTCGTCCGCATCACCACGCAGGGGCTGCGGGGCGTCGACCCCGTCGCCATGGAGTCCGCGCGCTCGCTCGGCGCGACCGGCTGGCAGCAACTGCGCCAGGTCCAGCTGCCGCTCGCCCGGCCGGCGCTGCTGCTGGCCGTGAACCAGGGCGTCGTCCTGGTCCTCGCCGTCGTCATCATCGGCGGCCTCGTCGGCGGTGGCGCGCTCGGCTACGACGTGGTGTTCGGCCTCGCCCAGGGCGACCTGGCGACCGGCCTCGTCGCGGGTGCCGCGATCGTCTGCCTGGGCCTGATGCTCGACCGCGTGACGCAGCCGACCCGGAAGGAGGCCTGACATGCGTACCACCCGCATCACCGTTTCCGCCGCGGCCGTGGCCCTGCTGGCGCTCCCGCTGGCCGGCTGCGGCGCGGCCGACATGACCAAGCAGGCTTCCCCGTACGCCGCCGCCGAGGGCGCGAAGACCGTCACGCTGTCCGTGCAGTCGTGGGTGGGCGCCCAGGCGAACGTCGCCGTCGCGAAGTACCTGCTCGAACACGAGCTGGGCTACCGCGTCGACACCGTCCAGGTCGACGAGGTCCCCGCGTGGGACGCGCTCAGCCAGGGCCGCGTGGACGCCATCCTGGAGGACTGGGGCCATCCGGACCAGGAGAAGCGGTACGTCGACGACAAGAAGACGATCGCCCGCGGCGGCGACCTCGGCGTGACCGGCCACATCGGCTGGTTCGTGCCGAAGTACTTCGCCGACGCCCACCCGGACGTCACCGACTGGAAGAACCTCAACAAGTACGCCGACCGGCTGCGCACGGCCGAGAGCGGCGGCAAGGGCCAGCTGCTCGACGGATCACCGTCGTACATCACCAACGACAAGGCGCTGGTGAAGAACCTGGACCTGGACTACCAGGTCGTCTTCGCGGGCTCCGAGGCCGCGCAGATCACCCAGATCAAGCAGTTCGCCAAGGAGAAGAAGCCGTTCCTCACCTACTGGTACAAGCCGCAGTGGCTGTTCCGGAAGGTGCCCATGACGGAGGTGAAGCTCCCCGCGTACAAGGAGGGCTGCGACGCCGACCCGAAGAAGGTGGCGTGCGCCTATCCGCACACCCCGCTGCAGAAGTTCCTGAACGCGGACTTCTCGGAGAAGGGCGGGCAGGCGGCCGCGTTCCTGAAGAACTTCTCCTGGACGACGGAGGCGCAGAACGACGTCGCGCTGATGATCGCCGAGGAGAAGCTGTCGCCGGAGGCCGCCGCCGAGAAGTGGGTGAAGGAGAACGAGCGCACGTGGCGCGCGTGGCTGCCGGAATGACCCGCGCCCGCGTCCGCGGATGACGTCCGCCGTGCCCGGGCAGTCTCAGGACTGCCCGGGCCGGTGCGTCTGCAGGGGCGGATGTGCCGGGTGGGCCCGGTCAAGGACGGTCAGGGCAGGTCAAGAGGCGTCACTTGCGGTCGTCGCGTTGTGCGGCCCCGTCCGTGCCCCGAGGCTGGGCGCGAGCCGTGCCGCACAGAACCCCGGAGGCTGCCATGAACCGTGCCCGACGGGGCCTTGCGCCGGTGCTGTTGATCGGCGCGTTCCTCGCCCTTTCCGCCTGCGAGTCCGGCGCCACGTCCGTGACGGGCACCGCTTCCCGGGACGGAGGGGGCGACTGGGACGACGCGGGCGGCTCCGCCGTCCCGGCCGCGCTGGTCGGCAGCTGGAGTGGCGGTTCGAGCGACGGCTTCCAGTCCTCCGTGTACCGCTTCTTCGCCGACGGCACCTTCAGGCACGACATCATGGGCGCGACCGTCACGGGACGCTTCGTCGTGCACGGCAGCCGGATCACGGCCTACACGGACGGCGGCGCGGCGCCGTTGGCGTACGAGTGGGCGATCGACCGGAACGGCATTCTCTACCTGAACGGCGAGTCGTACGTCCGCTACGGCTGAGCCGTGGCGGACCATGCGCCCGTCCGGGGCGGCGAGACCGCCGAAGGAAGGTATCCACACGGGGCGTTGACGGCCGCCCGCCGCGAACGTCGCGGCCGAGGGACCCGCCCGTGTGCGGTGCCGGGAACACCTCCGCCGCGGGGGGCTATGCGAACTGTCCCGGCGTGTAGTGGCCCGGCGTCCTGCGGGTGGAGACCCCGAACCGGTTCCACGCGTTGATGACGGTGATCGAGGCGATCAGCTGGGCCAGTTCCGTCTCGTCGAAATGGGCGGCCGCCCGCTCGTAGACCTCGTCCGGGACGAAACCGTCCGTCAGAACCGTGACGGCATCGGTGAGTTCGAGCGCGGCCAGCTCCTTCTCCGTGTAGAAGTGCCGCGACTCCTCCCAGGCGCTGAGCTGGATGATCCGGTCGACCGACTCGCCCGCCGCCAGCGCGTCCTTGCTGTGCATGTCCAGGCACATCGCGCAGCGGTTGAGCTGCGACGCGCGGATCTTGACGAGCTCCAGGAGGACCGGGTCGAGGCCCTGCCGCGCGGCCGCGTCCAGCCGCACCATGGCCTTGTAGACCTCGGGCGCCGCCGTGGCCCAGTCGAGGCGGGGTGTCTGCTCGGGGGCGTGGTTCGTCGTGTGCGTGTGCGTCGTCATGGCGACGACCGTACGGGCGTTGTGGCGCAGAGGTATGGTCCATTTCCATGACGGATTCCTGGGCCACTTTCGGTGCCGACCTGCACCTGGAGCTGCGCGGACCGGGGCTGCGGGCCGGGCTGATGGACGCCCTGCGGGAGGCCGTGCGCACGGGGCGGCTCGCCCCCGGCGCCCGGCTGCCGTCCTCCCGCTCGCTCGCCGCCGACCTGGGCATCGCCCGCAACACGGTCGCCGACGCCTACGCCGAACTGGTCGCCGAGGGCTGGCTCACCGCCCGTCAGGGATCGGGCACCCGGGTCGCCGGGCGGACCACCCCCCGCAGAGCGCCTCAGCCCGGTGCCGGTGCAGGTGCCGGCGCGGCCGCGGGCTCTCGGCCCGGCGCGGGCACGCACCCCGGCGCGGGCACCGGCGGCCGGACCGGCCCCCCGGCGGCCGCAGCGGCGCGGCGGGTGTCCCCGCCGCGCGGCCGGCCCACCCACACCCTGCACCCCGGCACACCGGACCTGGGCTCCTTCCCGCGCGCCGAGTGGCTCAAGGCGGCCCGGCGAGCCCTGACGGCCGCCCCGCACGAGGCCTTCGGCTACGGCGATCCGCGCGGGCGCGTCGAACTGCGCACCGTGCTGGCCGAGTACCTCGCCCGGGCCCGCGGCGTGTACGCCGGCCCCGAACGGATCGTCATCTGCTCCGGATTCGTCCACGGACTGATGCTGATGGGGAAGGTGCTGCGCGAGCGGGGCGTGCGGGAGGCCGCCGTCGAGTCGTACGGGCTCGACGTCCACTGGAACCTCCTCACCGAGGCGGGACTGCGCACCCCCGCCCTGCCCCTCGACGAACTCGGCACCCGCACGGACGGCCTGGGCCGGGCGGGCGCGGTACTGATCACCCCCGCCCACCAGTTCCCGCTCGGCGGTGCCCTCCGCCCGGACCGGCGCGCGACAGCCGTCGACTGGGCGCGCCGGACCGGCGGGCTGGTCCTGGAGGACGACTACGACGGCGAGTTCCGCTACGACCGCCAGCCCGTCGGCGCGCTCCAGGGCCTCGACCCCGAGCGCGTGGTCTACCTCGGTACGGCGAGCAAGTCGCTCACCCCCGGGCTTCGGCTGGCCTGGATGGTGCTGCCGCGGGACCTGGTGGGCGAGGTGCTCGCGGCCAAGGGCGACGTCGACTGGGTGTGCAGCGCGCTGGACCAGCTCACGCTCGCCGAGTTCATCTCCTCGGGGGCGTACGACCGGCACGTACGGAACATGCGGCTGCGCTACCGCAGACGGCGCGACCAGCTCGTGGCGGCGCTCGCCGAACGCGCCCCGGACATCCGGGTCAGCGGCATCGCGGCCGGCCTCCACGCCGTGCTGGAACTCCCGCCCGGCACCGAGGAGTCCGTCGTGCGGGCGGCCGCGTGGCAGGGCCTGGCCCTCCAGGGCCTCGACCGCTTCCGCCACCCGTCCGTGCCGCGTGGCCGCGACGGCCTCGTCGTCGGCTACGCGACCCCGACGGACAGCGCATGGGCGGGAGCCCTGGACGCGCTGTGCCGGGCCCTGCCGTGAGCGCACCCGGGCCTCACGTCCCCTCCGGCACCGCCACCGGCTCGGGAAGCTCCCCGAGGCGGGCCGGCGCCGGGCGCGCCCACGCCGGCCACCGCGAAGCCCGCGACCACCGGCCGGGCCGCCCGATCCCAGGCCCGGCGCCGGCGCCCGGGCCGGTCGGGCAGCCGGCCCGCGACCGCTCCGAGCGCCAGGACCGCGACCACCGGGCTGGCCCTCACCCGGCGCGGCGCACGCCGAGCCCCGAGCCGGTTCCCGGGGGCGCGGCGCGGGCACCCATGGCCTGCGGAACGGACGCCGTGTCGCAGCAGACCGCGGAACCGAGTGCGCACACCATCCCAAAAAACACAAAGCGACTTTGGTTCGAGAGTGAACGAGGACCGGGCTTACCAGCGCGGCGCACCGACCTCTAGTGTGTGCGGCGTTCATGTTCGTACGGCACATGACAGGCTCATCGGCAAGGAGGACGGCGCATGCGCAGGCTGAGGTCGAGCACGGTGGTGCTCGGCGGGATGGGGGTGCTCGCGGCGACGATCACGTCCTGCGGCTCCGAGCCGGACAAGCGCTGCGTCGACCCGATCACGCGCGAGAAGCTGCCCAGCTACGAGTGCGGCAGCGGCGGCAGTGGCACCGCCCGCGGCTCGTACTACTACGGCGGCAGCGTGAGCGACGGCAAGGTGTCCGGCGGCAGCTTCGACAAGTCGGCGGTCGAGCGGGGCGGCTTCGGCTGCTCGGGCTCCGGCGGCGGCTGAGCGGCACCCGGGTCCGACATGAAGCGCCACACGATCGAACCGCGCCCCGGCTGGCAGGAGACCGTCGAGGAGCAGGGGCTCATCTACCCCCTCACGCGCTATCCCGACGGCTCGCTGCGGCCGTACTGGGACGAGAGCGCCTACTACACCTTCTCGCTGCCCGAGGTCGAGGCGCTGGAGGAGGTCGTCGAGGAGCTGCACGCCATGTGCCTGGCGGCGGCCGCGCACATCGTCGACCGGGACCGGTTCGCCGACCTCGGCATCACCGACGCCCGGCTGGCCGGGCGGATCGCCGAGTCGTGGCGCCGGCGCGCCGAACTCCCCTCCGTCTACGGCCGGTTCGACCTGCGCTACGACGGCACGGGCCCGGCCAGGATGCTGGAGTACAACGCCGACACCCCCACGTCGCTGGTGGAGGCCGCCAGCCCCCAGTGGTTCTGGATGGAGGAGCGGTTCCCCGGCGCCGACCAGTGGAACTCCCTCCACGAGCGGCTCGTCGCCGCCTGGAAGCGGCAGGCGCCGCTGCTGCCGCCCGGGCCCGTGCACTTCGTCCACTCCGACGGGGACGAGCTCGGCGAGGACCTGATGACGGTCGCGTACCTGCGCGAGACCGCCGAGCAGGCCGGTCTGGAGACCGAGGCCCTCTCCGTCGAGCAGATCGGCTTCGACCGGCTGTCGGGCCGGTTCGTCGACGACCGGCTCCGGTTCATCCGCAGCTGCTTCAAGCTGTACCCCTGGGAGTGGCTCACCACCGACCGGTTCGGGCCGCACGTCCTCGACACCCTCGACAACGGCGGCGGCACGGGCAGCACCTGCTGGATCGAGCCGGCGTGGAAGATGCTGCTCTCCAACAAGGCGCTGCTCGCGGTGTTGTGGGAGCTGTACCCGGGCCATCCGAACCTGCTGCCCGCCTACCTCGACGGGCCGCGCGAACTCGCCGACGGCCCCGGCTACGTCGCCAAGCCCCTGCTCGGGCGGGAAGGCGCCGGGGTCACGATTCACGAGCCGGGCGCCGCGCCCGTGCTGCGCGACGAGCCGTGCTGCTACCAGGAGCTGGCGCCGCTGCCCGACTTCGACGGCAACCGCGTCGTCCTCGGCGCGTGGGTCGTCGAGGACGAGTCCGCGGGCCTCGGCATCCGGGAGTCGGCCGGCCTCGTCACCGACGAGTACGCCCGCTTCCTGCCGCACGTCATCCTCTGACGCCACCCCCGGCGCGGGACGTGCCCCGGCGGCGCCTCACGCGGGCACCCCCAGCACGTCCCGCAGCTGCGCCAGGCCCCAGTCCAGGTCCTCCTCGCTGATCACCAGCGGCGGGGCGATCCGGATCGTCGAGCCGTGCGTGTCCTTCACCAGCACCCCGCGGTCCATCAGCTTCTCCGAGATCAGCCGGCCCGTGCCGAGCGCCGGGTCGACGTCCACCCCCGCCCACAGCCCGCGGCCGCGCACCGCCACCACCGGGCCGCCCACCAGCTCACCCAGCTGCCGGTGCAGCCGCTCGCCGAGCTCCGCCGCCCGCCGCTGGTACTCGCCCGTCCGCAGCAGCGCGAGCACCTCCAGCGCCACCGCGCAGGCCAGCGGGTTCCCGCCGAACGTCGAACCGTGCTCACCCGGCCGGTGCACCCCCAGCACCGCCTCGCTCGACACCACCGCCGACACCGGCACGATGCCGCCGCCCAGCGCCTTGCCCAGCACGTACATGTCCGGCACCACACCCTCGTGCTCGCACGCGAACGTCCGCCCCGTACGGCCCAGGCCCGACTGCACCTCGTCCGCGACGAACAGCACGTCCCGGGCGCGCGTCAGCTCACGCACCGCCGGCAGATAGCCGGGCGGCGGCACCAGCACCCCCGCCTCGCCCTGGACCGGCTCCAGCAGCACCGCCACCGCGTTGTCGGTCAGCGCCGCCTCCATCGCCGCCAGGTCCCCGTACGGCACGATCTCGAAGCCCGGCGTGTACGGGCCGTGGTCCGCGCGGGCCTCCGGGTCCGTCGAGAAGCTGATGACGGTCGTCGTCCGGCCGTGGAAGTTGCCCGCCGCGACCACGATCTTCGCCATCCCGTCCGGGACGCCCTTCACCCGGTAGCCCCACTTGCGGACGGTCTTCACCGCCGTCTCCACCGCCTCCGCCCCGGTGTTCATCGGCAGCACCATCTCCATGCCGCAGAACTCCGCCAGCTGCGCGCAGAACTCCGCGAACCGGTCGTGGTAGAACGCCCGGGACGTCAGCGTCACCCGTTCCAGCTGCGCCTTCGCGGCCTCGATGAGCCGGCGGTTGCCGTGCCCGAAGTTGAGCGCCGAATAGCCGGCCAGCAGATCGAGGTAGCGGCGCCCCTCGACATCCGTCATCCACGCGCCTTCCGCCGACGCGACGACCACGGGCAGCGGGTGGTAGTTGTGCGCGCTGTGCGCCTCCGCGGCAGCGATCGCGTCTTCCGTTCTCGACACGGGATCTCCGTTCGTCCGGTGCGGGCAGAGGTCCCCCCTATGGTCGCTCGGGATGCGGACAGGGAAACCGGGGCGCGGCGGGGCCATTAGGGTGGGCTCCACGCACGGCGACTGGCGCGCGGGGAACCGACCCCGGGGAAGCCGTGCGCGGCAGACCCCACGAGGTGCCGCCCGCCTGGGCACCCCGGAATCGGGTGCTGTCCGCCTCCGCCCCGCGCCTTCGTGCGGGGCCGCCGGAGTTCGCACCCGGGACCACGACCGAACGGATCGCCCCGGAGGACGCCATGACCGGCCTTCCCGCCCACCACCCCGCCCTGAGCGCCGCCGACCCCGAACTGGCCGCGCTCGTCGCCGCAGAGGAGCGGCTCCAGGCCGACACCCTGCGCCTGATCCCCAGCGAGAACTACGTCTCGCACGCCGTGCTGGAAGCCTCCGGCACGGTCCTGCAGAACAAGTACAGCGAGGGCTACGCCGGCCGCCGCTACTACGAGGGCCAGCAGAACATCGACCAGGTCGAGCAGCTCGCCGTCGCGCGCGCCAAGGCCCTGTTCGGCGTCGACCACGCCAATGTCCAGCCCTACTCCGGCTCTCCGGCGAACCTCGCCGTCTACCTCGCCTTCGCCGACCCCGGCGACACCGTCATGGGCATGGCCCTGCCCATGGGGGGCCACCTCACCCACGGCTGGGGCGTGTCCGCGACCGGCAAGTGGTTCCGCGGCGTCCAGTACGGCGTACGCCAGGACACCGGCCTGATCGACTTCGACGAGGTGCGCGACCTCGCCCTCAAGGAGCGCCCCAAGGTCATCTTCTGCGGGGGCACCGCCCTGCCCCGCACCATCGACTTCGCCGCCTTCGCGGAGATCGCTCGCGAGGCGGGCGCCGTGCTCGTCGCCGACGTCGCCCACATCGCCGGCCTGATCGCGGGCGGCGCCCACCCGTCGCCCGTGCCGCACGCCGACGTCGTCTCCACCACCACGCACAAGACGCTGCGCGGGCCGCGCGGCGCGATGCTGATGTGCCGTGAGGAGCACGCCAAGGCCATCGACAAGGCCGTCTTCCCCGGCCTGCAGGGAGGCCCGCACAACCAGACCACCGCGGGCATCGCGGTCGCCCTCCGCGAGGCGTCCGGGCCGGCCTTCCGCGACTACGCCGCGAACGTCGTCGCCAACGCCAAGGCGCTCGCCGACGAGTTGCTCACCCGCGGCTTCGACCTGGTCTCCGGCGGCACGGACAACCACCTGATCCTCATGGACCTCACGCCGAAGGACGTCCCCGGCAAGGTCGCCGCGAAGGCCCTCGACCGGGCCGGCATCGTCGTGAACTACAACACGGTGCCCTACGACCCGAGGAAGCCGTTCGACCCGTCCGGCATCCGCATCGGCACGCCGTCGCTGACCTCGCGCGGGCTGGGAACGCAGCACATGGCGGCGGTCGCGGACTGGATCGACCGTGGCGTCACCGCGGCGCGCACGGGCGACGAGGACGCCCTCGCGGGCATCCGCGCGGAGGTCGCCGCGCTGATGGCCGAGCACCCGGCGCCGGGCCTGCCGGCCTGACCCGGCCGCCCGGGCCCCGCCGGTTCCGGCCGGGGTGGGCGGCCCTCCCGCCGCCCAGGTGCGGACTGGCTGCCCCCGCGTGCCTTCCCTCGCGAGCACGGGCGGCGGGGCCCCTCCGGCCCGGACTCCTCGGGGCCGGCCGGTGAGCGTCCCTGTCCAGGGCGTGACCCGCCGCCGGCCCCTGCGGGGGCGACCCCGCACGCCCCACCTCACCTCACGTCGGCTCCGCGAGCCGGGGGACGGCGCGCCCTTCCGGCGGAAGGCCGGTGCCCCGGCCGGAGGCTCCGGGGACTGCCCACCGTCCCCGGAGCCTCCGGCTGTCCGGGCCGGGGGTTCGCCGGGGCGCTTGGACCTGGCCCGGGCCTCCCCTCGTCGTCGGTCCGGCAGAGCGTGCCGCGCCCCGTGGGCCGGCGCCCCGCCGCCGTACGGCCGAAGGCACTGTGTTCCTCGTCTCATTCATGACGATCCGCGGCCGCCACGGGCGGAATCCGGTGCCCGGCCGGAACCGCCCCGGTGAGCGGTACGTCCTGGAGGAGGCACGCCGCACGACGTCCTCGGGGTCCGTACCTGCTCCGAAGGCCACGGCCGTCCGCGGGGCGACCGGCGTGAGGCCGCGGACCGGGTTCCCGTGTCCTCACCCGCCTCGTACACCCATGGGTGCCGATCCGTTTCCGAGCGGTCTCCGGCACCTGAGAGAATGATGGGCATGGCCTCTGATAGCCCGCCCGTCGCCCACCACCACCCTCAGGGGAATGGCTCCGCCATGCAGCGTCCACGTCGTGTGCTCTCCGGAATCCAGCCGACCGCAGGCTCGTTCCACCTCGGCAACTACCTCGGTGCGGTCCGTCAGTGGGTCGCGCTGCAGGAGTCGCACGATGCCTTCTACATGGTGGTCGACCTGCACGCGATCACCGTGCCGCAGGACCCGGCGGAGCTGCGCGCGAACACCCGGCTCGCGGCCGCGCAGCTGCTGGCCGCGGGACTCGACCCCGAGCGCTGCACGCTCTTCGTCCAGAGCCACGTGCCGGAGCACGCCCAGCTGGGCTGGGTGATGAACTGTCTGACCGGCTTCGGCGAGGCCTCCCGGATGACGCAGTTCAAGGACAAGTCGGCCAAGCAGGGTGCCGACCGCGCCACGGTCGGTCTGTTCACCTACCCGATCCTCCAGGTCGCGGACATCCTGCTGTACCAGGCGCACGAGGTCCCGGTCGGCGAGGACCAGCGCCAGCACATCGAGCTCACCAGGGACCTGGCCGAGCGGTTCAACACCCGCTTCGGTGAGACGTTCACGGTCCCGGCGCCGTACATCCTGAAGGAGACGGCGAAGATCTACGACCTGCAGGACCCGTCGATCAAGATGAGCAAGTCGGCCTCCACACCGAAGGGGCTGATCAATCTGCTCGACGAGCCGAAGACCACCGCCAAGAAGGTCAAGAGCGCGGTCACGGACACCGACACCGTGATCCGTTTCGACCCGGAGAACAAGCCGGGCGTCAGCAATCTGCTGACGATCATGTCCACCCTGACCGGGACCACCGTCGCGGAGCTGGAGGTGGCCTACGAGGGCAAGATGTACGGCGCCCTGAAGACGGACCTGGCCGAGGTGATGGTGGACTTCGTCACCCCGTTCCGGACCCGTACGCAGGAATACCTGGACGACCCCGAGACGCTGGACTCCATCCTGGCCAAGGGCGCGGAGAAGGCACGGACGGTCGCCGGGGAGACGCTGGCACGGACGTACGAGAAGGTGGGCTTCCTGCCCGCCAAGCACTGAGCCGGAAGAGTCTGGCCATGGAGAGGGTGCAGCCGCCACACTGGCGCTGCAGCGGACGACTGAAACTGAGGAGAACGACGTGGGGACCGTAACGCTCGGCGTTTCGATCGCGGTCCCGGAGCCCTATGGCAGCCTGCTCCAGGAGCGGCGCGCGGGCTTCGGTGATCCCGCCGCGCACGGCATTCCCACGCACGTCACCCTCCTGCCGCCGACCGAGGTCGACGAGGCGCGGCTGCCCGCGGTCGAGGCGCACCTGGCCGCCGTCGCCGCGGCCGGCCGGCCCTTCCCGATGCGGCTGAGCGGAACCGGCACGTTCCGGCCGTTGTCGCCGGTCGTCTTCGTCCAGCTCGTGGAGGGCACCTCGGCCTGCTCCTGGCTCCAGCAGCGGGTGCGCGACGCGTCGGGTCCGCTGGTGCGGGAGCTTCAGTTCCCGTACCACCCGCACGTGACCGTGGCGCACGGCATCGCGGAGGAGGCGATGGACCGGGCGTACGAGGAGCTGGCCGACTTCGAGGCCGAGTGGACGGTCAACTCCTTCGCGCTGTACGAGCAGGGCCCGGACGCGGTGTGGCGGAAGCTGCGCGAGTTCGACTTCGGTCCCGCCCGTCCGGCCAAGGGCGTGCCCGCGCAGGGGGCGCCGGTGGACGCCCCCGCGCCGACGCGTACCTGACGCCTCACAGGGGCAGACGGCGGAACAGCGGCCGCGGCACGTGCCGCAGGGCCGACATCACCAGGCGCAGTGCGCCCGGCACCCAGATCGTCTCCGCGCGGCGGCGCAGACCCTGCTCGATCGCTTCGGCGACGGCCTCCGGGCCGGTCGCCAGGGGCGGCTCGGGGAGGTGGGCGGTCATCCTGGTGCGGACGAAGCCGGGCCGGACGACCATGACGTGGACGCCGGAGCCGTGCAGCGCGTCGCCCAGGCCCTGCGCGAAGGCGTCCAGACCGGCCTTGCTGGAGCCGTAGACGAAGTTGGCCCGGCGGGCACGTTCGGCGGCGACCGAGGACAGCACCACCAGCGAGCCGTGACCCTGCGCCTGCAGCGCGTTTGCGCACGTCAGGGCGGCTGTGACGGCGCCGGTGTAGTTGATCTGGGCGACCCGGGCGGCGGCCGGCGGGTGGGTCTCGTCGCGGGCCTGGTCGCCGAGGACCCCGAAGGCCAGCAGGACCATGTCGATGTCGCCCTCGGTGAAGACCTTGGCGAGGGTCTCCTCGTGGCCGGCGGTGTCCAGGGCGTCGAACGCGACGGTACGGGTGTCGGCGCCGAGCTCACGCAGGGACGCGGCGGCGGCGTCCAGGGCGGGGGAGGGCCGGCCGGCCAGCCACACGGTGCGGGTGCGGCGCGCGATCAGGCGCCGGGCCGTGGCCAGGGCGATCTCCGACGTGCCGCCGAGGACCAGCAGGGACTGCGGGGTGCCGAAGGCGTCCTTCATGACCGGTTTCCTTACAGGGAGAGACGGCGGGCGAGGTCGGACCTGAAGACCGAGCGCGGGTCCAGCTCCGCCCGCAGGGCGAGGAATTCGGGGAGCCGTGGGTACATGGCGCGCAGGGTCTCCGGCCGCAGCCGGGAGTCCTTCGCGAGGTAGACCCGGCCGCCCGCGCCCGCCACCTCCTCGTCGAGTTCGTCGAGGAGCGCGGCAAGGCCCGGCAGCCCGGCGGGGATGTCGAGTGCCAGGGTCCAGCCCGGCATCGGGAACGACAGCCAGCCCGGGTCGCCCTCGCCGAACCGCTTGAGGACGGCCAGGAAGGACGGGCAGCCGCGCCGGGAGATGCGGCGCACGACGCGGCGCAGGGTCTCCTCCTGCCCGTACCCGACGACGAACTGGTACTGGACGAAGCCGCCCCGGCCGTAGATCCGGTTCCAGTGCGGGACGCCGTCCAGGGGGTGGAAGAAGGCGGGGATCGGCTGGAGCTGGCCGGTGCGGGGGCGCCGGGGGGCCTTGCGGTACCAGAGCTCGTTGAAGGCCCGGACGGCGGGGCGGCTCAGCAGCCCCTCGGGCAGGAGGCGGGGTGCCGCCGGCAGCCGGCCGGGGCGGAAGGCGAGCGGGGCGCGCCGGGCCCGCGGGGGGAGCGCGTCGTGGGGGGCGTGGTTGCCGCGGGTGAGGACGGAGCGGCCGGTCGCGGCGCCGCGTGCGAGCAGGTCGATCCAGGCGACGGAGTAGCGGTAGCGGCCGTCGCCGGTGGTCAGCCGGTGCATCAGGTCGTCGAGGTCGGTCGCCCGTTCGGTGTCGACGGACATCAGGGACGTCTCGACCGGGTGCAGCCGGAGCGTGGCGGAGAGGATCACCCCGGTCAGCCCCATGCCGCCGGTCGTGGCGTCGAAGAGGTCGGTGCCGGGCAGGACGGTCCGGACGCCGCCGTCCGCCGTGAGCAGGTCGACGGCGCGTACGTGGCGGCCGAAGGAGCCCGAGACGTGGTGGTTCTTGCCGTGGATGTCGGCCGCGACGGCGCCGCCGACCGTGACGTACCGCGTGCCGGGGCTGACCGGGACGAACCAGCCGAGCGGGAGCAGCACCTCCATGAGGTGGTGCAGGCTGACACCGGCGTCACAGACGACGGTGCCCGCCTCCGCGTCGACGGAGCGGACGCGGGACAGGGCGGTCATGTCGAGCACGGTGCCGCCGGCGTTCTGCGCCGCGTCGCCGTAGGCCCGGCCGAGGCCGCGGGCGATACCGCCGCGGGCGCCGCACGCACGGACGGCGGCGGCCGCTTCCTCCGGGCTGCGGGGGCGCAGGACCCGGGCGGCGGTCGGCGCGGTACGGCCCCAGCCGGTGACGGTGACGACGGACATGAGGGCGACCGTACCGCCGGGTATGCGCGGTTTGACTCCTTTGTCACCTGACTCGCCGAAATGGGTGATTAAACGAGTGTCAGGAAAGATTGCCGTGCCGTCGGCCGCGCGGCGAGCGAGAGTCCCCCTGGTGCACGGAGCTGCCGCGAGGCAGGAAGGGGAGCCGGATGGGATACGACCGCGCAGGCGCCGACCATCGGCTGCTGGCCGCACTGCGCGCGTGCGGGCGCCGCTCTCGGGGGGTGGCGGCGGCATCCCGCGCGCTGTCGTTCGGCGGCGAGCACGGCGCGCTGTGGCTCGCCGCGGGGCTGGCCGGAGCGGCCGCCGACCGCGAGCGGCGCGGGGCCTGGCTGCGCGGCACCGCCCTCATCGGCGCCGCGCATCTGACGAGCATGGGCGTGAAGCGGGTGGTGCGCCGGCCCCGGCCGACCGTGGAACCCCTGGTCCGCACCGCCGGCCGGCACTCCTTCCCGAGCTCCCACGCCGCCTCGGCCGCCGCGGCGGCGGTCGCCTTCGGCACCCTGCGCCCGGCGGTCCGCCGGGTGGCGGGCCCCCTCGCCGCCGCCATGTGCCTCTCCCGGCTGGTGGTGGGCGTCCACTATCCGACCGACGTGGCTGCGGGCGCCCTGCTGGGCGCGGCGGCGGCCTCGGCCGGAGGGCGCTGGATGCTGCGGGGCGCCCATGGGTGAGCGGACCGTCGCCGTAAGGAGCGTCTCTCCCGCCTTCGGGGTGCCGGTCGGCCTGGTCCGGGCCGCGCGGCCGCGCCAGTGGGTGAAGAACGTGCTCGTCGTGGCCGCGCCTGCCGCCGCCGGACAGCTCGCCTCCCGGCACACCGCCGTCCAACTGGTCCTGGTATTCGCCCTGTTCACCGCGGCGGCCGCGGGCGTCTACCTCGTCAACGACGCCCGGGACGCCGAGGCGGACCGCGCCCACCCCGCCAAGTGCCGCCGCCCGGTCGCCGCCGGGGACGTGCCCGTGCCCGTGGCGTACGCGACGGGCGGCGTCCTCGCCGTCGCCGCCGTCGCCGGGGGCGCCGCGCTGTGCACCCCCATGACCGCGGCGCTGCTCGCCGCGTACCTCGTCATGCAGCTCGCGTACTGCCTGCGCCTCAAGCACGTCCTGGTCGTCGACCTCGCGGTCGTCACGACCGGGTTCCTCATGCGCGCCATGATCGGCGGGATCGCCCTCGGCATCCCGCTTTCGCGCTGGTTCCTCATCACCACGGGCTTCGGCGCCCTCTTCATGGTCGCCGCCAAGCGGTACTCGGAGGCCGTGGAGATGGCCGGGCGCGGAGGGGCCACACGGGTGCTGCTGAACACCTACACCACCGGTTACCTGCGCTTCGTGTGGCAGCTGGCGGCCGGCGTCGCCGTCCTCGGCTACTGCCTGTGGGCCCTGGAGAGCGGCGGCACCGCCAACGGCTCCCTGCTGCCCTGGCGCCAGCTCTCCATGATCGCTTTCATCCTGGCCGTCCTCCGCTACGCCGTCTTCGCCGACCGCGGCACCGCCGGCGCCCCCGAGGACGTCGTCCTGCGCGACCGGCCGCTGGCCGTCATCGGAGCCGTGTGGCTCGCGATGTACGCGATGGCGGTCACCGACCTGTGAGGACCACCCGGACCGAGATCACCGGCTTCCTGGGCGCCGGGGCCGCCGCCTACGCCGCCGACCTGGCCCTCTTCCTGTGGCTGCGCGGCCCCCTCGGCCAGGACCCGCTGACCGCCAAGGTCCTCGCCTTCCTCGCCGCATGCACCGTCGCCTACCTCGGCAACGCCCTGGTCACCTACCGCCGTGGACGGGTGCGGATCAGGGATTACGGCGCGTTCCTCGCGGTCAACGCGGCGGGGGCGGCGGTGCAGATGGCCTGCCTGAGCGTGTCGCACTACGGACTCGGACTCACCTCCGCGCGCGCCGACGCCGTGTCGGGTCTCGGCGTCGGCATGGTTCTCGCCACCTGCCTGCGCTTCTGGGGGACCCGCACGCTGGTCTTCGGAGCACGGGGGTAGAAGGCACCCCATGGACTGGCTGACCAAGCTCCCCGTCATCGGCCCATGGGCGGCCCGGCTCATGGCGACACACGCCTGGCGCTCGTACGAGACCCTCGACCGCGTCCACTGGACCCGCCTCGCCGCCGCGATCACCTTCATCAGCTTCCTCGCGCTGTTCCCGCTGATCACCCTCGCGGCGGCGATCGGCGCCGCGCTGCTCAGCGACGACCAGTTGCGCCGGATCGAGGACCGGATCAGCGACCAGGTCCCCGGTATCTCCGACCAGCTCGACATCAACGCCCTGGTCGCCAACGCCGGCACCGTCGGGCTGGTGGCGGGTGCCGTCCTGCTCTTCACCGGCATCGGCTGGGTCACCTCCATGCGCGACTGCCTGCGCGCCGTGTGGGAGCTCGACGACGTCGACGAGGGCAATCCGGTGGTCCGCAAGGGCCAGGACGCGGTGATCCTGTGCGGTCTCGGCCTGACCGGCCTGGCGTCGTTCGCCGCCTCCAGCCTGGGCTCCACCGCCGTCGGCTGGACCGCCGAGCGCCTCGGCATCTCCGGCGGCGGCGCCGGCGGCGTTCTGCTCCAGGCCGGCGCCGTCGTCGTCGCGGTCGTCGCGGACTTCTTGATCCTGCTCTACGTCCTGACACTGCTGCCCGGCGTCCAGCCGCCGCGCCGGCGCCTCGTGGTGGCGGCGCTGATCGGCGCGGTCGGCTTCGAGGCGCTGAAGCTGCTGCTCGGCGGCTACATGAGCGGCGTGGCGGCGAAGTCGATGTACGGAGCCTTCGGTGTCCCCGTCGCGTTGCTGCTGTGGATCAACTTCACCGCCAAGCTGCTCTTGTACTGCGCCGCCTGGACGGCGACGCCCTCGGCGTCCGGCGAGGCCGCTAGCGACGGGGCAGACGACGTACCAGATCCGGCAGCGGCCAGCGCCGGTTGACCAGGTACACCGCGCCCGCCACCAGCACCAGCACACCGCCGACCACGCCCAGCGCGACGCCGGCACCGCCGGACGCCTTGCCGGCGGCGGCGCCCGCCCTGGCGGCACCCCCCTCGCCCTTCCCGGCGGCCTGCTCGGTGCCGCCGCTCTCGCCCGACCCCGAACCGGTCTGTGCGGACTTCGGCGGCACCAGCTCGCCGACCGGCTTCACCTTCCCGGCCGCCGCGAAGCCCCAGTCGAGCAGGCGGGCGGTCTCCTTGTAGACCGCGTGGCCCTCCGTGGCCGACGGGTTCATGACGGTGACCAGCAGCACCTTGCCGTTGCGCTCGGCGACCCCGGTGAAGGTGGAGCCGGCATGCGTCGTGCTGCCGTTCTTCACGCCCGCGATGCCCTTGTACGGCGGGATGCCGTAGTCCCCGGTCAGCAGCCGGTTGGTGTTCTGGATCTCGAACGTCTCGCGCTTCTTGCCGGGTTTCTGCTCGCCGGGGAACTTCGCCCGGGACGTGGAGCAGTACTCCCGGAAGTCCTTGTTCTGCATGCCGCTGCGCGCGATGAGGGTGAGGTCGTACGCCGACGACACCTGGCCCTCGGCGTCGTAGCCGTCCGGCGAGACGACATGGGTGTCGAGCGCCTGCAGCTCGTCCGCGCGGGCGTTCATGTCCTTGACGGTCTGCGCGATGCCGCCGTTCATGTGGGACAGGACGTGCACGGCGTCGTTGCCGGAGCGGAGGAAGACCCCGAGCCACAGGTCGTGGACGGTGTAGCTGAGCTTCTCCTTGACCCCGACCAGGCTGGAGCCCTCGCCGACCCCGGCGAGCTCGGCCCGGGTGACCACGTGCGCCTGGTTCCGCGGGAGCTTGGGCAGCAACGTGTCCGCGAAGAGCATCTTCATCGTGGAGGCCGGGGGGAGCCGCCAGTGCGCGTTGTGCGAGGCGAGCACATCACCGGTCTCGGCGTCCGCGACGATCCACGACCGGCCGGTGACCTGCTTGGGGAGGACCGGCACACCGGCCGCCAGGTTCACCTGGGTGCCCGGCTTGCCGAGCTTCGCCCCGCCGACCGTGGACATGACCGCAGGCGGCTTGGGCTGCTTGTCCTCTTCCTTCTTGTCCGCCCCGGGGCTCGCCAGCGCCGGTGAGGCGGCGAGGGCGGGCAGCAGTGCGGCAGCAGCGACCGTCAAAGCGGTCTTCTTCAAAGCAGACACGATCAGGAACGTACAGGGAGTGTCAGCGGAAGCCGGCACCACACCCCGACCCCCCGCGATACGGGTCACCGGTGAAGGCGATACTGGCTCCATGAAGCTCAACCGCTCCGCCTCATGGTTCCTGCTCGCGTTCGGGGTGTGGAGCTGGTTCATCTGGATCACTTTCGTCAAAAACCTGTGGAACGACGGGAGCGGTCTCGCCTTCGACGACGCCGGTGAGCCGACCGGGTACTTCTGGGTCCATCTGGTGCTCGCCATCACGTCCTTTGTCTTGGGGACGGTGGTCGGCGCCATCGGGTTGCGCGGCGTCCGCGCCTTGCGCCGCGATCGCGTGGGCGATCGCGGATAACCGGAGGGGGAGTACGAGGCCGTGCTGGTCGTCCTGCTCGTGATCGTCCTGGTCGTCGCCCTGCTGGGCGCGGTGCACTGGTACGTCTGGCGCCGGCTCGTGCGCGACGTCACCCGCCCCGGGAGCCCGGCGCGCCGGGCCGGGACGGTGGCCGCGTTCGTACTCCCGCTGCTGTCGCTGGGAGCCCTGACCGCCGGCCGGGCCGGCGCACCCTTCCGGCTCCAGCAGATCGTCGCCTGGCCGGGCTTCCTGTGGCTGGCGCTCCTTCTGTACCTGGTCCTGGCCCTGCTCGTCGGCGAGGCGATCCGCCCCCTGCTGCACCGCGCCCCGGCCCTCCGCACCCGTGCCGGCGCGCCCACGGACGGTCCGGCGACGGCCACGGCACCGTCGGGCGGGGCCGTGGCCCCGGCGCCCGCCGCGACAACCCCGCACGGCGTCGGCACCCCCGCGGTCACGTCCCCCGGTGAGGCCGCCGCCCGCGGCGGCCAGGCGCCCGGCGCCTCGCCCGCCCCGGGCGCCGGCACGCCCGAGGGCGCTTCCGCGTCGCTCGTGCTGCCCGGCGGGGCGGGCCCTGCCGTCGGCGGGCCGGCCGAGGACAGACCCGGGGCGGAGGCCGCCGCGCAGGCCGTCGTGTCCGACGGCGGCCCCGCCTCCGCGGCGTCGGCCGGCAAGGCCGCCACCGTCGTCGAGCCCGCCCCCGCCTCCACGGCGGCGCCCGACTCGCCGGACCTGCCGCGCGGCGGGACGGCCACGGCCGTCGACCCGGCGGCCGGTCCCGGCGCGTCGCCCGCGCCCGTGGACGCCGCTCTTGCCGCTTCCGGCACCGCGCCGGAGAGCACCGCGCCGGACGCCGGGGCGCCGAACGCCGCGGCGCCCGGCGCGGCCGGGATGTCGCGGCGGCTCTTCGTCTCGCGGATCGTCGGCGGGGCCGCCGCCGCGGCCGCGGTGGGAACCGTGGGGTACGGGACGTACGGCGTGCTGCGCGGGCCGCGGGTCAAGCGGGTCACCGTGCCGCTCGGCAAGCTCGCGCGCGGCGCCCACGGCTATCGGATCGCCGTCGTCAGCGACATCCACCTCGGGCCGATCCTGGGCCGGGCCCACACCCAGCGGATCGTCGACGCCATCAACGCCACCCAGCCCGACCTGGTCGCCGTCGTCGGCGACATGGTCGACGGCACCGTCGAGAACCTCGGGCCGGCCGCCGAGCCGCTCACCCGGCTGCGGGCCCGGCACGGTTCGTTCTTCGTCACCGGCAACCACGAGTACTTCTCGGGTGCCGAGCAGTGGGTCGACCACGTCCGCGAACTCGGCCTGCGGCCGCTGCAGAACGAGCGCGTCGAGATCGCCGCCGGCTTCGACCTCGCCGGGGTCAACGACGTGGCCGGCGAACGGGAGGGCCAGGGCCCGGACTTCGCCGCGGCGCTCGGCGACCGGGACCGTGCCCGGGCCGCCGTGCTCCTCGCCCACCAGCCGATCGTCATCCACGACGCCGTGCGCCACGGGGTCGACCTCCAGCTGTCCGGCCACACCCACGGCGGCCAGCTCTGGCCCGGGAACTACCTCGCCGAGCTGGCCAATCCGACCCTCGCGGGGCTGGAGCGGTACGGCGACACCCAGCTGTACGTCTCCCGGGGCGCCGGTGCCTGGGGTCCCCCGGTCCGGGTCGGCGCGCCCTCCGACATCACGGTCGTCGAGCTGGCATCCCGCCAGGCCTGACGAGGCGTCACGCGCTCAACTCCCCCTGTATCAAAGGGTGATGTGGTGGGCGTGTGAATGTTTACCCTTCCACAAGTCAACAGCGTGTGATTGGGTGACCCCGTTCGCGACAGGGGTGGCGTGAAAGGAATCACGGTCATGCGATCGGTCCGTCTGCGGGTCCTCATCACATGCTTAGTACTGATCGCCGCGGGAATCGGTGGCTGGCAGCTGCTGCCGTCCGACGGTGCGGGGCGGAGCCCGATCGCCGTCGGCACGACGGACGAGGTGACCTCACTGGATCCGGCCGGCGCCTACGACGCCGGGTCCTGGGCCATGTACAGCAACATCTTCCAGTCCTTGCTGACCTTCCGGCCCGGCACCACCACGCCCGTCCCGGACGCGGCGACCGACTGCAAGTTCACCGACATGAACCTCAAGACCTACCGGTGCGCACTCCGCGACGACCTCACGTTCGCCAACGGCCGGAAGGTCACCGCGGAAGACGTCAAGTACTCCTTCGACCGGATGATCGGAATAAAGTCGGACGTCGGTCCGCGGGCCCTCTTCCCGACCCTGCGCAGCGTCGTCGCCGACGGCCTGTCCGTCACCTTCAACCTCAGCGCCCGTGACGCGACGTTCCCGCAGAAGGTCGCCACCGGAGCCGGGTCGATCGTGGACCGCACCCAGTACCCGAAGGACCGGCTCCGCGAGGGCAACGCCGTGGACGGCTCCGGCCCGTACGTGCTCACGGAGTACCGGCCCGGCGCCAGCGCCCGTCTCGAACCCAACCCGGCGTACCGGGGCGCCGTCGCCAGGATCGGCGGGCCGGTGGAGGTCCGGTACTTCAAGGAGTCGCGGGACCTCGCCGCGGCCTGGAAGGACGGCCGACTGGAGGTCACCCACCGCCAGCTGCCCCCGCAGTTGCTGTCCTCCCTGGACCCGAGTCAGGACGGCGTCCACATGACGGAGGCCGCCAGCGCGGAGACCCGCAACCTCGTCTTCAACGTGCGCAAGGGCTCGCCCATGGCGAACAGGGCGGTACGCCGGGCGATCGCCGCCCTGGTCGACCGGCCGAAGATCGTCACCGGCTCGTACCGGTCCACCGTCCAGCCGCTCTACTCGGTGATCCCGCAGGGTTTCACCGGGCACAGCACGGCCTTCTACGACGCCTATCCCGAGCCCAGCGCGAAGGCGGCCCGCAGCCTGCTTCGGGACGCGGGCGTCGAGACGCCGGTCCGCTTCACCTACGCCCACCGCACGGACAGCACCTACGCCGCCGAGGCCGCCGAGTTGCGCCGGCAGTTGCAGGCCGACGGCCTGTTCGAGATGACGGTCGTCGAGGTGGACTGGCAGGACTTCCAGAAGGGGTACGCGGCCGGTACGTACGACGCGTACGGCCTGGGCTGGCTCCCCGACTTCCCCGACTCCGACAGCTTCACCCAGCCGCTCGTCGGCCGCGGCAACACCCTGCACAACGGGTACGCCAGCAACCGCGTCGACCGGTTGATCGCCTCCACCCAGCAGTACAGCGACCGGGGCCGGGCGGCCCAGGACTTCAAGTCGATCCAGCAGCAGGTGGCCACTGACGTGCCGCTCGTCCCGCTGTGGCAGAAGAAGGACTACGTGCTGGCCACCGAGGACGTCGCCGGTTCGCAGTACCTCTCGGACGGCACCGGGATCTGGCGTCTCTGGCAGCTGGGCTGGATCTAGGAGGTCTCCTCCGGGGCCCGGTTCGCGCGCGAGCGGGCGATCTCACCCGGCATGAACTCCTCCAGCACCTCGTGGACCTGGCGCACCATCGGTCGCAGGATCCGGAAGCGGGAGAGAGCGATCGCCCGGGCGGCGATCGGCGCGGTGCGCACGACGAGGCGGCGGCTGCGCTCGGTGCCCTCGGTCCGGTCGTAGACCCAGAACAGCACCAGGCCCATCTGCATCAGCCACATCAAATGCGGGAGCAGGGGGGCCAGTTCGGGCGCGGTCTTGGTGTCGGAGCCGAAGAGCACCCGCTCGTGGATGGAGATCGCGGCTTCGCGCGCGGCGACGGAGTCCTCCGAGAAGGGGCTGAGCGGGCTTTCCGGGTCGGCGGCGTTCTTGAAGAACTGGGTCGCGAACCGGTGGTACGGCTCCGCCACGTCCAGCCAGGTCAACAGGTTGTCCCGGATCCGTACGGCCAGGTCGGTGTCGCCCGCGAGGACCGGCTGGACCGCCGCTTCGTGCTCGGCGGCCAGCCGGTCGTAGAAACCCTGGACCAGGTGTTCCTTGGAAGCGAAGTAGTAGTACGCGTTGCCGACGGAGACACCGGCCTCCTGGGCGATGGCCCGCATGGTCGTCTTGTCGAAGCCGCGCTCCTGGAAGAGCCGGAGCGCGGTTTCGAGGATGAGAGTGCGGGTCTGCTCGCTCTTGGGAGCCTTCGGCTTCACGTCCTTCACGGTGACCGAGCCTAACCGGGCGTGCCCGGGACACCGCACCTGCCGTCCGCGCAGGCCGGGCCGCCGACGGCGACGCCGGGCGGGCCGAGGGCCTCGCGCCACTTCGCGGCGGCGAGCACCGCCGCCCGGGCGAAGGGCATCCCGGCGGGAGTGGCCAGCCAGTGGGCCTTGGGCCGGTGCTCGGCCAGCGCCCACAGGCAGACGATCCAGGCGGCGGTGGAGCGATAGACCTGCCCGGCGTCACCGATGACCGTGATCTCCCGGAGCGTGGCCTCGTGGTCCAGCCCGGGGAAGCGGCGCCGGGCCTCCTGGGAGGCCGCGGGCACCAGGTCGAGCGGGACGAGCCGGGGCTGGCGGAGCAGCCAGTGGCGCAGGTGGACACAGAGCGAGCACTGCGCGTCGTACAGGACGGTCAGCCGTTTCACCGGAGTGGCTCGCGTGAGCACGGCGGCCTCAGGAACCGCTCACGGGCGGGGCCCAGGGGCCCTGGGCGGGCCGGCCGGTCCATCCCTGCGGCGGCACCGGCGGGATCTGCTCCCGGTCCATCGCCCCACGGCGCCGGATCTTGTTGAGCACGTAGACGTTGGCCAGGTGCATGATCCCGAGCACCAGCAGAACGACCCCGAGCTTGACGGACAGCGCCTCGAAGAGCTGCCGGATGTCCACCACGGCGTCGTCCTGGCTGAGATAGAGCGCCACGAAGCCGAAGTTGACCAGGTAGAAGCCGACCACCAGCAGGTGGTTGACCGCGTCGGCGAGCTTCTCGTTCCCCTTCAGCACATCGGCGAGGAAAACCCGTCCGTTCCGGCTGAGCGTGCGGGCCACCCAGACGGTGAGCGCCACGCTGATCAGCAGGTAGACGGCATACGCGATGACAGTGAGGTCCATGCCCCACCCTCCCTTGAACGCGTTCAAAAGCTGGTGATGACGACTCTAGACCCGTTGTTGAACGTGTTCAAGTCGCTGAATTGGGCGGCGGCGTGATCATCCGCCCTCTACGGTCTGACCAATGACTCTTTCCTATGATGTGAACGGTGACGGCCCCGCCGTCCTCCTCCTGCACTCCTCCGTCTGCGACCGGCGCATGTGGGACGGACAGTGGCAGCCACTCGCCGACGCGGGACACCGCGTGGTGCGCTGCGACTTCCGCGGCTTCGGGCAAACCCCGCTCTCCGACGGTGAGTACAGCGACGCCGACGACGTGTCGGAACTGCTGGCCTCACTCGGCATCGAGCGCGCGAAGGTGGTCGGCGCGTCCTACGGCGGTCGCGTCGCGCTGGAGATCGCCGCGCGGCGGCCCGATCTGGTGGACGCGCTGACGCTGCTGTGCGCCGCGATGCCCGGGCATGAACCGGGGCCCGCGCTCCAGGCGTTCGGGGCCCGCGAGGACGAACTCGTCGAGGCGGGCGACCTCGACGGCGCCGTCGAGCTGAACGTCTCCACCTGGCTCGGCCCGGAGGCGGACGAGCCGACCCGGCGGCGCGTCCACGAGATGCAGCGGCAGGCGTTCGAGCTGCAGCTGAAGGCCCCGGACGCCCGGCCGGTCCGCCGGAACGACCTGGACTTCACCACGATCGAGGCACCCGCCCTCGTCGTCTCGGGCGCGCACGACCTCCCCGACTTCCGCGAGATCGCCGTCCGGCTGGCCGGCCTGCTGCCCGCGGCCTCCCACCTCGAACTGGACTGGGCCGGGCACCTCCCCGCCCTGGAGCGGCCCGCCGAGATCGCCACCCTGCTCACGCGCCCTCTGTGAGCCGGGCCCCTCAGACGCGCGGAGCCCCGGTCACCGAGACCATCAGCGCGTACAGGGAATGCGTGGCGGTGATGAACAGGACGTTGCCCTTCGGGCCGCCGAAGGTGATGTTGGAGACCGCCTCGGGCACCAGCAGCCGGCCCAGCAGGGTGCCGTCCGGGTCGTAGCAGTGGACGCCGTCGTCGAAGGCCGCCGCCCACAGGCGGCCCTCGTCGTCGAAACGGATGTTGTCGACGCCGCCGGGGCACTCGGCGAAGACCTCGCCGTCCGAGAGGGTGCCGTCGTCGTGGACGTCGAAGACCCGGATGTGGCGGGCCACGGTGTCGGCGACGTACAGCTGCTTCTCGTCGAGGGAGAAGACCAGCCCGTTGGGGCCCGTGAAGCCGTCGGCGGCCAGGCGGACCCCGCCCGTCGACGGGTCGATCCGGTAGACGTTCCTGGCACCGATCTCGCTCTCGGCGCGGTGGCCCTCGTAGTCGCTGGTGATGCCGAAGTCGGGGTCCGAGAACCAGACGGAGCCGTCGGAGCGGACCACCGCGTCGTTCGGGCTGTTGAACCGCCTGCCCTCGAAGCGGTCGGCGAGGACGGTCACCGTGCCGTTGTGCTCGGTGCGCGTCACCCGGCGGTTGCCCTGCTCGCAGCTGATCAGCCGGCCCTCGCGGTCGAGCGTGTTGCCGTTGACGTGCCCGGCGGGGGAGCGGAAGACGCCGACCGTGCCGGTGGCCTCGTCCCACCGCAGCAGCCGGTCGTTGGGGATGTCGCTCCAGATCAGCTGGCGCCAGGCCGGCACGTAGACCGGGCCCTCCGCCCACCGGCAGTCGCCGTGCAGCTGCTCGATCCGGATGTCGCCGTTGGCGCAGCGCCCGGTACGGAAGCGGTCGTCCAGAATCTCGTACCGGCCGCCCACGATCTCGCCTGACATCGTTCCCCCCGTTGCTCGCTGTCCCGAATGGTGTTCGGTTGAGGAGCACTATGCCAGAACGCGGTATGGTTCCGACATGGGAACAGTGGATGAGATCGACCGGGCGCTGATCACCGAGCTCCAGCGGGACGCCACTCAGGCCTATGCCGCGCTCGGCAGGGCGGTCGGCCTGTCGGCGGGCGCGGCGCACGAGCGCGTGCGCAAGCTCCGCGAGCGGGGCGTCATCCGCCGTACGACGGTGGACGTGGACCCTGCCGCGCTCGGGCAGGGCGTCCTCGCCTTCGTGATGGTCGAGTCCGCGTCCTGGATGGGGGAATCGGCGGAGGCCTTCGCCGCCATCCCCGAGATCCAGGAGGCCCACATCATCGCGGGCAGCGCCTCGGTGCTGGTCAAGGTGCGGACGGCCACCACCGGACAACTGCAGGACGTCCTGCGGCGGCTGTACGCGATCGAGGGAGTCAGCGGCACTCAGGCGACGGTCTCGCTGGAGACCTTCTTCGAGCGGTCCGTGCCCGCGGGCTCCGACCCGGATCCGGCGCCGAACCGGCGCACGCCCGGCACCAGCGCCGTGGCCAGGGACGTGCCGCCGACGATCGACGCGGCCGCGAGAAGCGGGACTTCGGCTCCCCACGCGGCGGCTGCCGACGGCGCGAGCGCGTAGCCGAGGGGTGTCGCGGCCAGGGAGAGCAGCCAGTCGTACGACGTGACACGCGCCAGCGCGTGCGGCGGTATCGCCCGCTGCACCGCGGTGTCCCATACGGGGGAGAGGAACCCGAGTCCGGCCAGCGCGACGCCGTACGCGGGGACGGTCAGCCACGGGGGCGCGTGGACGGCCAGCAGGACCAGTGGCAGGGCGTAGGCGGCGAGGCCGAGGTTCGCCGTCAGGACCGGCCGCCGGGGCCTGGCGCGGCCGGCCAGCAGCGACCCCAGCAGCAGTCCGACCGCCCCGGCCTGCAGCAGTGCCACCCACGTGCCCCGGCCGGCCGGCCCGGCCACCACGATCGCCGGGCCGAGCGTCGCGAGCACGGCGGCCGCGCCGTTCCAGGCGCAGTGCGCGATCAGGCTCGTCCAGTACCAGTCGCGGCCGCGGACCTCGGTCCACCCCTCTTTCAGATCGGCCCGCAGGGAACGCCGGGGAACGGGCACCGGCCTCACCCGTACACGGGTGAGGAGCACGGCGCTCACCGCGAAGCTCGCGCCGTCCAGGACGAACGCCCAGCCGGGCCCGACCGTCAGGATCAAGGCGCCGGCGAGGGCCGGTCCGCCCAGCCGGGTGGCGCTCGCGGCGACCCCCAGGGCGGCGTTGGCCCGTTGCAGCGCGTCCGCCGGCACGGTGCCGGTGATCAGTGGGGAGGTGGTGGGCATCGCGAAGGCGCCGGCGGTTCCCCCGGCCGCCGAGGCGACCGCGACGAGCCACAGCGCGGGCGCGCCTCCGAGGAGTTGGGCGCCCACGACGAGCTGGGTCACGCAGCGCACGGCATCGGTGGCGAGTGCGACGCCGCGGGCCGAGAAGCGGTCGGCGACCACTCCGCCGAGCGGCAGCAGGAGCAGCTTCGGCACCATCGCGCACGCGAGGACGAGCGCCAGGGTGGAGGTCGACCCGGTGGCCTCCAGAACGGCGAGGGCGAGGGCCGCGGGGATGACGGCGTCGCCGGTGAGCGAGAGGACCCGGGCGGTGAAGAGCAGCCGGAAGGCGGGCGAGCGCAGGGGGTGAGGCATGCCGCCAACTTATTTCGGTACCGAATAATTCGTCAACGAAATACCCATGCGGGTCCGGCCGCGTGGAGCCGTACGATCGACCGCATGGTGGAGCCGACGAACCGCGACTGGACCGACGAGCACGTGGCGCGCTGGCAGCCCGTCCTGCCGAACCTCGATCCCGAGATCGAGGGCGCGGTGACCCGGATGAGCAGGCTGACGGTCCATCTCCGGCGCGTCCGCGAACAGTCGCTCGTGGATCTGGACCTGGAACGGCAGGAGTTCGACACCCTCCACAAGCTCGCCGGCCGCGGGGGCAGCGCGGCCCCCTCCGACCTGGCCGCCGACCTCGACCTCGCCCCCGCCTCCGTGACCGGCCGCCTCGACGGGCTGGAGCGGCGCGGCCTGGTCCGCCGTACACCCTCCACGACCGATCGCCGGCGGGTCGTCGTCGAACTCACCGAGGAGGGCCGGGCACGCTGGCTGAACGCGATGGACGTCGTCGGACACGAGGAGTACCGGCTGCTCGGCGTCCTCGGCCGGGACGAGCGCGCGCAGCTCAACTCCATGCTGCGGCGCCTGGCGCTGGCCGCCGAGCAGGGGGCCGGACGCGAAGCAGGAGCGGTCCGGGAGGCGTGATCCCTCCCGAACCGCTCCGCCGGCGGTTGTCCCCGCTCAGTCGTCCGTGACGGTGATCGCCCCCACCGGGCAGGCGCGGCCCGCCTCCCGGGTCAGCGCGCCGCCGCCGTCCTCCTTGCCGGGCAGCACGGTGCCGAACCCGTCGTCGTCCTGGGTGAAGACGTCCGGTGCCGTCAGTGCGCACTGCCCCGCACCGATGCAGACGTCCCGGTCGATCGTGATTCTCATCGTGTGTTCCTCACCAGGAGACGGGCAGTTCGATCATGCCCTGGATCGTATCCCCGGGCTTGAAGGAAACCTCGTCCGCGGATACGGCGAGTCGCAGTCCGGGCAGGCGCGCGAAGAGCGCCTCCAGGGCGATCTCCATCTCCGCCCGCGCCAGGTTCTGCCCCAGGCACTGGTGGATGCCGAAGCCGAACGCGACGTGGTGCCGGGCCGAACGGTGCCAGTCGAGCGTGTCGGGATCGGCGTAGGCCGTCGTGTCCCGGTTGATGACCGACGTCGAGAAGACGACCCCCTCGCCGGCCCCGATCACCGTCCCCGCCACGTCGATGTCCTCCTTGGCGAACCGCAGCATCCCGTCCGCGATCGACAGGAACCGCAGCAGCTCCTCCACTGCCTTCGGCATCAAGGAGGGCTCCGCCCGCAGTTCGGCGAGCTGCTCCGGGTGCTGGAGCAGGGTGAACGTGCCCAGCGAGATCATGTTGGCGGTGGTCTCATGACCCGCGACGAGCAGGATCGTGGCCAGCTCGACCAGCTCCTGGCGGTCGATATGACCCGGAATCAGCTGATCGGTAATCAGTTCGTCGAGCAGACCGTCCCCGGGCTTGACGCGTTTCCGCTCAACCAGATCGCCGAGGTAGCCCTCCAACTGGTCGCGGGCGTCCTCCGCGTCCTGTGCGCTCGGCCCCCGCAGCAGCCGGCGCGACTGTCCCTCGAAGAAGTCGTGGTCGGCATAGGGGACCCCGAGCAGGTCGCAGATGACGATCGACGGCACCGGCAGGGCGTACGCGCTCACCAGCTCGGCGGGCGGGCCCTGTTCGACCATCGCGTCCAGCAGCTCGTCCACGGTCCGGCGGATCCGCGGCCGCAGTTCGGCGATGCGCTTCAGCGTGAAGCTGGGGATGAGCATCCGCCGCTGGACGTTGTGCTCGGGGTCGTCGACGCCCAGCAGGGCGGCGCGGCGGCGGTTGCGCAGCTGCGCGAAGCGTTCCGTGGGGACGGGGAACGCGTCGTCTGTGGTGTCCGAGGACAGTCGCTGGTCGGAGAGCAGGTCACGCGCCGCGGCGTGCCCGGTGACGATCCACACCGAGCGGCCGTCCCACAGACTGACGCGGGACAGCGGTCGGCCCTCCCGGAGCGGCTCGTAGGCGGACGGCGGGTGGTAGGGACAAGTGCGGTCCTGAGGGAACGCAACGGCTTCCGTCATGGTGGCCTCGCAAGCGAAGAATCGGACGTTGCCGATCTCCACTACATGCCCAGGGCACACAATTGGTCTACGCGTAGATCAGCCAAACCATCGATACGGTTCGCAACCCGCTCCAGGAGCGCCCGAACAGCCCGCCGAACAGCCCGCCGAGCCCCCTAGACGCTGAGCGAACGGGCGTAGTTGAGCTGGCCCATCACCATGTGGAAGGTGTCCGGGCCGGTCGCCGGGATCATCGTCGAGTGGTGCCGTCCGCCACTGGTGACCGTGACCTGGATGAAGCCGGTCGTCGTCCTCTCCTTCATCAGGAGGAACAGCAGACCCAGGAAGCAGAACACGAAGAAGACCACCGCGAGGACGATCGCGTGCGTCGGCATCTTCTCCTCGGTGCGCGACATGTCGGTCGCGTTCCACACCGCGCCCTTGAGCGGCATCGTGCCGGCCGGCGTCACGATGGAGTCCTGCAGCACCGTGATGTCACCGATCGACACCAGCGGCGCGCCCGCGAACGCCGGCCCCGGCGCGGGCGTCATCGGCAGACCCGGGAGCGTCGGCTGCTGCGGATAGCCATAGCCCTCGGCAGGATTCGGGTAGCCGTACCCCGGCGCGCCCGGCGGCTGTGCCGGGCCCCACTTGTACTCCCCGTCCGCGTACGGATTCGGCTCGCTCATCTCTCCCCGTCCTCTGCAAAGTCGGCGAAGGCCCGCCTCTGTACGGGTGAGCGTACAGAAGCGGGCCTCCGGACGGTGCGTCAGTCGCGTCGACTCGTCAGAAGCGGCGCGTGATCAGGGCACGCTTGACTTCCTGGATCGCCTTGGTGACCTCGATACCGCGCGGGCAGGCGTCCGTGCAGTTGAACGTGGTGCGGCAACGCCACACGCCGTCCTTGTCGTTGAGGATCTCCAGACGCTGCTCGCCGGCCTCGTCGCGCGAGTCGAAGATGAACCGGTGGGCGTTCACGATGGCCGCCGGACCGAAGTACTGGCCGTCGTTCCAGAACACCGGGCAGGACGACGTGCACGCCGCGCACAGGATGCACTTGGTGGTGTCGTCGAACCGCTCGCGGTCCTCGGCGGACTGCAGCCGCTCACGCGTCGGCTCGTTGGTGTCCTTCGTGATGAGGAAGGGCATCACGTCGCGGTACGCCTGGAAGAACGGCTCCATGTCCACGACCAGGTCCTTCAGGACCGTCAGGCCCTTGATGGGCTCGACCGTGATCGGCTTGTCCGGGTTGATGTCCTTGATCAGCGTCTTGCAGGCGAGCCTGTTCTTGCCGTTGATCCGCATCGCGTCGGAGCCGCAGATGCCGTGCGCGCAGGAGCGCCGGAAGGTGAGCGAGCCGTCGACGTCCCACTTGATCTTGTGGAGACCGTCGAGCACACGCTCCTTCGGGTCGATCTCGATCTGGAAGTCCTGCCACTGGGCCTCGTCGGAGACCTCGGGGTTGAAGCGGCGGATCCGGAAGGTGACCGTGATGTAGGGAGAGGCGGCGGAGTCCGCCTCGACCTTGTCCAGTACGGGGGTAGCCATCAGTACTTACGCTCCATCGGCTGGTAGCGGGTCTGGACGACCGGCTTGTAGTCGAGACGGACGGTCTCGGAGCCGTCGTCGCCGACCTCGCGGTACGCCATGGTGTGGCGCATGAAGTTGACGTCGTCGCGGTTCGGGTAGTCCTCGCGGTAGTGACCGCCGCGGGACTCCTTGCGGGCCAGCGCGGAGACGGCCATGACCTCGGCCAGCTCCAGCAGGTTGCCCAGCTCGATGGCCTCCAGCAGGTCGGTGTTGAACCGCTTGCCCTTGTCCTGGATGGCCACGTTCTTGTACCGCTCGCGCAGCTCCGCGATCTTCTCGACCGCGGTCTTGATCGTCTGCTCGGTGCGGAACACCATCACGTTGGCGTCCATCGTCTCCTGCAGCTCGCGGCGCAGGTCCGCGACCCGCTCCGAGCCGGTGGAGTTGCGCAGCCGCTCGACCTGCTCCTCCACGAAGGAGGCCGGGTTCTCCGGCAGATCGACGTAGTCGGCCTTGACCGAGTACTCCGCGGCGGCGATGCCGGCGCGGCGACCGAAGACGTTGATGTCCAGCAGCGAGTTGGTGCCGAGACGGTTGGCGCCGTGCACGGAGACACAGGCGACCTCACCGGCGGCGTACAGACCCGGGACGACCGTCGTGTTGTCGCTCAGGACCTCACCCTCGACGTTCGTCGGGATGCCGCCCATGGCGTAGTGCGCGGTCGGCTGGATCGGGATCGGGTCCGTGTAGGGCTCGATGCCGAGGTACGTACGCGCGAACTCGGTGATGTCCGGGAGCTTGGCGTCCAGCTGCTCCGGCGGGAGGTGCGTCAGGTCCAGGTAGACGTGGTCGCCCTCGGGACCGCAGCCGCGGCCCTCACGGATCTCCGTGTAGATGGAGCGGGACACGACGTCACGGGACGCGAGGTCCTTCATGACCGGCGCGTACTTCTCCATGAAGCGCTCGCCGTCCTTGTTGCGGAGGATGCCGCCCTCACCACGGGCGCCCTCCGTCAGCAGGATGCCCATGCGCCAGATGCCCGTCGGGTGGAACTGGAAGAACTCCATGTCCTCCAGCGGCAGACCGCGCCGGTAGCAGGCGGCCTGGCCGTCACCGGTCAGGGTGTGCGCGTTGGAGGTCACCTTGAAGAACTTGCCGGTGCCGCCGGACGCGTAGATCACGGCCTTCGCCTGGAAGACGTGGATCTCGCCGGTGGCCAGCTCGTAGGCGATCACACCGGCGGACGTCTTGACGCCGTCGACCTCGGTGATCAGCTGGTCCAGGACGTAGAACTCGTTGAAGAACTCCACGCCCTCCTTGACGCAGTTCTGGTACAGCGTCTGGAGGATCATGTGACCGGTGCGGTCCGCGGCGTAGCAGGACCGGCGGACCGGGGCCTCGCCGTGGTTGCGGGAGTGACCGCCGAAGCGGCGCTGGTCGATGGTGCCGTCCGGGGTCCGGTTGAACGGCAGGCCCATCTTCTCCAGGTCGAGGACGGCGTCGATGGCCTCCTTCGCCAGGATCTCGGCGGCGTCCTGGTCGACCAGGTAGTCACCGCCCTTGACCGTGTCGAAGGTGTGCCACTCCCAGTTGTCCTCCTCCACGTTCGCCAGCGCGGCGGCCATGCCGCCCTGCGCGGCGCCCGTGTGGGAGCGGGTCGGGTACAGCTTCGTCAGCACGGCGGTACGGCTGCGCTTCGTCGCCTCGATGGCGGCGCGCATGCCGGCGCCGCCGGCGCCGACGATGACGGTGTCGTACTTGTGGAACTTCATGACGTGGTTACCTCAGCCCCGTGCCTAGCGGATGTTCGGGTCGAAGGTGAAGATCACCAGCGTGCCCAGAAGGATGGTGAACACCGTGGCGGTGTACAGCAGGCCCTTGAGCCACAGGCGCGTGTTCGGGCGCTCGGCGTAGTCGTTGATGACGGTACGCAGGCCGTTGGCGCCGTGCAGCATCGCCAGCCACAGCATCAGCAGATCCCAGACCTGCCAGAACGGGGACGCCCAGCGGCCGGCCACGAAGGCGAAGCCGATCTTGGAGACGCCGCCGTCGAGCACGAGCTGGATCAGCAGGTGGCCGATGACGAGGACGACCAGGACGATGCCCGAGAGGCGCATGAAGAGCCATGCGGCCATCTCGAAGTTGCCGCGGGTCGACTTCGGGGTCTTCTTGGTCCGCTTGCGCGGCGGCTCGATGACCGGGGCGGGGTTGTCCACGTCGTAGAGGCTCACGCCCTCGACGGGACCGACAGCGGACTTGGTGAGGTCAGTGGACATGTCTGGCGTCAGCTCCCGAACCATTCACGTGCGGCGTGGCCGAGGACGGGGTAGACGGCACCCGCCATCAGCACGATCCAGATGACCATCACCCACCAGAACATCGCCTTCTGGTAGCGGGGGCCCTTGGACCAGAAGTCCACGGCGATCACGCGAAGGCCGTTGAGCGCGTGGAAGAGGATGGCGGCCACCAGGCCGTACTCGAGCAGCGCGACGATGGGCGTCTTGTACGTGGCGACGACCTCGTCGTAGGCCTCGGGGGAGACGCGGACGAGAGCAGTGTCCAGCACATGTACGAACAGGAAGAAGAAGATGAGGACGCCGGTGACTCGATGAGCCACCCAGGACCACATTCCTTCCCGGCCGCGGTACAGCGTTCCAGCCGGCACGGAAAAACCCTCCGGGAGCGGGATTGGGGCCGGCCGGCTTCTCTGTCGGTCTGGCCCGGCCGGGTACGGTCCACCGGCCCCGGTCATCGTAGCGACGAGATGTCGGTTCGCTCGCCCGGGGTCCGCCAGTGTGATCAAACAGGCAATCAAACGAGCACGGACGGGCTATCGGTCAGTCCTGCATCCGTGACAAGTCGCAACAAACGGGCACGGGCCAGGCGCCTCAGTTCGTCCGCCGCGACAGCCCGCTCCTCGTCCGGCTGGTGCCCCAGACGGGCGTGGATGCCGCCCAGGACCCGGTCCAGGTGGTCCACGCCGCCCCGCTCACCCGGACAGATCACGAACGCGTGGCCGAAGCGGCTCTCGTACGCCGCGCTCGCGGCGCTCAGCGCCGTGCGCGCCGCTTGCGGCGTGCCGGGCGGCAGACCGGCGGACGTCTCGTCGGCGAGGGCCTCGTCCAGATCGGCGCCGGACAGGTCGTAGCTCGCCTCGTCCGCGGCCGCCAGCAGCGCCTCCAGCGTGGGGTAGGGGCGGTGGGCGGCGACCCGCTGGGCCCAGCGGCGGCTGCCGCAGCAGGCCAGGAGGGCGGCCTCGGTCGCGGCCTCGGGCGCGGCGTTGAACCGGATCAGCCCCGCCGGCGAGCGGGACCCGCGTGTCTGGGACGGTATCGGCGTGGCGCCGGGCCGGACGGCGAAAGCCGTCGGTCGCTTCGGGGTGCCGGCGTGGGATTCGCTGGACAGCGTGGGCTCCTCGACGGGACAGCGGGAGTCGGGACAGCGGACGTGACGGGACGGCTCAGATGTGGGAATTCTGTGAGGGAGGAGGCACAAGATTACCCAGGGTGAGCGCGAGCTGTACGAGAGATGCGGGAACTTCACCCGGAAGGGAGAGTTTCAATACAGGTGATGGACGAAAGGTCGCTATGGAACGGCATCCGAACCGGCAGCGCACCACGGACCTGATACGCGGGCCGGCGGCCCTGGTGGCGCTCGTCGCCACCCTGGCCGCCGGCTGCGCCGACGGCGCCGGAACCGCACCGCCCACCAGCGCACAAGCCCCCTCCGCCCCGGCCGCGGGCTCCCGGGCACCGACGCCCGCGCCGACCCCCACCCCCACTCCGACCAGGACGTATCCGCTGTCCACCGCGCCGCGCACCATCCCGGCCGTGCGCGACCACGAGCCCGCCCGCGGGCCGGGCTGGCGGCCCGGCGGCGGCAGCGCCGTCGTCCTCGCCAAGGGCAGCGGGGCCCTGGCCGACGAGGGCCGGCTGCTGGCCCGCGAGCTGGGGACCGGCTACGCCGGCGAGACGCCCGCGGGCCCGGGTGACGTCGAGCTCGCGCTTGACGCGTCCCAGCAGGGCGGCTCCGAGTCGTACCGGCTCACCGTGCGTAACGGCCGGGTGCGGATCAGCGGCCCCGGCGAGGCCGGGGTCTTCTACGGCACCCGCACCCTGAAACAGTCGCTGCGCTCCGGCGGCGCCGCACCCGAAGGGGTCGTGCGCGACGCGCCGGCCAAGCCGCAGCGCGGTCTGATGGTCGACATCGCCCGCAAGCACTTCACCGCCGCGTGGATCGAGGACCGGCTGCGCGACATGGCGGACCTCAAGCTCAACCAGCTCGGGCTGCACTTCTCCGACGACCAGGGCTTCCGTATCCAGTCCGACAGCCACCCCGAGGTGGTCTCGGCACAGCACCTGACCAAGGCGGAGGTCCGCCGGATCCTCGCGCTCGCCCGCAGCCTGCACATCACCGTCGTCCCCGAGATCGACTCGCCCGGGCACCTGGGTGCGGTCATGCGGGCCCACCCGGACCTCCAGCTGCGCAATGTCCAGGGCACCCCGCGTCGCGGCGCCATCGACATCTCGAAGCCCGGGTCCGCGCGGATCGTGGACGACCTGCTGCGCGAGTACGCCGCGCTCTTCCCCGGCGCCTGGTTCCACGTGGGCGCCGACGAGTACCAGGCCCTGACGGTGAGCGACCCCGAGGCCTCCTACCCGCAGCTGGCACGGGCCGCGGCCGAGAAGTACGGGCCCGGCGCGGACGTCGAGGATCTCGCCACCGGCTGGCTCAACGACCGGGCCGCGACCGTCCGCGCCGCCGGAAAGACCGCGAAGGCCTGGAACGACGGGTTCTTCCCCGGCGGGGCGGTGAGCGCCCGCAAGGACATCGAAGTCGCCTACTGGACGGGCAAGGAGATCGGCGCGCGCGTACCGGCGCGGTACCTGGCCGAGGGCCGCAAGGTGGTCAACTACAACGACGAGTACCTCTACTACGTGCTCGGCGAGCCGAACCAGTTCGTCTATCCCACCGGCCGCCGCATCTACCAGGAGTGGACGCCACGGGTCCTGCGCGGCAGCACGGCCGTCCCCGCCCGCTACGACGCGCAGATCCTGGGCGGCAGCTTCGCCGTCTGGTGCGACCTCGCGAACCGGCAGACCCAGGAGCAGGTGGCGACCGGCATCCGCATGCCGCTCCGCGCCACGGCCCAGAAACTGTGGGACGCCGGCAAGCCACCGTTGACCTGGGAGAACTTCCGGTCCCTCGCCGACCGGCTGGACAGCGCTCCGTAGGTCGGGCACCACCGGGCGTGACGGAAACGCGGCAGGCGGCGCAGTAAGGGGAAGTACTGCGTCCGCGACAGGAGACCGCCATGAGTCCGAGCCTGCAGGAACTGATCGCGCAGGCCGATGAGCGAGGGCTGGCCGCCTCGGCCCTGGCCTGCCTCGACCGCTGCCTGCCCCTGCTCGACGGCAGCGGGGACGACCTGCGCCCGCTGTGGGGTGCCGTGGCCAGGAAGGGCGCCGGCTGGGCGGAGCGCCTCGACCGGGCCCGCGCCGCGCTGGAGGCCGCCGGCGACACGGCCGGCGACCCCGCGGGCGAGGGGGCGGGTCCGGTCCGCAAGATGCTGGGCGCCGCACCCGTCGTCTGGGAGGCGGAGGCGCTGCGGGAGTGGGCCGAGACCTGCTCGCAGCACGCGCTCGCCGCGCACCGGGCACTGGAGGTCCTGCCCTCCGGCGACGACTCCGGTCCGCTCGTCAGCGGCGAGCTTCGCCGTCAGGTCCGCATCCTGGAGGTCCTCACCGACGACACGCCCGCGGGCCTGCGTCAGGTGGTGGACATATCCGCCGAGGGCCAGCGTGTGGTGCGCGCCGTCGTCTCGCGCCGGGCCCGGGGAGCGTGAGCGGGCCGGGCCCGGCGCGAGACGAGCGCCGGATCACGCGAGTGAGCCGAAGGGGCGCCCCGGTGGGGGTCCCCCCGGCCCGAGGCCAGGGGGAGAACCGCGCGCACGGTCAGGGGAACAGCAGCCGGCCGATGTTGAGGCCGGTGGGTGCTCCCAGGGACGACACGCCGTAGTAGATGCCCGACGACGGGACCACGCCGTTCGCGCCGCTGTTGTCCAGCTGCAGGATCACGCCGTTGTTCGCGTCCTCCCCGTCGGCGCCCAGTGCCAGGTCCGCCCGGCCGTAGCCGGAGAGGTCGGACAGTGTCACGGCCGCGCCGAGCCGTTCGTTCGGGGCGGAGTCCCCGGGCACTCCGGTGGTGTCCTGCGAGTGGGCGACCGAGCCGGTGGCGGTCAGGCCGGTGGACGAGCCGCGCAGCAGGATCGCCTGGCCCGCGTTGGCCTGGGCCGCGCCGCCGCGGACGAGGTCCTCGCCCGGCAGGCCGGTCAGGACGTCGGCGTAGCCGTCGAGGTCGACGTCGCCGACGGAGACGGACGCGCCCATCGTGTCGCCGGCCTCGTCGGTGTCGGGCACGCCGGTGGAGTTCTGCTGGAACGTCGCGCGGCCGGTGGCGGTCAGGCCGGTGGCGGATCCGAAGACCGTGGCGACCGCGCCGCCGCTGGCGGTGTGGCCGGACTCGGTGGCGTTCGGCTGGCCGATCGCCAGGTCGTCGTACCCGTCGCCGTTGAGGTCGCCCACGTCGAGGGAGCGGCCGCCGCGCGGGTAGAGGACGCCGATCCGCTCCAGGCCGTTCGCGGTGCCCTTGAGGGCGACGATCCGGCCGACACCGGAGGAGTCGCGGTAGGTGACGGCGGCGTCGGCGTACCCGTCCTTGTTGAAGTCCCCGCTCGCGGCGGACGCGAAGGAGACGACCGAGGTGTTGGCCTTGTCGCTGAGGTAGCCGGCCTTCGTCGGGTGGGTGGTGTTCCTCGACTCGAACACCCACCAGCGGCCGGGGATGCCGGGCGCGACCGAGAGTACGTCGGACTTGCCGTCGGCGTTGAAGTCGCCCGTGGCGACGGCGGTGCCGAGCTTGTCGCCGTTGACCCGGTAGGCGGGCGAGGTCATGTACGAGGTGCCGGAGGTGAGGTGCGGGCCGTTCAGGACGGTGACCGAGCCGGTGTCGGTGTGGCCGGAGGTGTCGTCCTCGCCGGGGGCGCCGACCACCAGGTCCGCGTACCCGTCACCGTTGAAGTCGCCGTAGGCGCTCGCGGTGCCGAAGGAGTCGGACGCCTCGTTGTCGCCGGGCACGCCGGTGCTGTTCTGGTCGATGGTCCAGCGGCCGGTGAGGCTCGGCCCGTCGGTGGTGCCGCGCAGGACCTTCACCTGCCCGGCGCCGCCCGAGGCCTTCGGCAGGGCGGCGACCAGGTCGGTGATGCCGTCCCGGTCGACGTCCTCGGTGGGGATCGCGGAGTTGCGGCCGGCGCTCGCCGCGAAGGAGCGGATGCCGGAGAGCTTCGCGTAGAGGTTCTTGCCGGGGCAGACGGTGGCGAAGGCGTCCCGGTGGCCGGAGACGACGTTCACGGTGGCCTGCTCACCCTCGTTCCACACGCCGGTGTCGCCCTGGGCGGTCAGCGTGACCTTGCCCAGCGGGTTGCCGCCGTACTGCCCGAGCTTCCAGGCGGCGAGGCGGGCCGCCGACTCCAGCGCGGCCCGGGTCGGCCGGCCGGCGGGCTTGCCCGCGGCGGCGTCGCCCTCGAAGTCGCCCATGAAGGCGATGCCGGCGGAATAGCTGTTGAAGCCGTAGGTGTGCGCACCCTTGACCGGCAGGTCGACTCCGCCGCCGCGGCCCTCGAAGATCCGGCCGCACTTGTCGACGAGGAAGTTGTAGCCGAGGTCGTTCCAGCCCTCGCTCTCGACGTGGTACGTCAGGATCGCGCGGACCATCGCCGGGCTCTGGGCGCAGCTGTAGTCGTTGGTGTCGACGGTGTGGTGGACGAAGACCGCCTGCACCTTGCCGAGGTACTCCGGCGGGTCGTCGACCAGCGTCTCGTCCGCGCCCCACTGGGCGCGCGTGATGATCGGTGGCCGGTTGACCGTGGACGGCGGCGCGACCGGCACGGTCGCGGTCGGTGTCGGGGCGGGGGAGGAACCGGTCGGGGACGGCGTGTCGGAGCGGGTCTCCGACGGCGCGGGAGAGGTCGCGGTCTCCGTCACGGTGGGCGCCGGCGGGTCGCTGGGGACCGGCTCCGAGGGTGCCGGTGCGGTGGTGTCGCTCGCGCCGGGGGACGGGGTCTCCTCCAGGGCGTACGCGGCGCCGGTCATCGCCGCGTCGTCGGCGGGCGGCAGGGCGGCTCCGTTCGCCGACTCGGTGGCGGTGACGCCCGGGTCGACCATGTGCAGCCGGAGGTCCTTGGGCAGCGCCTTCCCGGAGGTGACCTTGACCTGCACGGCGGTGGACGGGCCGACCCACAGCGGCTCCGACGCCCCGCGTTCGGGGGTCTCCTCGCCGTCGGGCAGGTGGGCGTCCAGGTCCAGCGTCCGCCAGGGGCTCCATCTGCCGCTGACGGCGTCGCGGGTGCGGATCCTGGCGTCTCCCGCCACCCTGGTGCGGGCGTCGCCCCATCCGATGCCGAGCAGGGAGAACTCCTCGGTTTCGGTGCTGGGCAGGGAGACCGCGGTGGTGCCGCCGCCGAGCCCGAGCGTGCGCAGCTTCGCCGGGCGTTCGGCCGGGCCCTTTCCGGGGTTGTCGCCGGGGCCGGCCACGGCCACGGTCACCATTCCGGCGCCGCCCAGGACGACCGCGCCCAGCGTCAGCCAGGCTCTGCGCTTCGTGCTCAACGGTTGGTACGCATGCGCTCTGCGCGGGCTCACAGTGCCCCACCCTCCAGAAGAATCGACCTACGGCGGACCCGGTAGCGGCCTGCTTCCGGCCGCGCGGCCGGCCTGCCCGAGGGCATGCCGATGCGGCGCCGGGTGGGGGATCGGCGAACACGTGACTGGGTTTCCGTGCGGGAACCGGGCGGTTATACCCCAGCCGATCAACTCGGCGCGAGCGATCGGACCAAGCGGACGGAGTGGTGCATACGTGCCGGTCGGCAGGGGGGAAGTGAGCGCGGACACCCGAGTTGTACGAATGGTTGTACGAGCGGGCCGGGCTCCGGCTATGAGAAGTGACACATTCCGGTTCGTGTGACGGTCCCGTGCCCGCCGTCGCTGGGTCAGGCATGGATGGGGACTTCAGCACACTGCCCGCCGCCCGGGACATCCGTGCGCACGTCGCCCGGTTCGTGACCCGGCTGACCGAGCGGAACCGGCTGCCGCTCGACTACAGCGCCGCCAGCCTGCGCCTCGTCGACCTCGTCGTGGACGGGCTGCGGCGCGACCAGCCCGCACGGGAGCGGGTCGAGCCGGTCCTGAGGGGCCTCGGCGCGTACACCGGCGAGGTGATCGTGCGCCGCGCCGGCGGGCAGTGGGTGGACTTCGACGAGGACCAGCGCGCGTACTTCGGCCAGCCGGTCGGCATCCGGATGCCCGACGGCCGGGCCTGGAACCCGCTCGGCAAGGTCGCCAACCGCTTCGAGACCGGCCCGGAGGAATCCGTCCAGCGTTTCTACCTGCTCCTGCACGGCCGCACCGGGGACAAGGCGCTGCTGTGACATTTCCGGGCGCCGCGGCGCAGAGCATTCAGGGGGATCAGGACGGCGCGAAGAGGACGGTGTGGGGGCGTACGACGCGGACCTGGGAGCTGCCGTCGCGCGCGCCCAGCAGGGGGACGAGGACGCGTTCGCGCAGGCCTACCGGCTGGTGCAGCCGGGCCTGCTCGGCTATGTCCGGGGGCTCGTGGGAGACGACGCCGAGGACGTCGCCGCCGAGGCGTGGCTGGAGATCGCGCGCGACCTGGGACGGTTCCGCGGGGACGGCGCGGGCTTCCGGGGGTGGACGGCGACCATCGCCCGCCACCGGGCTCTCGATCATCTGCGCAAGCAGAGGCGCGCCCCGCTCACCTCGCTGATCGAACACGACGTACTGGAACTGCCGGGCGGACAGGACACCGCCGCCGCGGCACTGGAGTCCCTCTCCACCGAGGAGGCGCTCGCACTGATCCGCGGACTGCCGCGCGATCAGGCCGAGGCCGTCCTGCTGCGGGTGGTCGTGGGACTGGACGGACCCGCGACCGCGCGGGTCCTGGGCAAGCGCCCGGGAGCGGTACGCACCGCCGCGTACCGAGGGCTGAGAAAACTCGCCGGGCGACTGGCGCAGGGCGGAGAAGGATGAAACGCGAACCGGACGAGCCGCGCACGCAGGCGGAGCCGGCGGAGCTGCGGGAGACGGCGGAGCTGCTCGGCGCCGCCGTGCGCGGCGACGAGCCCGCCGACCCGGTGGGCGAGCGGAAGGCACTGGCGGCCTTCCGGGCGGCGCGCGACGCGGGCGCGCACGCCGTGGTGAGCAACCGGCGGCGGGACGACTGGCGGCCGGTGCGGGAGCGCCGTGCCCGACAGCGGTCACTGCGGGCCGCCGCACTGGGCCTGGCGGCGACCGTGCTGCTGGGCGGGGTCGCCGTGGCGGCCGGGACGGGCGCGATCCCCTCCCCGTTCGGCGGCGCGACGGCGCCGGGGCCCGGCCCGTCGGGCGCGCCGACCCGGGGCGTCCCCGCGTCGCCGCTCGTCGAGCGGGACCCGGAGCAGGGCGTGCGTCCCACCCGCTCGGCCCGCGTCCCGGACGACACCCGGGCGGAGGACGACGGCGGGAAGCGGGAACAGCGGGGCAAGGGCCTGGTGGACGAACCGGCGAACCCGCAGAAGCCGCCCACGAAACCCCGGAAGCCGCCGAAGACCGGGAAGCCCGGCCCCACCGCGACGAACGGCACGCGGACGTCCGTCCGGACGACGCAGCCGCGCCGGCCGACACGGCCGGCGAAGCAGAAGGGCACCGGAAGCCAGGGGCGGGAAGAGGGCGGCGGCGGGGGAACGCGCGCCCCGTCCTGAGCGGCGCGTGAGCCGCCTCGCGTGTCACTGGAGGACGACCGGGGCCGCCACCCCCCACAGGAGAGGCCCCGGTCGTCTTCCGCGGGTCCGCTTCACGGCCCCGTACTCCTATCAGCGCCGTGCGTGCGTTTTCTGTCACACCGCGCTGCGTCAGAGAGATGTTGCACGTTGTACTAGACATGGACGTGACGCGGGGAAAGGACGTAGCGTGCTGCTGCGCGCTGGCCGATGGGCAATGTGACCAGCCGCGATGACGAACAGGGTTGTGGGAGTGCTGGGGGACGACGCGGAGCTGACCGCCGCGGTGCTCGCGGCACAGGACGGGGACGAGAACGCCTTCCGTGCTGTGTACCGCGCCGTGCATCCGCGGCTCATCGGCTACATACGCACGCTGGTCGGCGACGTGGACGCCGAGGACGTCGCATCGGAGTCCTGGCTGCAGATAGCCCGCGACCTCGACCGGTTCAGCGGGGACGCGGACCGGTTCCGGGGCTGGGCGGCACGGATCGCCCGCAACCGCGCCCTCGACCATCTGCGCATGCGCGGCAGGCGTCCCGCCATCGGCGGTGACGAAGCCGAACTCACCGACAAGCCGGCCGAGTCCGACACCGCGGACGAGGCCATGGAAGCGCTGGCCACCGGCCACACCATGAATCTGATCGCCCAGCTGCCGCAGGACCAGGCCGAGGCCGTCATCCTGCGCGTCGTCGTCGGCCTGGACGCCAAGAGCGCCGCCAAGACGCTCGGCAAGCGCCCCGGCGCCGTACGGACCGCCGCCCACCGCGGGCTGAAGCGGCTCGGCGAACTGCTCGGCACGGAAGGGGCGGGCCCCGCGCTCGGCGCCGTACCGCCGCAACCGGGGCCGCGCTCGGGCTCCGTCGCCCGCACCGGTGTGACGCATTGGCGCTCGCGGACGCAGAAGGACATGTGATGGCCGACGAGCGGAATGAATGGCTCGACCAGGAAGCGGCGGAGCGACTGCTGCGTGGTGAGCCGGTCGACCCGGCCGACGATCAGGCACGGGCGCGGGCCCGCCTCCTCGCGGAGGCACTGGACTCCGTACGTGCGCCGCACCCCGCCGACGGCGCCGAACTGCCCGGCGAGGCGGCGGCGCTCGCGGCCTTCCGGCAGGCCCGCGCGGCCGGGAGGGCCGGTGCGCGGCCCGCCGCGACGGCGCCCGGCGCGGACCTCGGCCCGGTACGGGTCAAGCCGGCGCCCCGGTCCCTCCGCTGGGGCCGGCCCCTGCGCTGGGGACTCGCCGCCTCGGTCGCCGGACTCGCGGTCGGCGGCGTGGCCGTCGCCGCGGGCAGCGGCGTGCTGGCCGCCCTCGGCGGCGACCGCGAGCCGTTGCCCGCCTCCTCCGTGTCGGCCCCCGCCACCCCCGGACCGCTGGTGTCCGAGGAGCCGGCCGGCGGCCGTGACTCCCGTACGCCCGAGACGCCCGCCGAGCCCGGCGGCACACCGTCGTCCCCGTCGCCGTCCGGCCCCGGGGCCGGACCCGGACCGGACCGTCCGCACGAGCCCGGGCCGGAGCCCAGCCGTACCGGCGGAGAGGATTCCGGCAGCACCGGGGACCACATCCCGGACCGGGAGAAGATCCGGGACCGCACCTGGTACGCCAAGATGACGAAGGAGTGCCGCGCCTACCGCGAGGGCGACCTCGACGGCGACCGTGAGAAGCAGCTCGCGCTGGCCGCCCAGGGCGGCCACAACGTCAAGAAGTTCTGCGACTGGCTGCTGGACGGCGACCGCGAGGGCGAGACCGCCGGCAGCGGCGACGACGGCGGCAAGAACAGCGGCGGCAAGACCGGCGGTGAGGACGGCGACTCCGGCGAGGCGGGCGGTGTCCCCTCCGTCACCTGGCGCCCCGTGCCGCCGGCTTCTCTGCCGGTGACCGAACTGGCCTTCTGACCTGCGGTTTCAAAAAATCTTCGGCAGGGTGTGACGTTTTTCGACCCCGTGACGCAGTAATGAGTGAGCCGACTGGTCATCGGCCGCGCGAAGAGCCGGGGTTCCCCCCGTACCTACGGCTCAGCGCACATGGCGCGGGCGGGACACGTTCCCCCGGTCCCGCCCGCGCCCTCTCCGCTCCCCCCTTCCGGCGAAACGCCCGGGGCCTCTCCTACCAGTGGACGACGACCTTGTCGCCGACCTTCACCTGCTTGAAGACCTGCGCGAGCCGCTGCTTGTCGCGGACGTTGACGCAGCCGTGCGAGGCGCCGTTGTAACCGCGGGCCGCGAAGTCCGAGGAGTAGTGCACCGCCTGGCCGCGGCTGAAGAACATCGAGTACGGCATGTCGGAGTGGTAGAGCGTCGACTTCCACTCGACTTCCTTGCGGTCCACCTTGAACGTGCCCTCACGGGTCGGTGTGTTGACCGAGCCGAAACGGACGTCCATCGCCGCGACGACCTTGCCGTCGATCATCCAGGCGAGGGTGCGGCTCTCCTTGCTGATGCAGAGCACCCGGCCGGTCATGCAGCGCTGGTCCGGCGTGTCGAGCTCGTTGCTGGTCTGCGGGCGCAGCTCGTCCGCGGTCGGCTTGCGCGTCGTCGCCAGCAGCCGCTGCCAGGTGGTCTCGTCGACCTTGCCGGTCTTCGGCAGCCCGCTCTTCTTCTGGAAGGCCGACACCGCCTCGGCGGTCATCGAGCCGTAGAACGCGGTGGGACTGCGGTGGAAGTGGTCGAGCTGGCGCAGCCGCGCCTGCAACTCGCGGACCTGCTCGTTCTCCGTCCCCTCCGCCATCAGCACCTCGTCCTTGCCGCTCACCGACGGCTTCGCGGACGAGGGGGTGCCGGACGGCTCGGCCCCGTCCTGGGCGCCGCCGGCCGGCGACTCGGCCGCCGGTGACGCGGCGGAGGAGGGGGAGCCCGTGGGGGACGCCCCGGGACTCCCCACGGCCTGGGCCGTACAACCGGTGGCGACAGCCACGGCGGCAGCGGCCAGCAGTGCTCTGCGTATGACGGACGTGCGGTTCATGTGAGCCCCCCGGGGTGAACGTATGTACCTAAGGGATGCTTCTCGGGCGTGCTTGGTTGCGCTGCCCGGAGCATGCTGTGAGGAAGGTCCCACCGCGCGGCCCTCCACCGTGCCGCACGGCCGCCGCTACAGTCCGTGGCGAGGATGGTTACCAGCCAGTAGGGCCTTTGGGAGGCACAGCACATGGCGCGCGAGTCCGAGTCGGGTCTGCCCATCGAGCCGGTGTACGGACCGGACGCCCTGAGCGGCTGGGACGCCGGCGGCAAGCTGGGCGAACCGGGCTCCTACCCCTTCACCCGCGGCGTCTACCCGACCATGTACACCGGCCGCCCCTGGACGATGCGCCAGTACGCCGGCTTCGGCACCGCCACCGAGTCCAACGCCCGCTACCAGCAGCTGATCGCGAACGGCACCATGGGCCTCTCGGTCGCCTTCGACCTGCCGACCCAGATGGGCCACGACAGCGACGCCCCCATCGCCCACGGCGAGGTCGGCAAGGTGGGCGTGGCGATCGACTCGATCGACGACATGCGGGTGCTCTTCGACGGCATCCCGCTGGACAAGGTCTCCACGTCGATGACCATCAACGCGCCCGCCGCGATCCTGCTGCTGCTCTACCAGCTCGTCGGCGAGGAGCAGGGCGTCCCCGCGGACAAGCTGACCGGCACCATCCAGAACGACGTGCTGAAGGAGTACATCGCGCGGGGCACCTACATCTTCCCGCCGAAGCCCTCCCTCCGGCTCATCGCCGACATCTTCAAGTACTGCCGGGCCGAGATCCCGAAGTGGAACACCATCTCCATCTCCGGCTACCACATGGCGGAGGCCGGGGCCTCACCCGCGCAGGAGATCGCCTTCACCCTGGCCGACGGCATCGAGTACGTCCGCACCGCCGTAGCCGCCGGCATGGACGTCGACGACTTCGCGCCCCGGCTCTCCTTTTTCTTCGTCGCCCGCACCACGATCCTCGAAGAGGTCGCCAAGTTCCGCGCCGCCCGCCGGATCTGGGCGCGCGTCATGCGCGAGGAGTTCGGGGCGAAGAACCCGAAGTCCCAGATGCTCCGCTTCCACACCCAGACCGCCGGTGTGCAGCTCACCGCCCAGCAGCCCGAGGTCAACCTCGTCCGGGTGGCGGTCCAGGGTCTGGCCGCGGTCCTCGGCGGCACGCAGTCGCTGCACACCAACTCCTTCGACGAGGCCATCGCGCTGCCCACCGACAAGAGCGCCCGCCTCGCCCTGCGCACCCAGCAGGTCCTCGCGTACGAGACCGACGTCACCGCCACCGTCGACCCGTTCGCCGGCTCCTACGTCATAGAGAAGATGACCGACGAGGTGGAGGAGGCGGCGCTGGCCCTCATGGCACGCGTCGAGGACCTCGGCGGCGCCGTCAGCGCCATCGAGCGCGGTTTCCAGAAGAACGAGATCGAGCACAACGCGTACCGGATCGCCCAGGAGACCGACTCCGGCGAGCGGGTCGTCGTCGGCGTCAACCGCTACACCCTGGACGAGGAGGAGCCCTACGAGCCCCTGCGCGTCGACCCGGCGATCGAGGCCCAGCAGGCCGCACGCCTCGCGGCCCTGCGCGCCGAGCGCGACCAGGAGGCGGTCGACACGGCCCTCGCCGCCCTGCGGGACGCCGCCCGCGGTACCGACAACGTCCTCTATCCGATGAAGGAAGCCCTCAGGGCCCGGGCCACGGTCGGCGAGGTCTGCAACGCGCTGCGCGAGGTGTGGGGGACGCACACGCCGACGGACGCGTTCTGACGCCGGCGGACGCGTTCCGACCCGTTCCGCCCCGTGAAACCCCGAGGCGGAGTGTCGTACCCGTGTGCGACACTCCGCCCCATGCTGGGTGTCACCGATCTGCCGACCTACCTCGTCGGTCTCGTCCTGATCATTCTGCTGCCGGGACCCAACTCGCTGTACGTGCTCTCCGTCGCCGCCCGCCGCGGCATACGGACGGGCTATGTCGCCGCGTCCGGTGTCTGGTGCGGCGACACGGTCCTGATGACGCTCTCCGCGGCCGGCGTCGCCTCCCTGCTCCAGGGCAACGCGCTGCTCTTCGGCATCGTCAAGTACGCGGGCGCCGGCTATCTGACCTGGATGGCGATCGGCATGCTGAGGGCCGCCCTGTCGATGTGGCGCGCCCGGCGCGACGAGACGGCCGACGAGGCCGCCCCCGCGGGCGGCGCCGCCGAGCGGCCGTTCCGCCGGGCCCTGGTCATCAGCCTGTTCAACCCGAAGGCGATCCTCTTCTTCGTCGCGTTCTTCGTGCAGTTCGTCGATCCGGCCTACCAGTACCCGGCGCTCTCCTTCGTCGTGCTCGGCGCCCTCGCCCAGGTGGCGAGCGTGCTCTACCTGACCGTGCTGATCTTCGCCGGGACGCATCTCGCGGCCGCCTTCCGCCGCCGCAGGCGCCTGTCCGCCACCGCCACGTCCGCGGCCGGGGCCCTCTTCCTCGGCTTCGCCCTGAAGCTGTCGCTCACCAGCGCCTGACCCTTCGTCCGGGGCGGCACGCCAGGCCGGTACAGCCGAGGCGGGGCACGTGCCCGTCCTTCCCGGGGCCGTCCCCGGAAGTCACCCGCCGAGCGCCGTCCGCCCGAGGCTCCTTCGGGCCCGGCGGACCACGCGCCGGGCGAGGCGGCGCACCGCGGCGTTGCGGGTCGCCGGGAGGCCGCCGGGCAGCCCCAGCGCGGTGAGCCGGCGCCGCTTGAAGTACCGCCGGCCCGCCGTGCCCGTCCGGGCGGCCAGATACCGCTCTGCCGCCGGGCGCAGATCCGCCCGCGTCCGCGGCTGCATGGCGAAGCCGACCGCGGCGAGCAGCCCCGCCAGATCCGTCTCCGCGGGGGGCTCCGCACCGCCCTCCAGGTCAGGCAGCAGCGCGTCCGCGAGGGTCACCGGCACCCGGTTGCTGTTCTGGTACGGCGTCAGCCGGTCCAGCAGCGGACCGGTGCCGAGCCGGGCGGCCGGGATGCCGTAGAACGCGCTCGCGGTGAACAGCCCGGTCGAGAAGCACCCGGCCACCAGAGCCGGACGCATCCGCCGGAACAGCACCTCGGCGAGCACCGGCCCTTCGAGCACCGTCAATGCGGCGCCGGCGGTCCGGGCCTCCTCCTCCAGGGCGCGCGACCAGGACGCGGGCGCCACCGGGTGCGGCTTGAACACGATCCTGCGGTGCCCGCGCGCGATCGCGCCGCGCACCATCCGCAGGTGCAGCGCCTCCTCCTCGGCGGGGGTGAGGATGTCCAGCGCGGACAGGTACTGCCCCAGCAGCAGAGCGCCGCCCTCCGCCTCCGCCGCCCCTTCCGCCGTCCCCGCGGGCCCTGCGCCGGACCCGGCCAGCTCGTCGACGACCTTCAGGAACGCCTCGGTCGGCACGACCTCCGGCACCGCGCCGAACTCCGCCAGCAGCAGCGGCCGCAGCCCCGGCACGAGATCCAGGTGCAGCAGCCGCCGCACCCGCTCGCCGACCAGCGGGTCGAGCCTGTTGCGGGTGGGGCCGTAGCTCATCAGCCCGTCCGCGTACACATCGACCGGCGCGTCGGGGAACAGCTGGGCCACCGACAGCGCGGGCGCGACCTGCAGGGACTCGACCGCCAGCTCGATCCGGTCGTCACCGAGCCCCCAGAGCAGCCGCAGATGACGCTCCCACAGGGGCACGTCGTCCGGGCGGGGCGACCAGCCGGCCGGGTGGAAAGGCGCCACGGCGTCGTTCCAGGACAGCACCCCGTCGAAGCGGTCGCGCAGCCGCTCGAAGCCGGGCGTCCGGTCCAGCGGGACCGCCGTCTCGGGGACGGCCGCGTTGTTGGCGACCAGCAGCAGCCGCCGGCCGGCGGGCGCGAAGCAGCCGCTGTCCACCGCGGCGGCCAGCGTCACCGCGCCGTAGAGCGTCGAGGCGTAGAGGATCTGCGTGGTGCGGGCCGCGCGGGCGGTCGTGCGGTCCGTCCGGGTGGCCGTACCGGGCGTCCGGGGGGTGCTCATGCCACGGCCCCCGTCGTGCGGACGGACCGCCTGCGCGCCCGGTGCAGCCGGCGCAGCCGGGACGCGCGCTCGGCGTCCATCGTGTCGAGGGCGTCTTCGAGTAGGTGCCGCGGCATACGGCCCAGCGCGGCCCCGCTCCAGGCCCGCAATGTACGGGCGACGGGCGGTTCGAAGCGCCCGGCGGAACCCAGATGGTGCGCGATGATCGCACAGTAGGTGCGCACCGCTTTCGGCAGCAGCCGGTCGGAATCCGGATCCTTCGCCGTTTCCGCGAGAACCTGATCGAAAGCCCGAATGAAATCGAGCTGACGAATGTCGCCGATTTGTGTGAGTGACGAGGAGACACCGCGCCGGTAAAAGAATCCGAGTGTGCTCACCGCCGCGAAGGATTCCGCCTCGCGGTGCAGCCGCCATATCCAGGGCCGGTCCTCGGCGGTGCGCAGCCCGTCCGTGAAGCGCAGCAGACCCCGGTCCGCCAGCCTCCGGTGGTACATCCCGGCCCAGGCGTAGGGGTAGTCGACCGACGTGGACCGGTCGGCCGGCAGGATCGCGTCGCGCGGCCGCAGCACCTCGCCCCTCCGGCCCACCGGAACCCGGTGCACGGTGCGCTCCCTGCCCACGCAGCGCACATGGTCCGTGCGCACGAAATCGCAGCCCAACCCCTCCACGGACGCGAGCAGCCGGGCGAAGTGGCCGGGCGCGACCCAGTCGTCGCCGTCGAGGAACGCGAGATATTCGCCCCGGGCCGCGTCGATGCCGGTGTTGCGGGCGGTCGCCAGCCCGCTGTTGCGCGCGTGCCGGAGCAGGACCGCTCCCGGCACCTCGCGCACGGCCCGCCGCAGGATCTCCCCGGTCCCGTCGGTCGAGCAGTCGTCGACGAGCAGGAATTCGAAGTCCTCGCGGGCGTTCGCACGCAGGCTGTTCAGGGCGTCGGGGGCATATGTCTGCACGTTGTAGAACGGCACGACGACAGAGAGCTTGACCACCCGCGAGACGCTATGCGGTGCCCCGGACATTCGCTCTGACCGAGGAAGGGATGCCCGGTGAACACTGAGCGGCGCGCTCCTTAACCGGATTGCGGCCGGCCGCTGTTCACCGTTTGTTGCGGTCGAGTTGGGCCGAAAAGCGAAGCGCCTTCCTAACGTCCTCGGCGTGCCTTCGAGGACCACTGCAGAGGTGCGGATCGCGGTACTCGCCGATTCCGACACCCGATGGAAATGGGGCGCGCTCACCGCGCGTCGCATCGCCCCGCCCGGCGCGGAACCGCCCGGTGCCGAACCGGCGGAACGCCCCGGTGCCGAACCGCCCGGCGCGGAACCTGCCGGCTTCCTGCTGCGCGGCCGGGCCACCCCGACCGCGCGACAGCTCGCCGAGGTCGGCGCCCACGCGCGGCCGCCGCGCGAGGTGACCGGCGCGGAGTTCCTCCGGGCGGTGCGGGACGAGGCGTACGACGTCGTCGTCCTCGCGCTGGTCGGCGGCACCGTCCAGGCGATGCTGCACGGCCTGGCGGGTCTGGCGCTCCCGCGCCGCCCGGTCGTCGTGACCGGCTACGTCGGAGTGGTCTACGAGAAGCTCGCGGACGGGCTGCTGCTGCGGCACGGCGCCGACGTCGTGCTCGCCAACTCCCGCCACGACGCGGAGCGCTTCCGCGCCGTGTACGAGGGCGTGGGCGCCGACGCCTCGGCCGTCGTCGAAGCGGCCCTGCCCTTCCTCGGTGGCGCGCCGTACGCGCCGCAGGAGGGCCGGGACACGCTCGTCTTCGCCGCCCAGCCGTCCGTCCCCGCCTCCCGGGCCGACCGCACCTATCTGCTGCGGAGGCTCGTCGAGCACGCGCGGCTGCGCCCGGAGCGCGAGGTCCTGCTGAAGCTCCGCTCCCTGCCGGGCGAGCACACCACGCACATCGAGGAACTCCCGTACCAGAAGCTGATCCGGGGCATGTCCCCGCCACCCAACCTCCGGCTCGTCCACGGCCACATGGGCGACCTCCTCGACCGCACCGACCTGCTGGTCACCGTCTCCTCCACGGCCGCCCTGGAGGCCCTGCACCGGCGTGTGCCCACCGCGGTCCTCACCGACCTCGGCGTGCGCGAGGCGCTCGGCAACCACCACTTCATCGGGTCGGGGCTGCTCACCTCCTGGGAACGGCTGGACCGCGGGCACCGCCCGGTGCCGGACGAGGAGTGGCTGGCCTGCCAGGGCGTGGCCAGTGACGGATCGTACGACTCCGCCTTCGCCGCGGCCCGCGCACGCGTGCTCGGCCTGCTCGCCGGGCCCGCCCTGCCGCCGCTGAGCCCCTACTACACCCGCACCACGGCCCCCGGCTACCTGCCCGGTGTGCTGGCCCGCCACCGACTGGACGCCGCGGCCGGTCCCGCCGGCGCCCCACCCACGGTCCTGCGGCGCGTCCTGCGCGACGCGGCGCGGGGCCTCTACCGCCACGGGGTGCAGCGCGTCGCCCCGGTCGTCCGCCGCCTGGGGGAGCTGTGACCGAACGATCCACCGTCCTCGCCGTCGTCCCCGCCCGGGGCGGCTCCCGGGGCGTCCCGGGGAAGAACCTCGCCGACGTCGGCGGCGTCCCGCTGGTCGCCCGTGCCGTCCGCGCCTGCCTCGCGGCCCGGCTCGTGACCGATGTCGTCGTCTCGACGGACGACCCGGCGATCGCCGAGGCGGCCCGCGCGGCCGGTGCCGAGGCCGTGTGGCGGCCCGCCGCCCTGGCCGGCGACACCGCCACCAGCGAGTCGGCGGTGCTCCACGCGATGGACGCCTTCGAGTCCCTCCACGGGCGCCCCGTCGACGTCGTGCTGCTGGTCCAGTGCACCAGCCCCTTCCTCACCGGCCCGGACCTCGACGGCGTCGCCTCGGAGGTCCTCCGCGCGGGCGCCGCCACCGCCCTCACGGTGGCCCGCTCCCACGGCTTCCTGTGGCGGGAGGACACCGGCGGGCACGGCGTCAACCACGACAAGGCCCACCGCTCGCGGCGGCAGGAGCGCGACCCCGAGTACCTGGAGACCGGCGCCGCCTACGCCATGGACGCGCGCGGCTTCCGGGAGCACCGGCACCGGTTCTTCGGCCGCACCGCACTCGTCCCCACCGACCCCGCCCGCGCCCTGGAGATCGACGACCCGCACGACCTCGCCCGGGCCCGCGCGCTCGCGCCGCTGCTCGACGAGCGCGTCACCCCGCACCCCGACGACATCGACGCCGTCGTCCTCGACTTCGACGGCACCCAGACCGACGACCGGGTGCTCATCGACTCCGAAGGGCGCGAGCTCGTCGCCGTGCACCGCGGGGACGGACTCGGCGTCGCCGCCCTGCGCCGCGCCGGCGTACAACTGCTGATCCTCTCCACCGAACGCAACCCCGTCGTCGCCGCCCGCGGCCGCAAGCTCGGCATCCCCGTCCTGCACGGCGTCGACCGCAAGGACGCGGCCCTCAAGCAGTGGTGCGACGACCACGCCATCGACCCCCAGCGGGTGCTCTACGCCGGCAACGACGTCAACGATCTGCCCTGCTTCGGGCTCGTCGGCTGGCCCGTGGCCGTCGCCGACGCCCACGACTCCGTGCGGGCCGCGGCCCGTGCCGTCACCGCCACCCCGGGCGGAGCCGGGGCCGTCAGGGAGATCGCGTCCTGGCTCCTCGGCCCGACCCTCGACCGCAGTTAGGAACCGCACCATGAACCCCCGCCCGCGCACCCTCGGACGCAAGCTCGCCGGACCCGGAGAGCCCGTCTACATCACCGGCGAGATCGGCATCAACCACAACGGCGACCTCGACAAGGCGCTCGCGCTGATCGACGCGGCCGCCGACGCCGGCTGCGACGCCGTCAAGTTCCAGAAGCGCACCCCCGAGATCTGCACCCCGCGCGATCAGTGGGACGTCGAGCGCGACACCCCGTGGGGCCGGATGGCCTACATCGACTACCGGCACCGCGTCGAGTTCGGCGAGAGCGAGTACCGGGCCATCGACGAGCACTGCCGGGCCCGCGGCATCGACTGGTTCGCCTCCCCGTGGGACACCGAGGCCGTGGCGTTCCTGGAGAAGTTCGACCCGCCCGCCCACAAGGTCGCCTCCGCCTCCCTCACCGACGACGAGCTGCTGCGCACCCTGCGCGCCACCGGCCGCACCGTCGTCCTGTCCACCGGCATGTCGACGCCCAAGCAGATCCGCCATGCCGTCGAGGTGCTGGGCAGCGACAACATCCTGATGTGCCACGCCACCTCGACCTACCCGGCGCGGGCCACCGAGCTCAACCTGCGGGTGATCGAGTCGCTCCAGCGCGACTACCCGAACATCCCCATCGGCTACAGCGGCCACGAGACGGGCCTGCAGACCACTCTCGCCGCCGTCGCCCTCGGCGCCTGCTTCGTCGAGCGCCACATCACCCTGGACCGGGCGCTGTGGGGGTCCGACCAGGCCGCCTCGGTCGAACCGCAGGGCCTCGTCCGCCTCGTCCGCGACATCCGCACCATCGAGACCGCGCTCGGCGACGGCATCAAGAAGGTGTACGAGTCGGAGCTCGGCCCCATGAAGAAGCTCCGCCGGGTCCCGGCCACGGTATGACCGCCCACCCGGCGTCGCGCACGACGCCCCCGACGGCGCCCGCGGGCCCCCTGCCGGCCTTCGTGGAGAGCCCGGTGCAGCTCCTGAACGTCCTGGAGTGGGCCCATGCCTCCGCCGTACCCCCGAGCGCCCTCACTCTGATCGTCCTCTCGCCCACCGACCCCATGTCACGCGGCCAGCTGCGCCGCATGGCCGGGCTGGCGCGCGACGAGGGCGTCACGGTCCGCTGGCAGGAGGCCCGCGGCGGCCGCGGCGCCCTCGCCCGCACCCTGCGCGACCTCACCCCCCTGTTGCGCGCGGCCGAACGGGTGATCATCGGAGATCCGTTCTCGCGCTACGTCCAGCTGCTGCTCACGCTCTTCGGGGCGCGCCACCTCACGATCGTCGACGACGGCACCGCCACGATGGAGTTCGCCGCCCTCCTCGCCCGCGGCGAACGCCTGGTGCGCTGGCACCACAGCGGCGGCAGGAGCCCGCGGGAGCTGGCCCTGGCCCCGGTCACGGCCCTGGCCCGCCGCCGGCTCGCACCCTCACGCCACCGCACCGTGGAGCTGTTCACCGCCCTGCCGGTGCGGGCGCCCGAGGGCACCGTCCTCACGCCGAACGGCTTCGCCTGGACCAGATCCCGCTTCGGGCCGCCGCGGCTCACCCGCGGCGCCGACCTGGTGGGCACCTCACTGGTGGAGACGGGCGTGGTCGATCCCGACCGCTACGTCCGGGCGGTCGCCCGTCTCGCCGCGGCCCACGGGGCCACCCGGTACTTCGCGCACCGGCGGGAGAGCGCCGGGAAGCTGCACCGCGTCGCCGTCGACACCGGACTGGAGATCGTCCGCCCCGACCTGCCGCTGGAGGTCATCGCCCGGCGTGGCCCGATCGGCCGTACCGTGCTGAGTTTTCCCTCCACGGTGGTGCACACCCTGCCGCCGGCCCTGGCGGGCACCGGAGTGACGATCACGGTCTGCCCGATCGCGCCGGAGTGGCTCCGCGAGACCGCGTCGCCCCGGGCCCGGCGTTTCCTGGCCGGCGTGGCGGAATCGGCACGCTCGGCGCACGGCCTGTCGCTCACCGGAGCGTGAGGGCGGGCCGCTCCGGCCCGCTCGCCCATGCGAACAAGCCCGCGATTTGTCCACTACCTGAGACAGTCAAGATCGATGCCGAGCCCGAAATCGAGTGAGCTTACCCACTTCGCCCTGGTCCCAAGCCCGCCGTCCAGGGTTTCTTTCCCCTATCGGGCTGAAGTTTTGGAGATCACACGTTAGTTAAGGGGGAAACACGCCTACCCTTTCATGGGTGAACAAGTTGATGTCCCGCGACCCTGAAGCCGACGTTCCCGGCGATACGCCGCTCCTCGGCACGCTGCCCGAGTCCCTGCGTGCCGAGCTGATCGCTTTCCGCCGGGATTTGCACATGCACCCCGAGCTGGGATTCCAGGAGTTCCGCACCACCGCGGCGATCAAGGCCCGGCTCGAAGCCGCCGGTCTGCGTCCGCAGGTTCTCCCGGGCGGCACGGGCCTCACGTGTGACATCGGCACCTGGGACGGCGTGCGCCCCATGCTCGCCATCCGCGCGGACATCGACGCCCTGCCCATCCCCGACACCAAGACGGACGTCCCCTACCGCTCCACGGTGCCCGACCGCGCCCACGCGTGCGGTCACGACGTCCACACCACCGTCGCCCTCGGCGCCGGTCTGGTGCTCGCGGAGCTGGACCGCCAGGGCCTGCTCCCCAACGCCGTACGGCTGCTCTTCCAGCCCGCCGAGGAAGTGATGCCGGGCGGCGCCATCACCGTCGTGGACGCCGGTGTACTCGAAGGCGTCGGCAAGATCATCGCGGTCCACTGCGACCCCAGGGTCGACGCGGGCCGCATCGGGCTGCGCACCGGCGCGATCACCTCGGCCTGCGACCGCCTGGAGGTCCACCTCGACGGCGCCGGCGGTCACACGGCCCGCCCGCACCTGACCACCGACCTGGTCACCGCCGTCGCCCGGGTCGCCGCGGACGTCCCCGCCCTGCTGTCCCGCCGCGTCGACGCCCGTGCCGGGCTCGTCCTGACCTGGGGCCGTATCGAGGCCGGTCACGCCCCGAACGTCATCCCGCAACACGCCGAGCTCGGCGGCACGGTCCGCTGCCTGGACCTGGCGGCCTGGCGCGAGGCCCCCGACCAGGTGTACGCGGCGATCGACGAGGTCGCGGCCCTGCACGGCGCCAAGTCCCAGATCGAGTACGTCCGCGGGGTCCCGCCGGTCGTCAACGACCCGGTCGTCACCGAGCTGCTCCGTGACTCCATGACCGAGCGCTTCGGCGCGTACGCCATCGAGGACACCGAACAGAGCCTGGGCGGCGAGGACTTCTCCTGGTACCTGGAGCACGTTCCGGGCGCCATGGCCCGCCTCGGCGTGCGCACCCCCGGCGACACCTCCCGGCACGACCTGCACCGGGGCGATTTCGACGTCGACGAACGGGCCATCAAGGTCGGCGTCGAGCTGTTCACCGCCGCCGCGCTGATCGACGGCGCCGGTCCCGCGTAGCCCGTTTCCCCCTGCAGGCCCGCTCACCTGCGGTGTTACCCACCGTGTGGGCGGGCCGTGCACGACACGGCCGATATCCGCCCTCTCGTGCACGCACGGCACCCCCGTGTGTACGGGGCGCGCCCGTACGCGACGATCCGATAACGACTGATGAACAGGGCTTTAACTGACATCTACGCGCGTTACGATCGCCGCGAAACCAGCGCCGGAAGAGGCGCTTTCGGTCAGTCTCGAAGGGACCCTCCTCTTGCGCCGGGTATCCAAGATCGCCGCCGCGTCCGTCGCGACCGCGGCCCTCGCTCTCACTGCCACTGCCTGCGGCGAGTCGTCCACCGAGTCGTCCTCGTCCGACGGCACGCTCAAGATCGGCATGGCCTACGACGTCGGTGGCCGTGGCGACAACTCGTTCAACGACTCCGCGGCCCGCGGCCTGGACAAGGCCAAGGCCGAGCTCGGCGCCGAGGCCAAGGAGCTCACCGCCAAGACCGGCGAGACCCCCGCCGACCGTGAGCAGCGCCTCGCCTCGCTGGCCGAGGGCGGCTACAACCCCGTCATCGGTGTCGGCTTCGCCTACAAGGACGCGATCGACAAGGTCGCCGCCAAGTACCCGAAGGTCAACTTCGGCCTCATCGACTCGGTCTCCGAGCAGAAGAACGTCGACTCCATCGTCTTCACCGAGGAGCAGGGCTCCTACCTCGCCGGTGTCGCCGCCGCCCTGAAGTCCAAGGACGGCAAGATCGGCTTCATCGGTGGTGTCGACCTCCCGCTGATCAAGAAGTTCGCCGCCGGCTTCCAGCAGGGCGTCAAGGAGACCAACCCCAAGGCCTCGGTGCAGATCCAGTACCTGACCACGGGTACGGACCTCTCCGGCTTCGGCGCCCCGGACAAGGGCAAGGCCGCCGCCAAGGGCATGCTCGACAAGGGCATCGACGTCATCTTCGCCGCCGCGGGCGGCTCCGGCGCCGGCTCCATCGAGGCCGTCGCGGGCAAGCCGGGCGCGTGGTCGATCGGCGTCGACTCGGACCAGGCCAAGGACCCGGCCCTGTCCAAGTACGCCGCCACGATCATGACCTCGGTCGTCAAGAACGTCGACACCGGTGTCTTCGAGCTGGCCAAGTCCGTCAAGGACGGCAAGCCGCTGACGGGCACGCACACCTACTCGCTCGCCGAGAACGGTGTCTCCCTCACCACCACGGGTGGCCACCTCAAGGACATCCAGGCCAAGCTGGACGAGGCCAAGAAGAAGATCGTCGACGGCACGATCAAGGTCCAGACCACCCTCTGACACGCCGTGTCGCGGGGCCCGGCGAGCGGCTTCGGCCGACTCACCGGGCCCCGACTCACGTACACCGGCGGTCAGTTGAACAATTTGGCGACGCTACGCGCGTAGCGCGCCGCTCACGCGGTAATTTTCGCCACCACATACCGCCTCTGCCTCCTCCGCTCCCTGCCTAGGAGAGTGCGCCATCAAAGCCTCCAGCAGCACCAGCAGTCCCAGCAGTACCCCCGCCGTAGAGATCCGCGGCATCACCAAGCGCTTCCCCGGCGTCGTCGCCAACCACGACATCGACATCACCGTGCGCCGCGGCACCGTCCACGCGCTCGTCGGTGAGAACGGCGCCGGCAAGTCCACCCTCATGAAGATCCTCTACGGCATGCAGAAGCCGGACGAGGGCACCATCGCGGTGGACGGCGAGCAGGTCGCATTCCACAACCCCGGTGACGCCATCGCCCGCGGGATCGGTATGGTCCATCAGCACTTCATGCTGGCCGACTACCTCACCGTCCTGGAGAACGTCGTCCTCGGCTCCGAGCAGCTGTACGGCATCGGGGACAAGGCCCGCGCGAAGATCCGCGAGATCTCCGACGCCTACGGCCTGAACGTCCGCCCCGACGTCCTCGTCGAGGACCTCGGCGTCGCCGACCGCCAGCGCGTGGAGATCCTCAAGGTCCTCTACCGCGGCGCCCGCACCCTCATCCTCGACGAGCCGACCGCCGTGCTCGTCCCGCAGGAGGTCGACGCGCTCTTCGACAACCTGCGCGAGCTCAAGGCCGAGGGCCTCACCGTCATCTTCATCTCGCACAAGCTGGGCGAGGTGCTGTCCGTCGCGGACGACATCACGGTCATCCGGCGCGGTACGACCGTCGGCACCGCCGACCCGAAGAGCACCACGACCAAGCAGCTCGCCGAGCTCATGGTCGGCAGCGAACTGCCGTCGCCGGAGACCCGCGAGTCCACCGTCACCGACGTGCCGATGCTGCGGGTCGAGAACCTGTCGCTGAGCGCCACCGACCCGGACGGCGTGGTCAGGGCCGTTCTGGACGGCATCACCTTCACCATCCACAAGGGTGAGGTGCTCGGCATCGCCGGCGTCGAGGGCAACGGCCAGTCCGAGCTGGTCGACGCCGTCATGGGCATGCGCCGTCCCGACACGGGTCTGGTCGAGCTCGACGGCGCCGACATCTCGCTCGCGCCCACCCGCAAGCGGCGCGAGGACGGCATCGGCTGCATCCCCGAGGACCGTCACCGGCACGGCCTGCTGCTGGAGGCCCCGCTCTGGGAGAACCGCATCCTCGGTCACGTCACCGAGAAGCCCAACTCCAAGGGCGCCATCCTCAACCTGAAGGCGGCCCGCGCCGACACCGAGCGGATCGTGCGCGAGTACGACGTCCGTACGCCCGGTATCGACGTCACCGCGGCCTCCCTCTCCGGCGGCAACCAGCAGAAGCTGATCGTCGGCCGGGAGATGAGCCACGACCCCAAGCTGCTGATCGCCGCGCACCCCACCCGGGGCGTGGACGTCGGCGCCCAGGCGCAGATCTGGGACCAGATCCGCGAGGCCCGCCGCGACGGCCTTGCGGTGCTGCTCATCTCCGCCGACCTGGACGAGCTCATCGGGCTCTCCGACACCCTGCGGGTGATGTACCGCGGCCGCCTGGTCGCGGACGCCGACCCGGCCACGATCACCCCCGAGGAGCTGGGCTCGGCCATGACCGGTGCCGCCACCGGCCACCTCGAGCATTCCGAAGAGCCCGGCGAGGCCGAGGACAGCGCCCCGGAGGACGAGACGCGATGAAGAAGATCGACAAGGAGCGGGTGCTCCTCGGGATCGCGGCGCCGCTGCTCGCGGTCGTCGCCGCGTTCCTGGTCACCGCACTGGTGCTGGTCGCCACCGGCAAGGAGCCGTTCAGCGCCTTCGGCATCATGTTCGACTACGGCATCAAGTCGGACAGCCAGGTCTACATCATCAACAAGGCGACGACCTACTACCTGGCGGGTCTCGCGGTGGCCATCGGCTTCCGCATGAACCTGTTCAACATCGGCGTCGACGGCCAGTACCGTCTCGCCGCCTTCTTCGCCGCCGCCGTCGGCGGTGCGCTGACCCTGCCGGGCATCGTCCAGATCCCGCTGATCATCATCACCGCGATGATCGTCGGCGCGATGTGGGCCGGCATCGCGGGTGTCCTGAAGACCACCCGGGGCGTGAGCGAGGTCGTCTCCACGATCATGCTCAACTTCATCGCGACCGCGATCATCGGCTACCTGCTCCAGCCGGGCCGTCTCGGCCACCTGGACGTGGCCGGCACGAAGGTGTCCACCACCCCGCTGCCGGAGTCCTCGCGCTTCTTCGACTTCCCGACCCAGCCGGACCCGATCTGGGGCTTCCTGGTCGTCGCCGTGATCGCGGGCATCGGCTACTGGTTCGTGCTGTCCCGCACCCGCTTCGGCTTCGACCTGCGCACGGTCGGCCAGTCCGGCTCGGCCGCCGAGGCCAGCGGTGTGGACGTCAAGAAGATGGTCGTCACGTCCATGCTGATCTCCGGCGGCATGGCCGGTCTGATCGGTATGCCGACCCTGCTCAACGACTCCTACGAGTACAGCGGCGACTTCCCGGTGGGCATCGGCTTCACCGGCATCGCCATCGCCCTGCTCGGCCGCAACCACCCCATCGGCATCGCGCTCAGCGCCATCCTCTGGGGCTTCCTGGAGCGCGGCACCGGCAAGCTCGAATTCGAGGGCTACGACAAGGAGATCGTCGGCGTCATTCAGGGCGTCATCGTCCTCTGCGTCGTCATCGCCTACGAAGTCGTACGCCGCTACGGCCTCAAGCGCCAGCAGCGGCAGGTCGGCGAGAAGCTGGCCGCCCAGGCCCGTTCCAACGACACGCAGGAGGTGTCGGCGTGACCGCCACGGCGACTTCCACCCCGCCGCCCGCGGCCCCCAAGGTCTCCGGCGGCAAGGGCGGCCGCACCCGCCTCTCCCTCCCCATCGTCCTGCTGATCATCGCGGGCGCGCTCGTCGCGCTCTCCGCGGTCCGCGCCATCACCGGCGCGCAGGACCTCACCTCGGCGGGCCAGATCAGCGCCGCGCTCTCCATGGCCGTGCCGATCGGTCTCGCCGGTCTCGGCGGTCTGTGGGCCGAGCGCGCCGGTGTGGTCAACATCGGCCTCGAAGGCATGATGATCCTCGGCACCTTCTTCGGTGCCTGGGCCGGCTGGCAGTCCGACCCGTGGCTGGGCGTCCTCGCCGGTGTGCTGGGCGGCATGCTCGGCGGTCTGCTGCACGCGGTCGCCACCGTCTCCTTCGGCGTCGACCACATCATCTCCGGTATCGCGATCAACATCCTGGCGGTGGGCATCACCACCTACTTCGCCAAGCTGTGGTTCAACACCGGCGAGGCGGCCGCCAAGGGCGGCAGCCCCAAGCAGTCCCCGCCGTCCGAGGACATCACCTCGATCACGATCCCCGGCCTCTCGGACTGGCTGCAGTCCGTCGAGCAGCACCACTGGTTCCTGATCTCGGACATCGCGGGCATCCTCGGCGGCCTGGTCACCAACCTGTCGCTGCTGACGATCGTCGCCGTGCTGCTCTTCGTCGCCACCTTCTTCGTGCTGTGGAAGACCGCGTTCGGTCTGCGCCTGCGCTCCTGCGGCGAGAACCCGATCGCCTCGGAGTCGCTCGGCGTCAACGTCTACAAGTACAAGTACATCGCCGTGATCGTCTCCGGCGGTCTGGCCGGTCTCGGCGGCGCGTTCCTCTCGCTGGTCACCTCGCACATCTACAACGAGGGCCAGACGGGCGGCCGCGGCTACATCGGCCTCGCGGCGATGATCTTCGGCAACTGGCGGCCGGGCGGCCTGGCCATGGGCGCGGGTCTGTTCGGCTTCGCCGACGCCCTCCAGCTGCGTGCCGGCGGCGAGTCGGTGCACGCGCTGCTCCTGCTGCTGTTCGTGGTCCTGGTCGGCATCGCGCTGTGGAAGGCGTACCAGAAGCGCTGGATCACCGCCGCGATCAGCGCCGTCATCGGCATCGGCGTGCTGATCTGGTACCTGGGCACGGACACCGTCCCGACCGAGTTCGTGAGCGCCACGCCGTACGTGGTGACGCTGCTGGTGCTGTCCCTGTCGGCGCAGCGGCTGCGGATGCCCAAGGCGGACGGTATGCGGTACCGGAAGGGCCAGGGCAAGTGACGGTCCGTCCGGCGGCCGGCGCGGCCGAGTTCGACTGGGAGGCCCTGCGGGCGGCCGCCCGGGACGCCATGTCCCGTGCCTACGCGCCGTACTCGGGCTACCCGGTCGGCGCGGCGGCCCTCGTCCACGACGGCCGCATGGTCACCGGCTGCAATGTGGAGAACGCCTCGTACGGCATCGGCCTGTGCGCCGAGTGTGGGCTGGTCTCCCAGCTGCAGGTCACCGGCGGCGGCCGGCTGACGCACTTCGTGTGCGTGGACGGCCGCGGTCAGGTCCTGGTGCCGTGCGGGCGCTGCCGGCAACTGCTGTTCGAGTTCGGCGGCGACGAGCTGCTGCTCGAAACCCCCGAGGGCGTGCTCACCCTCGCCGAGATGCTTCCGCAGGCCTTCGGGCCGAAGCACCTCACGTAACACCCGAACGAGGCGACCCTTCCGCGCTGCCCGCGGAAGGGTCGTCTCACTTTCCCCGTCTCTATGCGCGTAGAGTCGCGCGCGTACGACCGATTCCACCCGCTGGAAGGAACACCTGGCCATGGACGCGATTTCCGTCATCCGCACCAAGCGGGACCGGGGCGAGCTCAGCCCCGAGCAGATCGACTGGGTCATCGACGCGTACACCCGCGGCGAGGTCGCCGACGAGCAGATGTCCGCGCTGGCGATGGCGATCCTGCTGAACGGCATGAACCGCACGGAGATCGCCCGCTGGACCGCCGCGATGATCGCGTCCGGCGAGCGCATGGACTTCTCGGCGCTGTCCCGCCCGACCGCCGACAAGCACTCCACCGGCGGCGTCGGCGACAAGATCACCCTGCCGCTGGCCCCGCTGGTCGCCGCCTGCGGCGCCGCCGTGCCCCAGCTGTCCGGTCGCGGCCTCGGCCACACCGGCGGCACCCTGGACAAGCTGGAGTCCATCCCCGGCTGGCGCGCCCTGCTCTCCAACGAGGAGATGCTGCACGTCCTCGACACCACCGGCGCGGTCATCTGCGCGGCGGGCGACGGCCTGGCACCCGCGGACAAGAAGCTGTACGCCCTGCGCGACGTCACCGGCACCGTCGAGGCCATCCCGCTGATCGCCTCCTCGATCATGTCCAAGAAGATCGCCGAGGGCACCGGCTCCCTGGTCCTGGACGTGAAGGTCGGCACCGGCGCGTTCATGAAGAACATCGACGACGCCCGCGAGCTCGCCTCCACGATGGTCGGCCTCGGCACCGACCACGGTGTGAAGACCGTCGCCCTCCTCACCGACATGTCGACCCCGCTCGGCCTCACCGCGGGCAACGCCCTGGAGGTCCGCGAGTCCGTCGAGGTGCTGGCCGGCGGCGGCCCGGCCGATGTCGTCGAGCTGACCGTCGCGCTCGCCCGCGAGATGCTCGACGCTGCCGGGATCAAGGACGCCGACCCGGCGAAGGCCCTCGCGGACGGCTCCGCGATGGACGTCTGGCGCCGCATGATCGCCGCCCAGGGCGGTGACCCGGACGCCGAACTCCCCGTCGCCCGCGAGCAGCACGTCGTGACGGCCCCGTCCTCCGGCGTCCTGACCCGCCTCGACGCCTACGACATCGGCGTCGCCGCCTGGCGCCTGGGCGCCGGCCGCGCCCGCAAGGAGGACCCCGTGCAGGCGGGTGCCGGTGTCGAACTCCACGCCAAGCCGGGCGACACGGTCACGGCGGGCCAGCCCCTGCTGACCCTCCACACGGACACCCCGGAGAAGTTCGACTACGCCCTCACGTCCCTGGAGGGCTCCTTCGACGTCTCCGCGGCGGGCACGCCGTTCACGCCGAACCCGATCGTGCTGGACCGCATCGCCTGACACACCCGCGGCTGAACGGGACCGGTGGACTTCCACCGGTCCCGTTCGTCGTCCCGGGACCGTTGAGCCCCGCCGAGCACGGTGACCCACGGGTGACGCGCCGGCCGTGCACGGTCACGCGCCGGGACCGGTCACTCGCCGCTACCGATGAGTTCTCGGTGCGACGCCGGTCCTTTCCATGTGAATGCCAAGAAGGAGCCCCTCGTCGTCCGCCTCACCGGGCCCGTCGAGCCCACCGACGTGCCCCGCTTGTGCGCGGAGTTCGGCGCGCGGCTGGCCGGGGACCGGGGTCGGGAAGTGGTGGTGGACGTCGGCGGGGTCGGGCCGCCGTCCCTCGCCGTGGTCGACGCGCTGGCCCGGCTGCTGCTGACCGCCCGGCGGGCCGGCTGCCCGTTCACCGTCCGCCGGGCCGGGCCCGAGCTGCGGATGCTGATTGGACTGGCCGGACTATCCGGTGAGGGGCTCACGCCGGGAGACGGTCCGGAAGACCGAACAGGGGGAACCAGCGCTTCACATCCAGGAAGAAGTCCATCCCCCTGACCGCGCCGCCGGAGAGCTCCAGGACGATCAGCGCCCACGGGGTGTACCCCTCACCGTCCTCCGCCGGGTGGTACTGGGCGAAGGCCGGGGAGCCGTTCGCCACGGTCGGGACCAGCTTCGAGCCGCGGCAGACCTCGCCGACGCCCAGCATCCAGCCCACGATGTCGTCGTGGCCGCGCAGCCACAGGTCGTACGGCGGCATGGACATCGTCGCGTCCTCGTGCAGCAACGCCGTGAGCGCCTTCATGTCGTACCCCTCGAAGGCCGCGACATAGCGCTTCAGCAGCTCCTGCTGCTCCTCGTCGAGAGGGTCGGCGGCGTCCGACTCCGCCGGCCGCGACGCGGCGAGCGTGGCCCGCGCCCGCTGCAACGCGCTGTTGACCGACGCCACCGACGTCGACAGCAGCTCCGCCACCTCGCCGGCCTTCCAGGCCAGCACCTCGCGCAGGATCAGCACCGCCCGCTGCTTCGGCGGCAGGTGCTGCAGGGCCGCCACGAACGCCAGCCGCACCGACTCCCGGGACACCGCCGTCTCCGCCGGGTCGGCCACCGACGGCAGCACCCGCCCGTCCGGCACCGGCTCCAGCCAGGTGATCTCCGGACGGGCGTTCAGCTGTGCCTGGGCCACCGGTGTGGCCTCCGTCAGGTCCATCGGACGCGCCCGGCGGTTGCCCGCGTTCAGCGCGTCCAGACAGACGTTCGTCGCGATCCGGTACAGCCAGGAGCGCAGCGACGAGCGGCCCTCGAACTTGTCGAGGCTGCGCCAGGCCCGGACCATCGTGTCCTGCACGGCGTCCTCCGCCTCGAAGGCGGAACCCAGCATGCGGTAGCAGTAACCGGTCAGCTCCGTCCGGTACTCCTCCAGCCGGGAGTCCAGGTCCTGCGGTACGGCCACGTCGCTCATCGCGTCCACCCCTGTCGCGCACGTCTCCTTCACGACGGAAGCTACAGGAGGGGACTGACAACCGGGCTCAGGTTCCCGGCTTGCGCCCGTACACGAACACGTCGTCGCCGTTCCTCAGCATGTTCCAGTACGCCTTCGCGTCGGCCTCCCGCATGTTCACGCACCCGCGCGAACCGGGCGGGTTGTACATGGACTTCGACACGGAGTGGAACGCCTGGCCGCCGTCGAAGAACTGCGCGTAGGGCATCCAGACCTTGTACAGCGTCGACCAGTGCTTGATGTTGCGGTGGTAGATCTTCGTCGAGCCGGTGCGGGTCTCCGCCCCGTCCCGGCCCGTGCGCACCGGCACCGGCCCGTACGTCAGCTTCGCCCCGTCCTGGATCCAGGTGAGCTGCCTGGTCAGGTCCACGCACGCGATACGGCCCCGGTTGGTGGGGCACTTGCCGGCCGCGTTGGGGTTCTTCCCCGCGGCCCGCTGCTGAAGGATCGTGTTCATCGTCCGCCAGGTGACCTCACCGGCGTACCCGATGGTTGGGGTTATCCCGTGCCAGCGCTGGAAGGTCTGTATCGCCTTGCAGTCCGCCGGCGACTGCCTGCCGTCCACCGGCCGGCCCATGAACTTCTCGACCTGCCTCTGGTACGGCCCCGTCTGTGTCGTGCACGACGCCGCCTGCGCCGGTGAGGCGCCCAGCGCCACCGTCAGCGGCACCACCAGTCCGGCGATGCCCAGCGCGGCCCCGCCCCGTCTGCGTATCCCACCCATACCGGCCTACTCCCCCTCGCACCCGCTGCGGTTGTTATGCCCCATTGGACGCTCGGGGGAGCCTGGTGGTTGTAACGGTTCCGCACCCGGGTTCCCGGCGATCAGTGCCGGGCGGCGGCGACCATCGGCCGCCGCTCCCGCACCCGGGCACTGTGCGTCCCGTACAGCGTGATCGACACGACGCCGAGGACCGCGACCAGGCCCAGCAGGACCGTGCCCGCCCAGCCGCCGGAGTGGAAGGCGATCGCGCCGAGCGTGCCGCCCGCGCTGCTGCCGAGGTAGTACGCCGACTGGTAGAGCGCCGACGCCTGGGCGCGGCCCGTCTTCGCCGTCCGGCTCACCGAGGACGAGGCGACCGCGTGCCCGGCGAAGAAGCCGGCCGTGATCAGGACCAGCCCGAGGAGCACCGCCGCGAGCCCGTCCGACAGGGAGAGCAGCAGCCCGGCCGCGGTCGTCGTCACCGCGAGGTACAGCGCGCCGCGCCGCCCCGTCCGGCCGACCAGCTTGCCGGCCGCCGCCGACGAGACCGTACCGACCAGGTAGATCAGGAAGATCGAGCCGATGACGCCCTGCGGGAGCGAGAACGGCGCCTCGACGAGCCGGTAGCCGATGACCGTGTAGACCGCGCCGAACACCGTCATGAACAGCGCGCCGATCGCGTACAGCCGCATCAGCAGCGGATCGGACAGGTGCGTGCGGACGGTCCTCGCCAGCGCCCTCGGGTTCAGCGAGCCGGGGGAGAAGTGCCGGGCACGCGGCAGCATCAGCCGGAAGACCACCGCGCACACCAGCGCCATCAGGCCGACCGCGGCGAGCGCCGCCCGCCAGCCCCACAGCTGGGCCGCCCAGCCGGTGACGATCCGGCCGCTCATGCCGCCGATGCTGTTGCCCGCGACGAACAGGCCGATCGCGGCGACCAGCGCCTTGGGGCGTACCTCCTCCGCCAGGTACGCCATCGCCGACGCCGGCAGGCCGGCGAGGGCGGCGCCCTGCACGGCGCGCAGCGCCACCAGCCACTCCAGGCTCGGGGCGAACGGCACGAGGAGGCCCACGACCACCGCGACCACGAGCGACCAGGTCATCAGCGTCCCGCGGCCGAACCGCTCGGACAGGGCGCTCAGCGGCAGGACGCACAGGGCGAGCGCGCCGGTCGCGGCGGAGACGGTCCAGCTGGCCGCGGAGGCGCTCACGCCGAAGTCGGCGGAGACGGCGGGCAGCAGGGCCTGGGTCGAGTAGAGGAGGGCGAAGGTGGCCACTCCGGCGGCGAAGAGCGCGAAGCTCATCCGACGGTAGCCGGGGCGGCCGGGGGAAAGGCGGGAGTCGGCGACCGCGTCGGTGGCGGCCGCCTTGGTACTGGCGGGAGGCATATGTCGAAGGTAGGCAGCACCCGCTAGATGCGTCCAATGCACGGAACGGCTTTAATCGTTCCCATGGTGCATGAGTACAGCTCACAGGGTCGGCTGTCACTGAACAGTAACGAAGAAGACATGCGGCTGCTGCTTGCGCCGCGGCTCGCGTACTTCGCCGCGGTCGCCCGCCACGAGCATGTGACCCGCGCCGCGCAGGAGCTCGGGGTGCCGCAGTCCACGCTGTCGCGGGCGGTCGTCCGCCTCGAGGAGGACCTCGGTGTCGCGCTCTTCGCCCGCAGGGGCCGCACCGTCTCGCTCACCCCGGCGGGCCGCACCTTCCTGGGCTCCGCGGAACGCGCCCTCGCCGAGGTCGAGCGGGCCGCCGAATCCGTCCGGGCCGACGCCGACCCGTCGGCCGGGCGAGTCGCCTTCGGTTTCCTGCACACCATGGGTTCCGAGACCGTGCCCGGCCTCATCCGGGCCTTCCGCGCCGACCACCCCAAGGTCCGCTTCACGCTCGTGCAGAACTACGGCGAGGCGATGATCGAGCGCCTGCGCGCCGGGGACCTCGACCTGTGCCTGACCTCCCCGGTCCCGGACGCCCCCGATCTGGTGGCCCGGCGCCTGGACGAGCAGCGGCTGCGGCTCGTCGTACCGGACGACCACCGGCTGGCGGTCCGCAAGCGCGTCCGCCTCGCCGAGGCCGCAGAGGAAACGTTCGTCACCCTCGAACCGGGCTACGGGCTGCGCCGCATCACCGACGACCTGTGCACGGAGGCCGGCTTCACGCCCCGCGTGGCGTTCGAGGGCGAGGAGGCCGAGACCCTGCGCGGCCTGGTCGCCGCCGGGCTGGGGGTCGCCCTGCTGCCCCCGCCGGCCGTCCCGCGCCCCGGAGTTGTCGAACTGACCGTGACGGCCCCGCGTGCCGTGCGGGAGATCGGTGTGGCCTGGCTGGACGGCCACCCGGACACGCCGCCGGTGGCGGCCTTCAAGAGGTTCCTGCTGTCCCGCCGGGGCAAGTTGCTCTCCGAACCCGAGTAGCCGAGGGGCGCGATCCTACGGCCGCAGGGAACGGCCGAAGCCCGCCGCCAGCGGCATCCGCAGGCCCAGTGGCGGAGGGGCGGCCAGCGCGTCGGCCACCGGGCGGGAGAACGGCCGGGTGAAGAGCGCGCCCAGCACGAAGTCCGCGGCCAGCGCCATCACTTCGCCGCGGTGCTCGCGCAGCCCGTGACCGTCCGAGTGGACCTCGAAGCGGCAGGTGTGGCGATTGACCTTCTTCGCGCGTTCCGCGAGCCGGTAGGACAGCTCCGGGTCGCTCCTCGCGTCGTTGGTGCCGTGCGCGATCAGCACGTGGCGGCCGGCGAGCTGCTTCACCGGTTCGGGTGCCGCCGCCACGTCGTCCTCCGGCAGCCAAGGGGCGAGCGCGAGCACCGAATTGACGGCCGTGTGGCCCGCGGCCCGCAGAGCCGCGCGGCCGCCCATGCCGTGCCCGGCCAGACAGACCGGGACGTCGCCGTAGCGGCGTACCACCTCCGACACCGCCCACCGGGCGTCCGCGGCGAGCCGTGCGTCCGTGCCGTTCCAGCCGCGGCCCCGATAGCGGACCACGTGCGCCACGAGACCCTCGGAGCGACCCGCCCGCACCAGCACGCGGGCCAGCGGCAGCGCCGCCGCGTGCGCGACGGCCGACGGGCCGCGCACCGACTCCGGCGAGCCGTCGGGAAGGAGCAGCACCGCCCCCGCGACGGCCCTCCTGGCCGTCCCCAGCGCCCGGCCCAGCCGGGGCGCCCGCGCGCCGCCCGTCCCTACGAGTGCGTGGTGTGCCATGGCAGAACAGTCTCAGAAGAGGAGGTGTACGCGGTTCGTACGGGGGGTCACCGTTGCGTATCGACGACCCGGCGGAGATACGTCAGGAGACTCGTGAGCAAAGGGAGCCTTCTACGCGCGTAGGGACTACGGTTGGAAAATGACGAGCCAGACCCCCAACGTCCCCACCGCGGACCAGATCCGCCGCGCCCCGAAGGTCCTGCTCCACGACCACCTCGACGGCGGACTGCGCCCCGGCACGATCATCGAACTCGCCCGCGACAGCGGATACGACTCGCTCCCCGAGAACGAGCCCGACAAGCTCGGCATCTGGTTCCGCGAAGCCGCCGACTCCGGCTCGCTGGAGCGCTACCTGGAAACCTTCGCGCACACCTGCGCCGTCATGCAGACCCGCGAGGCCCTCGTCCGCGTCGCCGCCGAGTGCGCGGAGGACCTCGCCGAGGACGGCGTCGTCTACGCCGAGGTGCGCTACGCCCCCGAACAGCACCTGGAAGCCGGCCTCACCCTCGAACAGGTCGTCGAAGCCGTCAACCAGGGCTTCCGCGAGGGCGAGCGGCGCGCCCGCGAGAGCGGCCACCGCATCCGCGTCGGCGCGCTGCTCACCGCCATGCGGCACGCCGCGCGCGCCCTGGAGATCGCCGAACTCGCCAACCGCTACCGCGACCAGGGAGTCGTCGGCTTCGACATCGCCGGAGCCGAGGCCGGCTATCCGCCCACCCGTCACCTCGACGCCTTCGAGTACCTCAAGCGGGAGAACAACCACTTCACCATCCACGCGGGCGAGGCCTTCGGCCTCCCCTCCATCTGGCAGGCGCTCCAGTGGTGCGGCGCCGACCGCCTCGGCCACGGCGTCCGCATCATCGACGACATCGAGGTCGCCGACGACGGCGGCGTGCGGCTCGGCCGCCTCGCCGCGTACGTACGCGACAAGCGCATCCCGCTGGAGCTCTGCCCCACGTCCAACCTCCAGACCGGCGCCGCCGCGTCCTACGCCGAGCACCCCATCGGGCTCCTGCGCACCCTGCACTTCAGGGCCACGGTCAACACCGACAACCGCCTGATGTCCGGCACCAGCATGAGCCGCGAATTCGAGCTGCTGACCGAGACATTCGGTTACACGCTCGATGACATGCAGTGGTTCACAGTCAATGCGATGAAATCAGCATTCATTCCTTTCGACGAACGGCTCGCGATGATCAATGACGTGATCAAGCCCGGGTACGCGGAGCTGAAGTCCGAATGGCTGTTCAAGCAGACCGCCACGACCAGCGATTCCTCCCTCCCGGAAGGCTGAACAACCCTCCAGGAAACGGCCGGGAATTCCATGACCTGGCCGTTTCCGGCGTTTGCGGGGCCCGGAGCGCGCTGACTAAGTTGCTGAGCCGCTCATCTCCCCCGAGTTCCCCCAAGGACGAAATTCGATGAAGCAGTCTGCCGCCAAGACCCTCGGTGTCGCCGCCCTCGGTGCCGCTTTCGCCGCCACCGCAGCCGGAAGCGCCGCCGCGGTTCCCGTCGGTCCGGCCGTCGGCCCCGCCGTCGGTAGCGTGATGGAGAGGACCAGCAGCGCCGTCCCGCTCCAGGAGACCGTCCAGCAGGCTCCGGGCGGGCTGGCCGACGCCGCGACCACCGCCCAGCTCCTGCTCGGCGCCGTCACCGAGGCCGCGAACCCGGCCGCCGCTCCCGTCGAACCGGCCATGGTCGGCGCCCTCATGGGCGGTCTCCCCGTCGGCGTCGCCGGACCGGGTGTCCAGACCGGGGTGTGAGCACTCCCGTAGTCACAGCGGTGGGGCGCACACCCTGAAGGGTGTGCGCCCCACCGTTCGTCCGTCCCGGAGTCCCGCGTGCCTACCAGGCCGGCGTCGCGGCCTTCTCCGACGGCAGCAGCGCCCACAGCGCCAGGTACAGCACGAACTGCGGGCCCGGCAGCAGGCACGAGGCCAGGAAGATCACGCGCATCGTCGTCGCGGAGGTGCCGAAGCGCCGTGCCAGCGCTGCGCACACTCCGCCGATCATGCGTCCGTCACGAGGGCGGGCAAGTGCGGCCATGGTGGGCTCCTTCGCGAGTCGTCGTCCGGGAGCCGTTCCTTCGGCCTCCCGATGACTCCATGCTCGCCCGGAGCAGGGGACAAAGCGTCGGACTACGGGGCGATCCCGACCCTGGGAATCGTCGGGGTCGGACCCTGAGAGCCCTCCTCCCGCAGCAGGGTCGTCCCGCGCGGCCGGGTCCGTCGCGGGGCGGAGCCCTCCCGCTTGCGGCGGAGCCGCGACCGGCCGGCCGGAACGACCAGAAGATGCGCGAGGGCCACACCCGAGGTGTTCAGCAGCAGCGCGTCGACGTCGACGACCCGGCCCGGCACCACCGTCTGCGCCAGCTCGATGCCCAGCGACAGCAGCGCCCCGGCCGCGACCGTCCGCGCCATCGAGGCCCACGGGGAGACATCCAGCCGCCCGCCCGCCATCGGCAGCAGCACACCGAGCGGTGCCAGCAGCAACAGGCCCTCGCCGATCCGCCGCGCGGCCTCCACCGGCCCCAGCGCCAGATCCGCCTTGATCGCCGCGAACGGCTCCAGATTGGCCGCCGTCACCCACAGCACATCCAGCGGCCGGAGGGTCAGCCACGCCACGAGCACCAGATGTGCGAGGAGGAGGACCATCCCCGCCACGCGAAAGCGGATGGCGGCACTGCCGCCCGAACCTTGACGCTGCACGCCACCCAAGACGCGGTCACCGGCAGGATCGGTTCCGCGACAACCCAGGACTGTCCGGAAACCGACTGGTGTCTCAGCTCGATGGTGTCGGAGCGGCCGACTCGGGCCGCTCCTTCAGTTCCGGAGTGCAGACGTAGCGGCGCACCGGATAGTCGCCCGGGCCGCCCAGCACCGCCGCCCCGCCACTGGCGGCCGTCGCGTTCTCGGCGAACGTGCACACGATCTGCGCCAGCGCCGTGGCCGGCAGGTCCTCGGGCTGCCGGCTCAGCCGCAGCGCCCCCGCCGGATCACCCGCGCGCCCGGCCGACACCGTCATCGGCGCCGGGACGGCCGTGCTGAAACCCGCCTCGCGCTCCGTCTCCGACGGCTCCGCCTGCAATTGGTTCAGCAGCGCCTGGGCCGTCTCGACCCGGGTCCGGCGGCCCTTCTCGCCCGTCACCGGGGCCGAACGGTCCACCGCCTGCAGCCCGGAAGCGCAGACCAGATGGATCCTCACCGGCACCGTCTGCTGGGACTGCGTCGCCACGTCCTCACCGGACAGGCTGCAGGGCAGCCGCGAAGGTGCCGCGCCCGCGTCCACCGGCACCGACGTCGTACGGATGCCGCACCCGGAGGCGAGCGCGGAGGCTATGACGACCCCCGCGAGCGCGGCGGCCCGCCGCCGCGCCAGCCGCTCACGCACCCTCATGCCCCGCGCCCTCCCCGTTCTCCGCACCCTGGTCGCTGCTCGTCCGCACCCCGCGGGCGATGCCCGAGGCATCACGGGGCAGCCGCAGCACGAAGACCGCGCCGTCGCCGTCCGGCGAGTTCGCCGCCGTGATGTCGCCGCCGTGGATGTGCGCGTTCTCCATCGCGATCGACAGCCCGAGCCCCGAGCCCTCCGAACGCGGCCGTGACGCGCTCGCCTTGTAGAACCGGTCGAAGACGTGCGGCAGGACGTCCTCGGGAATGCCCGGCCCGTGGTCCCGCACCTCGATGATCAGATCGTCGTCCGCGGTGCGCACCGCGACCCGCACCGGCGAACCGCCGTGCTTCAGCGCGTTGCCGATGAGGTTCGCCAGGATCACGTCCAGCCGGCGCGGATCGAGCCGCGCCATGATCCCGCGCTCGGCGTCCAGCTCCACCGCGTCCAGCCAGGCCCGCGCGTCCACACACGCCGTGACCTGATCCGCGACGTCCACGTCGTCCAGGACCAGCCGGGCCGTGCCCGCGTCGAAACGCGTGACCTCCATCAGGTTCTCGACGAGCGTGTTGAGCCGCCTCGTCTCGCTGACCACCAGCGCGACGGCCGGCGCGATCATCGGATCGAGGCTCTCCTCTTCCTCCTCCAGCACCTCCGTCACGGCCGTCAGCGCGGTCAGCGGCGTACGCAGCTCATGGGACATGTCCGCGACGAAACGCCGGCTCGACTCCTCCCGCGCGCTCATGTCCGCGACCTTCTTCTGCAGGTTCTCCGCGGCGCTGTTGAACGTACGGGACAGCTCCGCCAGTTCGTCCGTCCCCGACACCCGCAACCGGGTGTCGAGCTCGCCCTCACCGAGCCGCCGCGCCGCCTCCCCGAGCCGGTGCACCGGCCGGAGCACGGTCGTCGCCGCGGCCTGCGCGAGCAGCGCCGAACCCAGCAGCGCCAGGAACGTCGCGATGCCCAGCGACCAGGCCAGCGAATTGAGGTCCTGCCGCTCCGCCTCCAGCGACTTGAACACGTACCCCGTCGGACCACCACCGGTGATCCGCGTGCCGCCCACCAGGTACGGCGTGTTGCCGCGCGTCGTCCGCAGCCAGAACAGGTGGTACGGGTACGCGTTGCCCTCCGTGACCTCCTGCCGCTCGTTCACCGCGACCTGGAGCTCCTTCGGCACGTCGTCCAGCGTGAACCGGTCCGGATCGGACGCCCCGACGATCGGCTTGCCCTCGTCCCGCTCACCCAGCAGCAGCACGCAGTACCCGGCGTTGCCGGCCGACATCTGTTCCGCGGTGCGCCGCAGCTCCTCCTGCGTCGGCCGCAGCGGCAGCGTGGCCGCCCGGTTCTGCATCTCCTGCCGGAAGTCGTTCAGCGCCGCGTCCTGCGTACGCGTCAGCACCGCCTCACGGTTGAGCCAGTACGCGATCCCGGAGGCCGAGACGGCCGCGGTCAGCGCGACGGCGGCGAACACGAGGACGAGCCGAAGCCGCAGACTGGTCAGCCGAACCACCGCCAGGAGCCCCTTCTTCGCCTTGCCGGCGACACCGGTCGCGCGCGCGTCGCTCACGCAGGCACGTCCAGCCGGTAGCCCACACCCCGGACCGTACGGATCAGGGTCGGTGAGGACGGGACGTCCTCGACCTTCGCCCGCAGGCGCTGCACGCACGCGTCCACCAGGCGCGAGTCGCCCAGGTAGTCGTGCTCCCACACCAGTCGCAGCAGTTGCTGGCGCGACAGGGCCTGGCCCGGCCTGCGGCTCAGCTCCAGCAGCAGGCGCAGCTCGGTCGGCGTGAGCTGCAGGTCCTCGCCGTTCTTCGTGACGGTCATCGCCGAACGGTCGATGACCAGCGACCCGAACGTCGCCGAGTCCGTCGACTCGCGCTCGCCGCGCCGCAGCACCGCCCGGATGCGCGCGTCCAGAACCCGCCCCTGCACCGGTTTGACGACATAGTCGTCCGCGCCGGACTCCAGCCCGACCACCACGTCGATGTCGTCGCTGCGCGCGGTCAGCAGGATGATCGGCAGCTGGTCCGTGCGCCGGATGCGCCGGCACACCTCGAACCCGTCGATGCCGGGCAGCATCACATCCAGCACGATCAGGTCCGGCCGCTGCTCCCGCAGCAGTTTCAGGCCGTCCTCGCCCGTCGCCGCGGTGGCCACACGGTGGCCCTGGCGTGACAGGGAGAGTTCGAGGGCCGTGCGGATGGCGTCGTCGTCCTCGATCAGCAACAGGAAAGGCACGGCGACATTCTGTCCCATGGGGGAGGGGGAGTTCGACCGTCGTACACCGACGGGCCCTGTGACAGGCCTGTGACAGTCGGCGGACACCGCTATGAAGTGACCCGGGCAAGCTCATTGGCACACGGACCGAAGCAGACTCCAACCGACGGGGGGCGCGAGATGAACGCACTGCACAGCACCACCTCAAGCGCAGTTGTCACGCGTCTCCACGACGTCACGCGGAGCACCGAGAAGTCCGGCGCGGTGAACGGGCGGGGGTGCGTTCGCAGCGCCGGGCGTCAGCACAAGGCGCCCTACATGGTGGCCGTGACTGACGGGGGAGCGGCGTACGGGGAGGCCGGGGCGGAACGGGGGAACCTGTCGGAGGCGGAGTTCACCGCCTACGTTCAGGAGCGCCGGGCCTCCCTGTACGCCACCGCCTACCACCTGACCGGTGACCGGTTCGAGGCCGAGGACCTGCTGCAGAGCGCGCTGTTCTCGACGTACCGGGCGTGGGACCGCATCAGCGACAAGGCCGCGGTCGGGGGCTACCTCCGCCGCACCATGACGAACCTGCACATCAGCGCGTGGCGGCGGCGCAAGCTCAACGAGTACCCGACGGAGGAGCTGCCGGAGACGGCGGGCGACACCGACGCGATGCGCGGCACCGAGCTGCGCGCGGTGCTCTGGCAGGCGCTCGCCCGGCTGCCCGAGCTGCAGCGCACCATGCTGGTCCTGCGCTACTACGAGGGCCGCACCGATCCGGAGATCGCGGAGATCCTGGACATCAGCGTCGGCACGGTGAAGTCGAGCATCTGGCGGTCGCTCCGCCGGCTGCGCGAGGACGAGGTCCTCAGCTTCGGCCGTGACGAAGAGGAGTCCTTCGGTCAGTTGGTGGCCTGAAGGCAACGGGGGAGGCCGCGGTCTCGGGGGATACCGCGGCCCCGCAACGGGGGGACAACGGGGAACACGGGGGAGCACGGGGGAAACGGCGCGGGGCCGGACAGGACGGGGGGTCTTGTCCGGCCCCGCGCCCATGCGTGCACGCGGACCGGTCCTACGCGGCCTCGCGCACGGCGGGCGGCCGGCAGCGGCCCGCGGCGGCCGCCGCCAGCCGGCCCAGCGCCTCGTCCCTGCCGCACGGGTGCGCGCCCAGCGCCGTCTGGCGGGCGACGATCGAACGCTCGGCACGCATCAGCCGCCAGCCCCTGCGCAGCAGGAACAGCACCGACTTGCGGCCCTCGCGCAGATCGCGCAGCAGCCGGCGGCGGAAGGTGGTCGAGGGGCGGCCGCGCAGACAGAGCGCGTCCGCGAGGACCCCCAGCTCCTGGCAGCGCGTGACGATGTCCGCGGCGAAGATGCCCTCGGCGACGAACAGCGGGGTGCGTTCGATGTCGAACGTCTCCCGGTCGACGCGCGAGCTGGTGGCGATGTCGTACACCGGGACGGTGGTGCGCCCCGTCTCGCACAGTTCCGCGATGGCGGCCAGCGCGGCGTCCGCGTCCCAGGACAGCGGTGAGTCCCAGTCGATGTCCGCGCTCCCGGCGACCAGGGGCAGCGTCGGGTCGTCGCCCTCCTTGTAGAAATCGTCGAGGCGCAGCACGGGCAGTCCCGAGCGGGCGGCGAGCGAGGACTTTCCGGAACCGGAGGGGCCCGCGAGCAGCACGACGCGGGTCGGAATGGGTTGGGAACTCACGGGACACCAGTGTGAGGCATTGAGCCGGGCGGGGGACCCCTCGCCGCACCCGTTGGTATCCAGCATCACATCTCAAATACGCTGCGTGCTCGACTGATTACCGTTCGCGGCAGGAGATCACCATGGCACGTCGTCCCTTCCTGAAGGCCGGGCTGGCCCTTACGGCGGTCGGCGCCGCGCTCGGCGCCGCCGGCGGAACGGCGCACGCCGCACCGCCGGTGAACCTGGACCCGGCCTCGGCGATGAAGGGCGTGGACGCGGCGGTCCCGGCCGTGACGGGCGTGGCCAAGAACCTGAAGATCAACCCGCTGGCCGGGACGGGCGTCGACCCGCTCGACAACGGCGTGGGCGCCCAGGTCGCCGACTTCCGGCCGTTCGACTCCACGGCGCTCACCGGCTCACTCACCACCGCCCCCGAGCTGCCCGGGGCCGGGCCCCTGCTCGGAGGTGTCATCCCGGGCTGAGTCCTGTGGGAAGGCGGCCCCGCCACCCCCGGACGGAGGGGTGGCGGGGCCGCCTGGTCGTGGGGGCGCGCCGGCTCAGTACGCCGAGCCCGAGGCGCCCAGGGAACCCGTCGGGTGCCAGACCGTCTTGGTCTCCAGGAACGCCGTCATGCGGTGCGTGCCGGGATCGGCCGAGAAATCCACAGGCTGTGGACGAAGAACCCGCTTGAGGTTGTCCGCGGCAGCGATCTCCAGCTCACGGGCCAGCTCGTCGTCCGCGCCCGTCAGGTCGATCGCGTTGACGTCCTGGTGGGCCGCCAGGTGCGGGCCCATCTCCGACGCCTTGCCGGACAGGATGTTGACGACACCGCCCGGCAGGTCGGAGGTGGCCAGCACCTCGCCCAGGGACAGCGCCGGCAGGGGCGCCTTCTCGGACGCGATCACCACGGCCGTGTTGCCCGTGGCGATCACCGGGGCGATCACCGAGACCAGGCCCAGGAACGACGACTCCTGCGGGGCCACGATCGTGACGACACCGGTCGGCTCCGGAGTGGACAGGTTGAAGAAGGGCCCCGCGACGGGGTTGGCCCCGCCCACGACCTGGCCGATCTTGTCCGTCCAGCCCGCGTACCAGACCCAGCGGTCGATCGCGGCGTCCACGACCTCCGCCGCCCTGGACTTCGACAGGCCCTCCGCCGCCGCCACCTCGTGCACGAACTGGCCCCGGCGGCCCTCCAGCATCTCGGCGATGCGGTAGAGGATCTGCCCGCGGTTGTACGCCGTCGCACCCGACCAGCCGCCGAAGGCCTTGCGGGCCGCGACGACCGCGTCACGCGCGTCCTTGCGGGAGGAGAGCGGGGCGTTGGCCAGCCACTTGCCCTTGCCCGCCGCGTCAGCGGCCGATGTCTTCGCCGTCACCTCGTACACCCGGCCGCTCTCGGAGCGGGGGAACTTGCCCCCGATAAACAGCTTGTAGGTCTTGAAAACGCTCAGCCGCTGCTCGGACTTGTCAGACATCGAGGTAAGCCTCCAGGCCGTGACGGCCGCCCTCGCGGCCGAAGCCCGACTCCTTGTAGCCGCCGAACGGCGAGGTCGGGTCGAACTTGTTGAACGTGTTGGCCCAGACGACGCCCGCGCGGAGCTTGTTCGCCACCGCGAGGATGCGGGAGCCCTTCTCGGTCCAGATGCCCGCGGACAGGCCGTACTGGCTGTTGTTGGCCTTGGCGACGGCCTCGTCCGGCGTACGGAACGTCAGCACCGACAGGACCGGGCCGAAGATCTCGTCACGCGCCACGGTGTGCGCCTGCGTGACGTTGGTGAAGAGCGTGGGGGCGAACCAGTACCCCGCCGACGGCAGCTCGCAGGCCGGCGACCAGCGCTCGGCGCCCTCCGCCTCGCCGGTCTCCGCGAGCGCGGTGATCCGCGCCAGCTGCTCGGCCGAGTTGATCGCGCCGATGTCGGTGTTCTTGTCCAGCGGGTCGCCCAGGCGCAGCGTGGACAGCCGGCGCTTCAGCGCCTCCAGCAGCTCGTCCTGGACCGACTCCTGGACCAGCAGGCGGGAGCCCGCGCAGCAGACCTGGCCCTGGTTGAAGAAGATGCCGTTGACGATGCCCTCGACGGCCTGGTCGATCGGGGCGTCGTCGAAGACGATGTTGGCGCCCTTGCCGCCCAGCTCCAGGGTGACCTTCTTCTTCGTCCCCGCGACCTGGCGCGCGATGGCCTTGCCGACGGCGGTCGAGCCGGTGAAGGCGACCTTGTCGACGTCCGGGTGCTCCACGAGCGCCGCACCGGTGTCCCCGTACCCGGGGAGGATGTTGACGACGCCCTTCGGCAGCCCCGCCTGCCGGCAGATGTCGGCGAAGAACAGCGCGGACAGCGGGGTCGTCTCGGCCGGCTTCAGCACCACCGTGTTACCGGTGGCGAGCGCCGGGGCGATCTTCCACGCGAGCATCAGCAGCGGGAAGTTCCACGGGATGACCTGGCCGGCCACGCCCAGCGGGCGCGGGTTCGCGCCGTAACCGGCGTGGTCGAGCTTGTCGGCCCAGCCCGCGTAGTAGAAGAAGTGCGCCGCGACCAGGGGGAGATCCGCGTCGCGCGTCTCCTTGATCGGCTTGCCGTTGTCCAGGGTCTCCAGGACGGCCAGCTCGCGGCTGCGCTCCTGGATGATCCGGGCGATGCGGAAGAGGTACTTGGCGCGCTCGGCGCCCGGCAGCGCCGACCACTTCCCGAACGCCTTGCGGGCCGCCCGCACGGCCCGGTCCACGTCCTCGGCACCGGCCTGGGCGACCTCGGACAGCACCTCCTCCGTGGCGGGGGAGATCGTCTTGAAGACCCGGCCGTCCGCGGCCTCGGTGAACTCACCGTCGATGAAGAGGCCGTAGGACGGCGCGATGTCGACGACCGAGCGGGACTCGGGGGCGGGTGCGTAATCGAACTTAGTCATCGTGATCAGTCCACCGTCACGTAGTCGGGACCGGAGTAACGTCCGGTGGCCAGCTTCTGACGCTGCATGAGCAGGTCGTTCAGCAGGCTCGACGCGCCGAACCGGAACCAGTGGTTGTCCAGCCAGTCCTCGCCGACGGTCTCATTGACCAGGACCAGGAACTTGATGGCGTCCTTCGTGGTGCGGATTCCGCCCGCGGGCTTCACTCCGACCTGTACCCCTGTCTGGGCGCGGAAGTCGCGCACGGCCTCCAGCATCAGGAGCGTGTTCGCGGGGGTGGCGTTGACGCCGACCTTGCCGGTGGAGGTCTTGATGAAGTCCGCCCCGGCGATCATGCCGAGCCAGGAGGCGCGGCGGATGTTGTCGTACGTGGAGAGCTCGCCGGTCTCGAAGATGACCTTCAGACGGGCCTCGCCCGAGGCCTCCTTCACGGCGCGGATCTCGTCGTACACCTTCAGGTAGTCGCCCGCGAGGAACGCCCCGCGGTCGATCACCATGTCGATCTCGTCCGCCCCGGCCGCGACGGCGTCACGGGTGTCGGCGAGCTTGACGTCGAGGGCGGCGCGGCCGGCCGGGAAGGCCGTGGCGACGGAGGCCACCTTCACGTCCGAGCCCGTCAGGGCGGCCTTCGCGGTGGCCACCATGTCGGGGTAGACGCAGACCGCGGCGGTGTGCGGGGTGGTGCGGTCGGTCGGGTCGGGGTTGACGGCCTTGGCGGCGAGCGCCCGGACCTTGCCCGGGGTGTCCGCGCCTTCGAGCGTCGTCAGGTCGATCATCGAGATGGCCAGGTCGATGGCGTAGGCCTTCGCCGTGGTCTTGATCGAGCGCGTACCGAGAGACGCGGCGCGCGCTTCCAGGCCGACGGCGTCCACGCCGGGCAGCCCGTGGAGGAAGCGGCGCAGTGTGCTGTCGGACGCCGTCACGTCAGCGAATGCGTTGAGGGTGGAGGGCATGGTCACCACTCGAGCATATCTACGCGCGTAGCGGCCTGTACAGCCCCGCATCCGGACCCTGTGGAAAAGCCCTGGTGAGCGCCGGGACACGAGAGGGCGGTGAGGTCTGTCACGCGCCCGTGACAGGGAGCGGACGGCTCCCGCACACAAGATCCATAACTTTGTTCGTGCAGCCCGCCAGAACTCACAGGCCCCACCCTCACCGACCGACATCGGCCGGGAGGTGCCCCCGGAGCAGGCGGCATGCGGCTCTTCCGTCTTCTTCCACCTCGCTCAGCTTCACGGAGTCGTCATGCGTTTCGCCCTTCGCACCGCCATCGCCACCGCCGTCCTCGCCGGTGTCGCCCTCACCCCCGTCGCCACGGCCATCGCGGCCGAGGCCGCCCCCACCCCGGCCGGCCCGGCGCAGCCCCACACCACTGACGCCGAGCGGCAGCTCCTCAGGACCCAGACTCTGCCCGAGGGCATGACCGCCAAGGTCCACCGGGCCGGCACCGACGACTTCACGGCGGACGTGCTCAAGGGCGAGCGGGTGCTGTTCACGCTCAAGTCCGGTGAGAGCAGGTCGTACAACGCGCTCTGGATCACCCTCCGCGTCGAGGGAACCGTCACCGCCGACGAGGTCCACAAGGACTGGGGGCCGCTCGTCCGCACCGAGACCCTGGCCAACGGCACGTACGTCAAGATCTACAAGAGCGGGGCCCGTCACCACCGCGCCGACTCCTTCGTCGGCGGCTCCTCGATCGGCGTCCTCGACGCCGACGGCGGCTCCGTCGCGGGCCAGAACGACGTCCAGTACTTCGTCCTGAACGCCGACGGCTCCACCCACAGCTGGCTGGGCACCGTCAACGTCGTGACGGGCGCCGAGCCCGGTGTCTACAAGCTCCCCAACGGCCTGCTCATCAAGATCACGAAGGCGGACGGGCGGTACGCGATCTCCGCGTACAACAACGGCTGGCCGAAGGGCGTCGTCTTCGTCGGCGACAGCGGCCGCCTGGTCTTCCGCGAGGGCTCCGCCGTCATCGTGCTCGACCGCGACGGCACCTTCTCGCACTACATCCTCGGCACCGGCAGCCAGGCCGCGGCCGTGTACCTGGGCGCCGACGCCCCGGCCGCCAGGCCCACCGGCGACAAGGACGGCGACAAGGGCGAGGGGAAGGGCGAGGGCAAGACCGGCGGGGACAAGCCCTCCGCCACGCCGTCGCCCTCCGCCACGCCGTCCACCGCCACCGGCACGTCCGCCGGTACCGCCCCGCAGGGCGGCACCGTCCAGACGTCCGTCGTGCCCCGGGGCGGCGTGGCCGCCGGCGCCGAGTCGGTCGAACAGGACAACCGCACCGCACTGATCGCCTCCGGCACCGGAGCCGCCGCCGTCGCCGCGGCCGGCCTCGGCTTCGTCGTCCTGCGCCGCCGGACCACCGGCCGCGGCTGAACCACCCCCGCCCGAACGCCTGTCCCTTGACCCGAGCAGGCCATCCCCCTCCCCCTGGCGGGCCGCCGCACACACCCCAGCGGCGGCCCGCCGCCCACGTTCAGGACCCGCGCCCCAAACCCCCGTCAGGACCCCGCCAGGAGCCTTCATGAAGCACCGGCTCGTCACCGCGCTGCTCCTCGTCGCCGCGCCCGCGGCCGCTCTGACCGGCTGCGGCACCGCCGCCCCGGCGCCGCCCGCACACATCACCGAGACGTCCGCGCCCCCCGAGGCCGCCACCCCGGCCGCGACCCCGATGCCCGCCTCCCGGCCGGTCCGGGTCCGGGTTCCCGCCGCCGGGGTCGACACCGGCCCCGTACTGGAACTCGGCCTCGCCGCCGACGGCACGGTCGAGGTCCCGTCCGTCGCACAGGCGGACCGGATCGGCTGGTACGACAAGGGCGTCACGCCCGGCGAGACCGGCCCCGCCGTCCTCATCGGGCACTTCGACACCACGAACGGCCCAGCCGTCCTCAAGGACATCGCGAAGGTGGGCGCCGGGGACGACATCATCGTCACGCGCGCCGACGGCACCACCGCCGTCTTCCGCGTCCGCGCCCTGGAGCAGGTGGCCAAGGACGCCTTCCCCACCGCCAAGGTGTACGGCGACACCGCGCGGCCCGAGCTGCGCCTGATCACCTGCGGCGGCGACCTCGTCGACGGGCACCGGCCCGACAACATCATCCTGTACGCCGATCTCACCGTCCCGGGACGGTGAGGCAGAATCGGCCCCATGACGAGCCCGACCCCTGAGCAGCCCCCCGAGCCGGCCTACGCGGACCGGGTCTTCCGGTCACCCCTCGGGATCGCGGGCGGCGTGCTGATGCTCGCCCTCACGGCCTGGATCGGCGGTGACGCACTGGTCCGGGGCGACGGCCGCTCACCCTGGATCGCCCTCGCCGCGCTGCTGCTGGTCGTGCCGCTCATCGTCGCCTTCACCATCCGGCCCGCCGTGTACGCCAACGAGGACCGGATGCGGGTGCGCAACCCGTTCCGCACCGTCGTGCTGCCGTGGTCGGCCGTCGCGGACGTACGCGCCGGCTACTCCAGCGAGGTCATCACCAACGACGGCACCAGGTACCAGCTCTGGTCCATGCCCGTGTCGCTGCGCGACCGCAAGCGTGCCGCCCGCAGGCAGGCCCGGGCCGCCCAGGACGACCCGCACGGCCACACGCCCGTGCAGCCCGGCGTCACCGACTCCGAGGCCCGGCTCGCCGCCGCCGACCAGGCCGTCGCGGATCTGCGCGAACTCGCCGAGCGCGGCGCGTCCCGGCCCACCGCCCAGGGCGAGCCGGCCATCCGCTGGGCGTACGAGATCCTCGCCCCGGCCGTGGCGGGCCTCCTCGTCCTGGTCGTCCTGCTGGCGACCGGCTGAGGCGGCGGGGGCAGGGGCGCGCCGCGCCACCGCCCCCGGCCCGTGGACGGGCTCACGGCGGGCCCGGCCACACCAGCAGCATGTACGCGCCCAGCCACGCCGACGACAGCGCGGCCGCGCACAGGGCCAGTCCCGCCGCCGGCAGCCTGGCCCGGGAGACCGCCTCCGCGAGCGGCAGCAGCAGCGGGAAGGCGGGCAGCAGGAAGCGGGCCCGCGGGAAGTACACCCCGCCGCTGCCCAGCACCACCAGCAGCAGCACCCCGGAGAAGACCAGCAGCGGCAGCGGCTGCCGGTCGGCCACGCACAGCACGAACAGCCCCGCCGACACCACCAACACCACCGACACCACCACCAGGAACAGCTGCGGAGTCCGGTCGTACGCCAGCAGCTCGCGCATCTCCCGCAGCGTCACCACGCCACCGTCCCACTCGTTGCGCCACAGCCGCTGCACCGCGAAGTACCCGTCCCAGCGGCCCACCCGGACACCCACCCAGGCGACGTACCCCAGCCAGCCCAGCGGAGCGGCGAGCGCCGCCACGAGCGGCGCCCTCCGGCGCCCGCGGACCGCCGCGAGCAGCCCCGGCACCACCACAGCAGCGGCCACCGCCACACCGGTGGGCCGCGTCAGCCCGGCCGCACAGGCGAGCGCGGCCGCCACGTACCAGTGGCCGGACAGCACCGCGAACAGCGCCCACGCGGCGAGCGCCGTGAACAGCGACTCCGTGTAGCCCATCCACTGCACGATCCCCACCGGCAGCGCGCCCCACAGCACGGCCAGCACCGCCCCCGTCCGCTGCCCGCACAGCCGGTCGCCGACCGCGAACACCCCCCAGGCCGCCACCAGCGAGAACACCATCGCCAGCACCAGGCCGACCGAGGCGCGCGACCCGGGCGTCACCCCCGCGACCGCCTTGATCAGCACCGGGTAGAGCGGGAAGAACGCCAGGTTGTTGGAGTCCATGGCGGTGCCGAGACGGTCCTGGTAGCCGTGGTCGGCGATGCCCAGGTACCAGTCGGAGTCCCACGACGTGGCCAGCGTCGGCCACACCCCGTGGCCCTTCAGATGCGCCCACCGGGCCAGCACCAGCAACCCCGAGAGCCGCACCATCAGATAGCCCAGCAGCGCCGGCGCGGCGTACGCCAGCGAGCGGACGGCCCTGCCCCGCACACCGCCGTCCTCCCGGGACGGCGGCCGCCGGGACGCGGGGACGCTCGGGCGGACGGTGATCACCGACGGCGGCACGGCGACCCTCCAGGGCTCGACGGGGATACCGGGGTGACCTTCCTCGGCGGGGCCGGGCGGCTACCCGAACCGTCCGGCAAGTGCCGTACGAGATTCACCCGCACGGGAACACCCGCCGGAAACGGCGCGTGCCCGTACGGAGAAGTCCGTACGGGCACGCACAAGTGCCGCGCGTCGCGGAGCGCGTGGGGGCCTCAGATGCCGGCGGCCGCCGCCAGGTCCCGCTTGATCGCGGCGAGGACGTCGGCGCCTCGGGCGCGTGCGCCCGCCAGCTCGCCGGCCTCGCCGACCGGGACCACGACCTCCAGGTAGCACTTGAGCTTCGGCTCCGTGCCGCTCGGGCGGACGATCACCCGCGCCTTGAAGGCGCCTTCGAGGTAGTAGCGCAGGCCGTCCGTCGGGGGCAGCCGGTCGGTGCCGAGGGTCAGGTCCTCCGCCGACGCGACCCGCAGCCCCGCCAGTGCCGACGGCGGCCGCTCCCGCAGCCTGCGCATCGCGTTCGCGATGACGGTCAGGTCCTCCACCCGCACCGAGAGCTGGTCCGTGGCATGCAGACCGTGCTCGACGGCCAGGTCGTCCAGCAGGTCGGACAGGGTACGTCCCTGCTCCTTGAGCTCCGAGGCCAGCTCGGCCACCAGCAGCGCCGCCGTGATGCCGTCCTTGTCGCGGACGCCGCCGGGGTCGACGCAGTAGCCCAGCGCCTCCTCGTACCCGTACCGCAGGCCGTCGACCCGCGCGATCCACTTGAAGCCGGTCAGCGTCTCCTCGTAGCCGAGCCCGGCCGCCTCCGCGATCCGGCCCAGGAGGGAGGACGACACGATCGACTCCGCGAACGTGCCGGTCGCCCCCTTGCGCACCAGATGCGCGCCGAGCAGCGCGCCGACCTCGTCGCCGCGCAGCATCCGCCAGCCGCCCTCCACGGAGTCGTCCGGCACGGCGACGGCGCAGCGGTCGGCGTCAGGGTCGTTCGCGATGACGATGTCCGGCCGGACCTCACGGGCCGTGGCGAAGGCCAGGTCCATGGCGCCGGGCTCCTCCGGGTTCGGGAACGCCACGGTCGGGAAGGCCGGGTCCGGCTCCGCCTGCGCCGCCACGAGCGCGGGCGCGGGGAAACCGGCCCGGGCGAAGGCGGCGAGCACGACGTCCTTGCCGACGCCGTGCATCGCCGTGTAGACGACGTTCGCCGTCCGCGGCGAGCCGGGGCTCAGCACGGCGTCCGTACGCGTCAGGTAGGCGTCCAGGACCTCGTCGCCGAGCGTCTCCCAGCCGTCCTCCGGCCGCGGGACGTCGTTCAGGCTCGCGACCGCGGCGATCTCGGCGGCGATCTCCGCGTCGGCGGGCGGCACGATCTGCGAGCCGTCCCCCAGGTAGACCTTGTAGCCGTTGTCGCGCGGCGGGTTGTGGCTGGCGGTCACCTCGACGCCCGCGACGGCGCCCAGGTGCCTTATGGCGTACGCCAGGACAGGGGTCGGGAGCGGGCGCGGCAGAACGGCGGCGCGCAGGCCCGCGCCGACCATCACCGCGGCCGTGTCCCGGGCGAAGTCCGCCGACTTGTAGCGGGCGTCGTAGCCGATCACGACGAGCCCGTGGCCCTGGCCCTTGCCCTTCAGGTACGCCGCGAGCCCGGCGGCGGCCCGGATGACCACCGAGCGGTTCATCCGCATCGGCCCCGCGCCCAGCTCGCCGCGCAGCCCGGCCGTACCGAACTGGAGCGTCCCGCTGAACCGGGCCGCGAGCTCCTCGGTGGCCCCGGCCTCGATGAGCTTGGCGAGCTCGTCGCGGGTCTCGGCGTCCGGGTCCTCGGCCAGCCACGCCTCCGCCTGCGCGATGATCTGCTGCACGGTGAATGTGCCTCTCTGGTCTGGTCTCGTCTCGTGTGGATGAGCTGCTGCGGCTCGTTCTGCTGCTGCTCGCTTACGCCTACCCCGTCCCGGGTCGGTGCCCCGTGGGCGCGGCACCTGCGGCTGGGGCGCCCTGCGGGTGCGGCGCCTGCCGGCGGGTGGTGCCCGCTGTCTCCGGGTGCGGGTGCGGGTGCCTGCCGGCGGGTGGCGGGGTGTGGCCCCTCCGGGCTGGACTCCTCGGGGCCGGCGGCCCGGGGCTCCTGCGAGGGAGCCGTTTCAGCGCCGCCAACCCCTGCGGGGACGACCCTGCACGGCCCCGCCCCGGGGCCGTGTGCCGGGTGCGCCCTGTTGTCGGCATGCGTTCCGCCGGGGCGGAACGGGTGTGGCCGGCCGGACCACCGGTCCGCGGACGAACAGGGGTCCGGGGCGGAGCCCCGGGTGGTGGGCCGCACCGCAGGGGTGCGGTGACCCGAGGGGCCCGGGGGCGGGGAGCCCCCGGGTCAGATTCGGTTGAGCACGCGAGTGAGCAGCTCACCCATCCGCGCCGCCGAGTCACGACCCGCCTGGAGGACCTCCTCGTGGTTCAGCGGCTCACCCGAAAGGCCCGCGGCCAGGTTGGTGACGAGGGAGATGCCGAGGACCTCCGCGCCCGCCTCACGGGCCGCGATGGCCTCCAGGACGGTGGACATGCCGACCAGGTCGCCGCCGAGGACGCGGACCATGTTGATCTCGGCCGGGGTCTCGTAGTGCGGGCCGGGGAACTGCACGTACACGCCCTCTTCGAGGGTCTCGTCGACTTCCTTGCACAGCGCGCGCAGCCGCGGCGAGTACAGGTCGGTCAGGTCGACGAAGTTCGCGCCGATGATGGGGGAGGCCGCCGTCAGGTTGATGTGGTCGCTGATCAGCACCGGCTGACCGGGGCGCATGCCCTCGCGCAGGCCGCCGCAGCCGTTGGTCAGCACGACGGTCTTGCAGCCGGCGGCGACGGCGGTGCGCACACCGTGGGCCACGGCGGCGACGCCACGGCCCTCGTAGAAGTGCGTACGGCCCAGGAAGACCAGGGCGCGCTTCTCGCCGATCTTGTACGAGCGGATCTTGCCGCCGTGGCCCTCGACGGCCGGCGGCGGGAAGCCGGGGAGCTCCGTGACCGGGAACTCGGCGTCGGGAGCGCCGAGCGCGTCGACGGCCGGAGCCCAGCCGGAGCCCATGACGAGGGCGACGTCGTGGGTCTCGGCGCCGGTCAGCTCGCGCAGGCGCGCGGCGGCGGCGTCGGCGGCGACCATCGGGTCAAGAGGGGCGCCCTGGGAGTGGTCCGGGGTGGCAGTTGCGTTCACAGAGTCTCTCGCCTCGCGAAGGAACAGTCGCCCCGGCCCGCCCTCGGGCGGCCGGGGGTCCGGGGGGTGCCCCGGAAAAAAGCAGTACGCCCAAGAGCGTAGCCCGAGATTGCCTACGCGCGTAGATGACGATGCCCACGGAGCTGCGATCGTTGTCTTGTCGTTTCCGACAAAGATGGTGTCAGGCCCGCTCCTCCGCTCTTCAGCAGGGGCGCTTGCGGAGTTCCATCACATAGTCGTGGGGTGCCCCGGCCGACTCCGCCGCGTCCGCGACCTCGCCCAGGTAGCGGGCCGACGGCAGGCCGCCCTCGTACGCGTTGAGCACGTACACCCACGCCGGCTCCTCGCCGTCGAGGGTGTGGACCCGCACGCGCATACGGCGGTAGATGTCGAGTCCGACACCCTCCCAGCGGTCCATGGAGTCCTCGTCCATCGGCGCGATGTCGTACAGCGCGACGAAGACCTGTGAGCGCGGCGCCTCGACGATCGTGGCGAGCGCGCCCTCCCAGCCCATCTGTTCTCCGCCGAACGTCAGCCGCCAGCCGTTGAGCCAGCCCGTGCCACGCAGCGGGGAGTGCGGAGCGCGGCGGGTCATCAGCCGCGCGTCGAGGTTGCCGGCGTACGCGGCGTAGAGCGACATGGGATCGAGGGTACGGGAGCGATGCGGGTGGGTGCTGTTTCGTGGTAGTCCCCATCATGCGGGGCCCCGGAGCGAAGCTCCCGGAGTCGTGCGGGACAATGGAGTACGTACTCCATCCATCGGGGACCACCCCCGAACCCCCGGCCCACCCAGTCCGCGGGGTTGCCGTGACGAGAGCGCGAGGCGTAACCCCTGTGACCCGGATCGTGATCATCGGTGGCGGACCCGGCGGATACGAGGCGGCCCTCGTGGGCGCCCAGCTCGGCGCGGAGGTGACCGTCGTCGACTGCGACGGCCTCGGCGGAGCGTCCGTCCTGACCGACTGCGTGCCCTCGAAAACCCTCATCGCGACCGCCGAGGTGATGACGAACTTCGACTCCTCGCACGAGGAGCTCGGCATCATCGTCGCCGACGACACGCCGCACATCGAGCAGGCCGCCCGGATCGTCGGGGTGGACCTCGGCAAGGTCAACCGGCGGGTGAAGCGGCTCGCGCTCGCCCAGTCCCACGACATCACCGCTTCGGTGACCCGCGCGGGCGCCCGGGTGATGCGCGGTCGCGGCCGGCTCGACGGCCGCCAGTCGCTGGACGGCTCCCGCCAGGTGATCGTGACGGCGGCCGACGGTACCGAGGAGACGCTCACGGCGGACGCGGTGCTCATCGCGACGGGCGGCCACCCGCGCGAGATCCCCGACGCCCAGCCCGACGGCGAGCGCATCCTCAACTGGACGCAGGTGTACGACCTGAACGAGCTCCCCGAGGAGCTCATCGTGGTCGGTTCCGGTGTGACCGGTGCCGAGTTCGCCGGTGCCTACCAGGCGCTGGGGTCGCGGGTCACGCTCGTCTCCTCGCGCGACCGCGTGCTGCCGGGCGAGGACCCGGACGCGGCCGCCGTCCTGGAGGACGTCTTCCGCCGCCGCGGCATGAACGTCATGGCCCGCTCGCGCGCCCAGTCCGCCAAGCGGGTCGGGGACCGGGTCGAGGTCACGCTCGCCGACGGGCGGGTCATCTCCGGCACGCACTGCCTGATGGCGGTCGGCGCCATCCCGAACACCGCCGGGATGGGGCTGGAGGAGGCCGGTGTCCGGCTGAAGGAGTCGGGCCACATCTGGACCGACAAGGTCTCACGGACGTCCGCGCCCGGTGTCTACGCGGCCGGTGACGTCACCGGTGTCTTCGCGCTGGCCTCGGTCGCCGCGATGCAGGGCCGTATCGCGATGTACCACTTCCTGGGCGACGCGGTCACCCCGCTGAACCTGAAGACCGTCTCCGCCAACGTCTTCACCGACCCCGAGATCGCCACTGTGGGTTACACCCAGGCCGATGTCGACGGGGGCAAGATCGACGCCCGGGTCGTGAAGCTGCCCCTCCTGCGCAACCCGCGCGCGAAGATGCAGGGCATCCGCGACGGTTTCGTCAAGATCTTCTGCCGTCCGGGCACGGGGATCGTGGTGGGCGGCGTGGTGGTCTCGCCGCGCGCCTCCGAACTGATCCATCCGATCTCGATCGCGGTCGACAACAATCTGACGGTCGAGCAGATCGCGAACGCATTCACCGTGTACCCCTCGCTTTCGGGGTCGATCGCCGAGGTGGCGCGGCAGTTGCACACGCGGAAGGCCTCCGCCGAAGCGTAGGCCCCCTCCGGCGAGGGACAACCCCCGGCAACCCCCGGCAAGTCGGGACATCATCCGGTCGGGGACCGCAGAGGAACGGGACCGCCTATACCACTGGGCGGTCCCGTTTGTTCGGAACTTCTCGTATTCGGCGTATACGGCTGCACAGAATCGGCACCTGGGGTTACTGTCAGTTTCGTGTTCGCTGCAGAACGTCGTCAGTTGATCCTCGAAATGGTGCGCGCCAACGGGGCAGTATCGCTCCGCGAGCTCGCCCGCGTCGTCCAGACCTCCGAAGTGACCGTACGGCGTGACGTGCGGGCCCTGGAGGCAGAAGGACTCCTCGACCGCCGGCACGGCGGTGCGGTGCTGCCGGGCGGTTTTACGCGAGAGTCCGGCTTCCCGCAGAAATCCCATCTCGCGACCGCGGAGAAGACGGCCATCGCCGATGTCGCCGCGGGGCTGGTCGAAGAAGGCGAGGCCATCGTGGTCGGCGCGGGAACGACCACGCAGGAGCTGGCACGCCGGCTCGCGCGTGTGCCGGGCCTGACCGTGGTGACCAACTCCCTGCTGGTCGCACAGGCGCTGGCGCACGCCAACCGTGTCGAGGTGGTGATGACCGGCGGCACCCTGCGCGGCTCCAACTACGCGCTGGTGGGCAGCGGGGCGGAGCAGTCGCTTCAGGGGCTCAGGGTGTCCCGGGCGTTCCTCTCCGGGAGCGGCCTGACCGCCGAGCGGGGGCTGTCGACGTCCAACATGCTGTCGGCGAGCGTCGACCGGGCGCTGGTCCAGGCGGCCGCGGAGGTCGTGGTCCTCGCCGATCACACCAAGCTCGGCACCGACACCATGTTCCAGACCGTGCCGACGGACGTGATCACCCGGCTGGTCACCGACGAGCCGCCGCTGCACGACGACCGGGCGGCCACCGAGCTCCAGGCACTCGCGGACCAGGGCGTCCAGATCACGGTGGCCGGCGCGGGCACCTCGGGCGGTGACGCCGTCCCCCCGGGACGGCAGCCGCGCCGGGACGTTCCGCTGCCGGGCCAGCGCGCCGCCCGCCACCCCGGCGCCCAGCTCCGTAGCGCGTCCCTGGCGGGCGAGGCGGCCCCGGAGCGGGCGAGGGTGGCGGATCTGCGCCGTCGCTGACCGGTCCGGACGGCCGGTCGGACCGACGGGGCCTCAGGCCTTGAGGCCACGCAGCGTCAGGGTCAGCAGCCGATCGGCCAACTCGGGGTCGCCCGGGGACTGTTCGGCTGCCAGGGCGATCGCGTTGGTCAGCTGGAGCAGATCGTCGATCGACACGTCCGGCCGGACGGTACCGCCGTCCACGGCCCGCCGCAGCAACCGGGCGCCCGCCTCGCGCATCGGTACGTTGCACTCCGACAGCGCCGAAGTCGTGTCGTGCGACGCCGACATCAGCGCGCTGGCGAGCCCGCGGTACTCACCCGCATGAGTGATGACCGCACGCAGCCACCGCACCAGCGCCTCGCACGGCTGGGGCGCGTCGGCCAGTTGGCGCGAGTGCTCCAGGAGCGACGCCAGCGCGTCCTTGAACACCGCGTTCATCAGCGCGTGCCGGTTGGGGAAGTGCCGGTACAGCGTGCCGATCCCCACCCCCGCGCGGCGGGCGATGTCCTCCAGGGACGCGTCGGTGCCGTGCTCCGCGAAGGCGGTACGGGCCTCGCTCAGCAGCCGCTCGTAATTGCGGCGCGCGTCGGCCCGCATCGGCCGCACCGTGCCCGTTGCCGCGCTGGTCGTCATGGCGCCGGTCCTCCCTGCTCCGCCTCGTGCCTCCAGAATGCCATTGGGCCGGGCGACGCAAAGGGCCCGCCGGTCGGCACCGGCGGGCCCTTCGCACGCTGGGAGGCGTCAGTCCTTGATCTCGCAGATCGCGGCACCGGACGTGACCGACGCGCCGACCTCGGCGGACAGGCCCTTGACCGTGCCCGCGCGGTGCGCGTTCAGCGGCTGCTCCATCTTCATCGCCTCGAGGACGACGATCAGGTCGCCCTCCTTGACCTCCTGGCCCTCCTCGACGGCCACCTTGACGATGGTGCCCTGCATCGGGGAGGCGAGGGTGTCGCCGGACGCGGCCGAGCCGGCCTTCTTGGCGGCGCGGCGCTTCGGCTTGGCGCCGGCGGCCAGACCCGTACGGGCCAGGCTCATACCGAGCGAGGAGGGCAGCGAGACCTCCAGGCGCTTGCCGCCGACCTCGACGACGACCGTCTCGCGGCCCGGCTCGTCCTCGGCGTCGGCCTCCGCCGGGGCGGCGAAGGGCTTGATCTCGTTGACGAACTCGGTCTCGATCCAGCGGGTGTGGACCCGGAACGGGGCGCTGGTGAACGCGGGGTCGGTGACCACGGCGCGGTGGAACGGGATGGCGGTGGCCATGCCCTCCACGTTGAACTCCGCCAGCGCACGCGCGGCACGCTGCAGCGCCTGCTCACGGGTCGCACCGGTGATGATCAGCTTGGCGAGCAGCGAGTCCCAGGCGGGGCCGATGACACTGCCGGACTCCACGCCCGCGTCCAGACGGACGCCGGGGCCCGTCGGCGGGGCGAACGTGGTGACCGTGCCCGGTGCCGGAAGGAAGTTGCGGCCCGGGTCCTCGCCGTTGATACGGAACTCGAAGGAGTGACCCCGGACGGCCGGGTCGTCGTATCCGAGCTCCTCGCCGTCGGCGATGCGGAACATCTCGCGGACGAGGTCGATGCCGGTGACCTCTTCGGTGACCGGGTGCTCGACCTGGAGACGGGTGTTGACCTCCAGGAAGGAGATCGTGCCGTCCAGGCCCACCAGGAACTCGACGGTGCCGGCACCGACGTACCCGGCCTCCTTGAGGATGGCCTTGGACGCGCGGTACAGCTCGGCGTTCTGCTCGGCGGACAGGAACGGCGCCGGGGCCTCCTCGACCAGCTTCTGGTGGCGGCGCTGCAGGGAGCAGTCACGGGTGGAGACGACGACCACGTTGCCGTGCTTGTCGGCCAGGCACTGGGTCTCGACGTGCCGCGGCTTGTCCAGGTACCGCTCGACGAAGCACTCGCCCCGGCCGAACGCGGCGACGGCCTCGCGGACCGCCGAGTCGTACAGCTCGGGCACCTCCTCCAGGGTGCGGGCGACCTTCAGGCCGCGCCCGCCACCGCCGAAGGCGGCCTTGATGGCGATCGGCAGACCATGCTCCTCGGCGAACGCCACCACCTCGTCGGCACCCGACACCGGGTCCGGCGTACCGGCGACCAGCGGGGCCCCGGCGCGCTGGGCGATGTGGCGGGCGGCCACCTTGTCACCCAGGTCGCGGATGGCCTGCGGCGGCGGGCCGATCCAGGTGAGCCCGGCGTCGATGACGGCCTGGGCGAATTCGGCGTTCTCGGAGAGGAATCCGTAGCCGGGGTGGATGGCGTCTGCGCCGGAATCCTTGGCGGCCTGGAGCACCTTGGCCATGTCCAGGTAACTGGCGGCCGGGGTGTCACCGCCCAGGGCGAACGCCTCGTCGGCCGCGCGGACGTGCAGGGCGTCCCGGTCCGGATCGGCGTAGACGGCTACGCTTGCGATCCCGGCATCCCGGCAGGCACGGGCGACACGGACAGCGATTTCGCCACGGTTGGCGATGAGCACCTTGCGCACGATGGCTCCCTCCTTGAAACAAGCTGAGTTTAGGGACTGCCGACACGGCCTTTCGACCCGTCCCCAGTGGTGAGCTTGCCCACACGGAGCGTGATTCGAGGCGGAGGCGGGTCGCGAAATCCCTTGTCGCACCACGTTACGCAGGGCTTCTTCACGGCACAGTAACCCCGGGATGTGGTCAAGGTCTCTGTCTGCCGGGCCAGTGCCCCGTCCTGTTTCTTTGTGGAGTCCCTACGAATGGCCGAATGATTCTTTGCGGCGCTGCCAGAACCCTTGTCCCAGGGTTTACTCGTTAGTAGCCTTCGCGTCGCATCCGTACTGCAGGTAACTGGCAGGGGGGACCCGTGGTGGCCCGGAGACCGACAGCCGCAGCGACCGGGATCGTGCTGCTCGCCGAAGCGGTGGGCATCGTGCTCCTGCATACCGTGCTGGCCAAGGTTGTCGGCAATCAGCGCATGTCCCTGGCGGGCCTCGACCCCGACCTGATGATCACCGGCACCTGGGTAATGGGCGGCGTCTTTGGCGCCTATCTCGCCCTGTGCGGCGCCCTTGCCGTGACCCTTGCGGTCCGCGACCGCACGCCCGGGCGTGTCGTGCGCATTCTGCTGATCACCTGTGCGATCACCCACGGCGTGCTGGGTGCGCTGACGGTGGGACTGGTGGGGTGGGTGGCCTTCGGCTGGATGATGGTGGTGCTGGGCCTGCTGGTGGGGGTGCTGATGCTGTACGCGCCGGAGCCGGAGAGCGCGGCCGTCCCGGAGGGGCCGGCGGCGGCCTAGGGCGTGTTCCGGGCCGGACGGGACTTTCGGCACACGCCCTGGCGGCCCTCGGCCACCCGTGTCCCGGTCAGCGTCGCCCCCGCTTCTCGATCTGGCGCATCACACCGTCGATCGATGTGCGCAGGGCCGCGAGCGCCGCGCCCTGCCGGCGGGAGAGCGTGAGAAGGTCGTCGAGAGTGACCTTCCTTCTCGCGAGCGTCCTGGCGCAGTCGTCGGGCAGCATCGTCTTCTCGTAGTCCTTGATGCGGGCGACGATCTCCTCGAACGCCAGCTTGGGCCAGCGCTTCCCGGCCTGCCTGATCCGGCTGCACTTCTCGCTCAGGTCTTCGAGGTCCGCCTTGGTCGCGGCGGTCGACTCCAGCTTGTCCACCAGGACGAGGGTGTCGGCCAGCACCGCGTAGTCCGGCCGCAGGGCCTTGGCCTCGTTGTCGCACGTGCGCTTGCGCAGTTTGACCAGGGCGAAGTACACGCCGGCCAGGCAGGCGACCAGGCTGATCAGCGCGGCCCAGGTCCAGGTGTCGCCGAAGCCGCCGGTGCCCGACGGGCCTTCGGCGTGCGCCAGGCGGACGAGGGTGTGTCGCAGCTGTGGCGCCGGGAGGGAAGCGGGACAGGGCATGGTGGGTCGTCCTTGTCGGAACCGGGGTCCAGGGGGCACATGCGGGGAGACGTCGGCCGATGCGGCTGGTGGTCGAAAGGCTCTGACGGCCATGCGGACGGCTATGCGGTCGGCTCGATCAGGTGCGGTGCACGACTTGGGCATGTGCCAACGACATGCGCGATGTTTCGGTCATCCGGAGTGCGGGGTGCCGGGCGCGTGGGACCTTCGGTCATCGGTTCGTCCTTCGTCGGCGGAGCAAAGGTGGCAGGGATGGCCGGGGCCGCTCAGCGCTGTCCGCGGGGTCGCATTCCCGGAGAGCGCTGGGCCGGTCCAACGGGTCAGTCGAGCGGGTGCCGACGGACCAGCCACGAAATGATCTTGTGGCGTTCGCGCCACACGGGGTCCTTGCGCAGCACCGACAGCCGTACATCGTTGGTGGCCGTGTACACGGCGGCCATCCAGGCCCCCAACTGCAGGGCGAGCGCCGACGACACGCCCGATGTGATCAGGAGGCCGACCGTCATCATGAGGCCGACGCACGCGGCGCTGATCGGCATGGCGCGGTCGGGCACCCGGGCGATCGCCTGATGGGTGCGCGCCCGCCGCTCGCGCCGCTCCCGCCGGCACGACCGCACGACCGACTCGGCGTGGGTCCGTTGGTGGACCTCGGGGTCCGCTTCCCAACCCGAGTGCGTACGGAACTCGCCCGCCGGGCCTCCGTCGTCCGCGACCTTGCTGGTGGTGCACGTGGTGCTGGTCATCACTACTCTCCTTCGCTCGCGTCGTTGGTGGTCTTCTTCTTGCGCCGGTTTCCTTCGGTCGCGCGGGTCAGGAACCATTCGAGCGCCTCGACGTCGACCGCGTTCTTCTCCATCTCCTTCCAGGCGGTGCTCATGTGGGCGCCGCACGCCTTGCGGCTGATGCCCAGGACCGCCGAGCTGTCCTGACGGTGCAGACCGATGACCGACTCCAGGTGGAAGAGCTCCCGATGGCGGTGCGAGAGCTCCGTGTCCACGTAGTCCAGACCGGCGAGGATGGTCTTCTTCTTCTCGACGGGATCCCAGCCGCGTTCGAGTTCCTCCTCCCGGAGCTGATCCTCGACCGGCCCGATCAGCAGCGGCACCAGGGGCTCCAGGTGAAGCTCGGCCGCGGGAAGCGCGCCCGGCGCCATCAGAGCCTCCCGCCGCTTGGTGGCAGCCCGCAGCACCCGCCTCTTGAACCTGAGCCAGTCGGCGCGCAGATACCGCCGGCGCTCGGCCGCGACGTGATGGGCGGCGAGCTCCGTGAGCCAGGCGCCGATGTTCCACAGGGGCGGCGTCTGGAGATAGATCTCCCGCTTCAGCGCCAGGATCTGCCATGCCAGGATCGGGTTGGGGATGGAGGTGTCCTGCGACACGTGCGCCTCCCGCGCTGAGTGCGTAAGGGGTGGTGAACTGGCCACCACAACCACGCTACTCACGCGTGAACGGCATGGCTCAGACGTCGAATCGCACCCGACTGAGCTGGGAGAACCGTGTCACCGCGACGACTTCGGGCCGACCCGCCAAGGGCGGGGTCCGGCCGTCCGGGGTGTCAGGCCCACAGGTCCGTGATCTCGATGCCGAGCTCGCGCAGCAGTCGCCGCAGCAGGGGCAGCGAGAGCCCGATGACGTTGCCCGGGTCGCCGTCGATGCCGTCGACGAACGGGGCCGAGCGGCCGTCGAGGGTGAAGGCGCCCGCCACATGGAGCGGTTCGCCGCTGGCGACGTACGCGGCGATCTCCTCGTCCGTGGGGTCGCCGAAGCGCACCAGGGTGGAGGCCGTCGCGGAGGCGTACCGCTTGGCCGCCGTGTCGTAGACGCAGTGGCCGGTCTGGAGGATGCCCGCACGACCGCGCATGGCCTTCCAGCGGGCCGTGGCCTCCTCGGCGTCGGCCGGCTTGCCGAGGGCCTGCTTGTCCAGTTCGAGAACCGAGTCGCAGCCGATGACCAGCGCGCCGGACGCCTCGGGCTTCGCCGCCACATGAGAGGCCTTCGCCTCGGCGAGGGCGAGGGCGAGCTCGGCCGGTGTCGGGGCGGTGAACTTGTCCTCGTCGACTCCGCTGACGATCACCTCGGGGGTGAGTCCGGCCTGGCGCAGCAGGTTCAGGCGGGCGGGGGACGCGGAGGCGAGGACCAGGCGGCGGCGCTGAGCAGTCATGGTCGACATCGTACGGAAGACGGGCCGTCGCGGACCGCGTGTCAGCGTGCGCCGACCACGAACATCGCGAGCAGCATCGCCAGCGCGAGCAGGACCCCCGCGCGGCGCAGCATGGCCTGCACGTCCCGCATTTCCTTCGGGGGCTCGTTCTCGGGGTCGGACCACAGCATGCTGTCGATCCTGCTGCTCACGGAGGCGCGGCGCCTGAGTACGCGTACTCAGGCGCCCCGGTGCCGACGGACTAATCACAGGGAGGTGGCAGCGGGCCGCGCCCCCTCACACGTGTGGCAGTCCGGCCGGGAAGCCGGTCCAGCGCAGGTCCGCCGGCAGATGGCGCATGTCGTTGACGACGAGTACGGCGGTGGGGCGGCCGGGGGCGTACCGGATCACCGTGAGGGCGGCGTGGGCGTGGTTGAGGCCGAGCCAGCGCCAGGGCGGGGCGGCCAGGGCGTGCCGCAGCAGCCAGCCGATGAGGAAGTTGTGGGTGACCACGAGCTCATGTCGTTCCTCGTCGCCCGGGACGGGGCCGGTGAACTGTTCCAGGGCCTTGCGGGCGAGGGCCGCACCCCGGACGCGCTCCTCCTCGGTGCACGGTTCGAGGAACGCGAGCAGGTGGTCGGCGCAGTCGGCGGGGAGCTCGTCCCGCTCGGGGACGTACGGCACGTAGTCACCCGCGAGTTCGGACCGTTCGAGGGGGACGCCGTCGAGCTGCTGCCCGACGAGTGCGGCGGTGCGGGCCGCACGGGCCGGCGGGCCGTGGTGGACGACCGACAGGGGAACGTCACGCAGACGGCGCCCGAGCAGGATCGCCTGGCGGATGCCGTTCTCGCTCAGGCCGCTTTCGTCGGGCAGCGCCTCGCCGTGCCGGACGAGATACAGATAGCGGGCGGCGGTGGCTGTCATGCGGTGTTCCCCTCGGTCGATTCGCGATCATGGGGAATGACGGGGCCGCCCGCAGGACCGGTTCCGCGTGGTCGCGCCCGGCACGGGCTTTCGCGCGGCTCCGGGTGCCGCACGGGCACGGCGGCGGTACGAGACCGCCGCCGTACCCGCGGGCGCGATCAGACCGGCCAGTAGGACCGCGCCCAGGCCCGTGGGCCGGGGCGGGGCCGGGTGCTGCGCGCGATCCGCGCCGGATCCGACCAGTCCTCGGGCATCCGGGGAGCGCCGCCGTTCACGGCCGCCGCCGTGGCCGCGGCGCGCGCCTGAACCACCGCCAGTGCGGCGGCCAGCTCCTCCGGGGTCGGGTTGCCCCGTACGACCTTGATCATCCAGGGGCTCCTTAGAGGGGGATGTTGCCGTGCTTCTTCGGAGGCAGGTTTTCCCGCTTCGTCCGCAGCGAACGCAGGCCCTTCACGATCTGCGCCCGCGTGTCCGACGGCATGACGACCGCGTCGATGTAGCCGCGCTCGGCCGCCGTGTACGGGTTGAGCAGGGCGTCCTCGTACTCCTGGATGAGCTGCGCCCGCAGCCCCTCCTGCTCCTCCTCGGGAGCCGCCGCGATGGCCCGGCGGTGCAGGATGTTCACCGCGCCCTGCGCGCCCATCACCGCGATCTGCGCGGTCGGCCACGCCAGGTTGAGGTCGGCGCCCAGGTGCTTGGAGCCCATGACGTCGTACGCGCCGCCGAACGCCTTGCGCGTGATCACCGTGATCAGCGGGACGGTGGCCTCCGCGTACGCGTAGATCAGCTTCGCGCCGCGCCGGATGATGCCGCCGTACTCCTGGTCGACTCCCGGCAGGAAGCCGGGCACGTCGACGAAGGTCACCACCGGGATGTTGAACGCGTCGCAGGTCCGCACGAAACGCGCGGCCTTCTCCGAGGCGTTGATGTCCAGGCAGCCGGCGAACTGCATCGGCTGGTTGGCGACGATGCCGACCGGGTAGCCCTCGACGCGCCCGAAGCCGGTCAGGATGTTCGGTGCGAACATCCCCTGCGTCTCCAGGAACTCGCCGTCGTCCAGCACGTGCTCGATGACGGTGTGCATGTCGTACGGCTGGTTCGCGGAGTCCGGGATGAGGACGTCCAGCTCCCGGTCCTCCTCGTTCGGCTCCAGGTCCGCCTCCTCGGGGAAGGCGGGCGCCTCGGACAGGTTGTTCGAAGGCAGGTACGACAGGAGGGACTTGACGTACTCGATGGCGTCCTTCTCGTCACCCGCCATGTGGTGCGCCACACCGGAGGTGGTGTTGTGCGTCCGGGCGCCGCCCAGCTCCTCGAAGCCGACGTCCTCGCCCGTCACGGTCTTGATGACGTCGGGACCTGTGATGAACATGTGCGAGGTCTGGTCGACCATCACCGTGAAGTCGGTGATCGCGGGGGAGTAGACGGCACCCCCCGCGCACGGGCCGACGATCAGGCTGATCTGCGGAATCACACCGGAGGCATGGGTGTTGCGGCGGAAGATCTCGCCGTACATGCCGAGCGCGCTGACACCCTCCTGGATACGCGCGCCGCCGGAGTCGTTGATGCCGATGACCGGACAGCCCGTCTTCAGGGCGAAGTCCATCACCTTGATGATCTTCTGGCCGAAGGTCTCGCCCAGCGCCCCGCCGAAGACCGTGAAGTCCTGGGAGAACACGGCGACCGGGCGGCCGTCGACCGTGCCGTACCCGGTGACGACGCCGTCTCCGTACGGGCGGTTCTTCTCCAGGCCGAAGTTGGTCGAGCGGTGCCGGGCGAACTCGTCGAGCTCGACGAACGACCCCTCGTCCAGCAGCAGGCCGATCCGCTCGCGGGCGGTCAACTTGCCTTTGGCGTGCTGCTTCTCGACGGCACGCGCGGAGCCGGCGTGTGTCGCCTCGTCGATTCGGCGCTGCAGATCCGCGATCTTTCCCGCGGTGGTGTGAATGTCGATCTTTTGGGACTCTGCCGGCTCGGACATCGGGATGCGGCTCCCTGCCTGGTCACGGGTTCGGTGGCTACTGACCCGTAGCGTATCGGCGGGGATACCGTTCGGCAGTGCGGTGTTTGCCACACCTAGGCTGGCTTGCATGACGCCCTCACATGGTCCATCGCCCGGTTCCGCAAGCCGCTGGAGCGACCTCGACCGGCCCCCGCTGAACGCCTCGGCCCTGCGCCGGGCGCTGGTCCGCCCCGGCTCCCTGTGGAGCTCCCTCGACGTCGTGGCGGAGACCGGCTCCACCAACTCCGACCTGGCGTCCCGCGCCGCCGCCGTGCCCGAGGGGGCGGTCCTCGTCGCCGAGGAGCAGACCGCGGGGCGCGGCCGGCTCGACCGCGCCTGGACCGCGCCCGCCCGCTCCGGCCTCTTCTTCTCCGTCCTGCTCAAGCCGGACGTCCCGGCCGGGCGGCTGGCGTGGCTGCCGCTGCTCACCGGCGTCGCCGCCGCCACCGGACTGGCCCGGGCCGCGGGCGTCGACATGGCGCTGAAGTGGCCGAACGACCTGCTGGTGACCGTCGCGGGCGAGGAGCGCAAGACCGGCGGCATCCTCGCCGAGCGGGCCGGCGACGGCGTCGTCGTCGGCCTGGGCGTCAACGTCACCCTCCGCAAGGACGAGCTTCCCGTGCCGACCGCCGGCTCGCTCGCCCTCGCCGACTCGATCTCCACCGACCGCGACCCACTGCTGCGCGCGGTGCTGCGCTCGCTGGAGCACTGGTACGGCGAGTGGACGGCGGCCGGCGGCGACCCGGTCGCGTCCGGACTCCAGGAGGCGTACGCGGCGGGCTGCGCCACGCTCGGCCGCACCGTCCGCGCCGAGCTCCCCGGAGACCGCTTCCTGACCGGCGAGGCGGTCGCGATCGACAGCGACGGGCGGCTCGTGGTGGCCGACGCGCAGGGCCGCCGCGAGGCCGTCGGCGCGGGCGACATCGTCCATCTGCGCCCGGTCGACCGAACGCGCTGACGCACGGGGACGTGAGCCAGGGCACACCTGCCGTATCGTTGAGGCGATCCAGGACCAAGAGATCGGCAGACAGTGCGCAGGGAACGGGCAGGAGGCGGCCGGTGACCGTCGACGACGCGAATTCGGACGGGTCGGGACACCGCACCTCGGAGCAGCCCTCTTCGGAGCACCCCACCCCCCACCATGTCGTCGACCATACGGCGGAGCCGACCGACGACCCCCTCGCCATCCGGCTCGAACAGCTGATCCTCGGTGCCGAGCGCCGGTACACCCCCTTTCAGGCGGCCCGCACCGCCGGTGTCTCCATGGATCTCGCCTCCCGCTTCTGGCGGGCCATGGGGTTCGCCGACATCGGCCAGGCCAAGGCGCTGACCGAGGCGGACGTCCTGGCCCTGCGCCGGCTCGCCGGTCTGGTCGAGGCCGGGCTGCTGAGCGAGCCGATGGCCGTGCAGGTGGCCCGCTCGACCGGCCAGACCACCGCCCGGCTGGCCGAATGGCAGATCGATTCCTTCCTGGAGGGCCTGACCGAGCCGCCCGAGCCCGGAATGACCCGTACCGAGGTCACCTATCCGCTGGTCGAGCTGCTGCTGCCGGAGCTCCAGGAATTCCTGGTGTACGTGTGGCGGCGCCAGCTCGCCGCCGCGACCGGTCGCGTCGTGCAGGCCGCCGACGACGAGGAGATGGTGGACCGCAGGCTGGCGGTCGGTTTCGCGGACCTGGTCGGCTTCACCCGGCTGACCCGCCGGCTGGAGGAGGAGGAGCTCGGCGAGCTGGTCGAGGCGTTCGAGACCACCTCCGCGGACCTGGTCGCCGCCCACGGCGGCCGGCTCATCAAGACCCTCGGTGACGAGGTGCTCTTCGCGGCGGACGACGCCGGTACGGCCGCCGAGATAGCGCTGCGCCTGATCGAGACCCTCACCCACGACGAGACGATGCCGGCGCTGCGCGTGGGCATCGCGTTCGGCACCGTCACCACCCGGATGGGCGATGTCTTCGGTACGACGGTGAACCTCGCGAGCCGGCTGACGTCGATAGCGCCCAAGGACGCCGTCCTGGTGGACGGGGCGTTCGCCGAGGAGCTGGTCCGCACGGGGGAGGCGCCCGTGTCGGAGGCGCAGGTGGCCGAGGAGGAGGCGCGCGCGGAGAAGGAGGGCGAGGCCCCGGCCGATCTGTCGAAGTACCGCTTCGCGCTCCAGCCGATGTGGCAGCGACCGGTGCGAGGCCTCGGTGTCATCGAACCCTGGCTGCTGACGCGGCGGGAGCCTAAGATCCCCGGATAACGCTCGTTAACCGGGAGGGTTCAGTTCATGTCCGAGCAGATGCCGGAGCAGCGCTTCGGGGAGTTCGTCGCGGTACGCCGTCATGAGCACGTGGCGGAGCTGGTGCTCGACCGCCCCAAGGCCATGAACGCCGTCTCCACCGAGATGGCCCGTTCGATCGGCGCCGCGTGCGACGCGCTGGGCGCCGATCCCTCGGTCCGGGTGACCGTGCTGACCTCCTCCAACGACAAGGCCTTCTGCGTGGGCGCCGACCTCAAGGAGCGCAACTCCTTCACCGACGCCGAGCTCGTGCGCCAGCGGCCGGTCGCGCGCGGCGCCTACACCGGTGTCCTGGAACTGCCCATGCCGGCCATCGCCGCCGTGCACGGCTTCGCCCTCGGCGGTGGCTTCGAGCTGGCGCTCGCCTGCGACCTCATCGTCGCCGACTCGACGGCGGTCGTCGGGCTGCCCGAGGTGTCCGTCGGTGTGATCCCGGGCGGCGGCGGTACGCAGCTGCTGCCGCGCCGGGTCGGAGCGGCGCGGGCGGCGCAGCTGGTGTTCACCGCCGAGCGCCTGCGGTGCGACGAGGCGGAGCGGCTGGGGCTCGTCGACCGGATCGCGGAGGACGCCCGGACGGGCGCGCTGGAGCTGGCGGCCCGGATCGCCGCCCACTCGCCCGTCGGACTGCGTGCCGCGAAGCGGGCCATGCGGCTCGGTCAGGGGCTCGACCTGCGCGCCGGCCTGGAGGTCGAGGACGCGGCATGGCGCTCGGTGGCCTTCTCCGGAGACCGCGCGGAGGGCGTCGCCGCGTTCAACGAGAAGCGGAAGCCGCAGTGGCCCGGGGAATGAGGAGTGCCCGGCGGGTAAGAAGTCGGGAAACCTCCCTAAGCTTGAGGAATGGGTGAGGATGTCCGGCTACGGGCTGTAGTGGCGCTGGCGCAGGCCATGGCGTCCGCGCACACACCGCGCGAGTCCTGGCGGGCTGCCGCGCTCGGCGCGGCGGACGCGCTGGGCGGGACGTTCGCCGCCCTCTCGACCTGGGAGCGGGACCTGGGCCGGCTGAAAGTGCTGGTCAACGCGGGGGACCGGGCGCCGGGGGAGGAGGAGTTCCCGGACGCCGAGACCTACCCCGTGCACCAGTTCTCGGAAATCACCGAATTCCTCCACGAGCGGTGGGCGGGCGGCGGTGAGCCGAACGCCTGGGTCGAGACGGCGGACGGCCGGGTCCCCGGCGCCCACGGCCACTATCAGCTGGGGTCCTCCCCCGTGCACGGAGTGCTACGGGGGAGGGTCGCCATGCTGCGGCGGCGCGGGCGCGGCTGCTGCGTCGTCGCGCCGATCGTGCTGCACGGCCGCGCGTGGGGCGAGCTCTATGTGGCCCGGCCGGCCGGCGCGCCCGTCTTCGACCCCGCCGACGCCGACTTCGCGACCGTGCTGGCGTCGGTGGTGGCGGCCGGGATCGCCCAGACCGAACGACTGGAGGAGGTCCGCAAGCTGGCCTTCACCGACCCGCTGACCGGACTGGCCAACCGCCGGGCGGTCGACATGAGGCTGGACGAGGCGGTCGAGCGATTCCGGGCCGACGGCTCCGTGGTCAGCCTCGTCGTCTGTGACCTCAACGGCCTCAAACGGGTCAACGACACCCACGGTCACGCCGTGGGCGACCGGCTGCTGGAGCGGTTCGGCTCGGTGCTCTCCTACTGTGGGGCGATGCTCCCGGGCGCGCTGGCCGCGCGGCTGGGCGGCGACGAGTTCTGCCTGGTGACGGTCGGCCCCGAGGCGGACGAGGTCGTGGCCGCCGCCGACGAGCTGTGCGCACGCGCCCATGAGCTGGAGCTCGGCGAGGGCGTGGCCTGCGGGATCGCCTCGACCGGCGACCCGATCGGGCCCGTGCGCTCGGCCCGCCGGCTGTTCCGGCTGGCCGACGCGGCCCAGTACCGGGCGAAGGCCGCCCGCTCGCCCAAGCCCGTGGTGGCGGGCCGCGACGGCACTGTCATCCGGCTCGCGGACGCCCCGCCGACGGCCTCGCGCGACCGCCGGCGCTTCCGCGACGCCCACCCCGAATCCTGACGGATCGAGCCGTGCCGCCGGTAAGGAGCCGCCTTCGGAAGGGGTAGTGACACGTTGGGATTCAATCCGTACGCTGCTGAATATGGATATGCACACAGTCGTGGTGGGGACGTCCGGCACCACCGCACAGGACGTCATCGCCGTGGCCCGGGGCAACGCGCGTGTCGAGCTCTCGCAGGAGGCCGTCTCCGCGCTCGCCCGGGCCCGTGAGATCGTCGACGCCCTCGCCGCCAAGCCCGAGCCCGTCTACGGCGTGTCGACCGGGTTCGGCGCCCTCGCCACCCGGCACATCAGTCACGACCTCCGTGCCCAGCTGCAGCGCAACATCGTGCGCTCGCACGCCGCGGGCATGGGTCCCCGCGTCGAGCGCGAGGTCGTCCGCGCGCTGATGTTCCTGCGGCTCAAGACCGTCGCCTCCGGTCACACCGGTGTCCGCCCGCACGTCGCCCAGACCATGGCCGACCTGCTCAACGCCGGAATCACCCCGGTCGTGCACGAGTACGGCTCGCTGGGCTGCTCCGGCGACCTCGCCCCCCTCAGCCACTGCGCGCTCGCGCTCATGGGCGAGGGTGACGCGGAGGGCCCCGACGGCGTCGTCCGCCCCGCCGGCGAGCTGCTCGCCGCCCACGGCATCGAGCCCGTCGAGCTCCGCGAGAAGGAGGGCCTCGCCCTCCTCAACGGCACCGACGGCATGCTCGGCATGCTGATCATGGCCCTCGACGACCTCGACCGGCTCTACAAGTCGGCCGACATCACCGCCGCCCTCTCGCTGGAGGCGCTGCTCGGCACGGAGCGGGTGCTCGCCCCCGAGCTGCACGCCATCCGGCCGCACCCCGGCCAGGGCGCCGCCGCCGCGAACATGCTCGCCGTCCTCAAGGGCTCCGGCCTCACCGGCCACTTCCAGGAGGACGAGGCCCCCCGCGTCCAGGACGCCTACTCGGTCCGCTGCGCCCCGCAGGTCGCCGGCGCCGGACGCGACACCATGGCCCACGCCCTTCTCGTCGCCGAACGCGAACTGGCGTCCGCCGTCGACAACCCGGTCGTGCTGCCCGACGGGCGGGTGGAGTCCAACGGCAACTTCCACGGCGCCCCCGTGGCATACGTCCTGGACTTCCTCGCCGTCGCCGCCGCCGACCTCGGCTCCATCGCCGAGCGCCGCACCGACCGGCTCCTCGACAAGAACCGCAGCCACGGTCTGCCGCCGTTCCTTGCCGACGACGCCGGCGTCGACTCCGGCCTGATGATCGCCCAGTACACGCAGGCCGCGCTGGTCAGCGAGATGAAGCGGCTGGCCGTCCCGGCCTCGGCCGACTCCATCCCGTCCTCGGCCATGCAGGAGGACCACGTCTCCATGGGCTGGTCCGCGGCACGCAAGCTCCGTACCGCCATCGGCAACCTCAACCGGATCATCGCCGTCGAGCTGTACGCCGCGACCCGCGCCATCGAGCTCCGCACCGGCCTCACTCCGGCACCCGCCTCGCAGGCCGCCATCAAGGCGCTGCGCGCGGCCGGCGTCCAGGGCCCCGGCCCGGACCGCTTCCTCGCCCCCGACCTGGAGGCCGCCGACGTCTTCGTCCGGGAAGGCGCCCTGGTCACCGCCGTCGAGCGGATCACCGGGCCGCTGGCCTGACCTTCCGCGGAACCGAATGCGAGGGCCGTCCCCGCCGGGGGCGGCCCTCGGTCGTGACCGGATACGCGCGGCTCCTGGCCGTGACCGGATACGCGCGGCTCCTGGCCGGGACCGGATACGTGTGGCTCCTGGCGGTGACGGGCGGCGGCGTGCGGCCGCGACCGGCGACGACGCCCTCGGCCGTGCCGGCCGCCCGACCGCGCGGGCGGCTCAGAGCGCGGTGTACGAACTCCGGCGCACCGCGAAGGTCACCAGGCCCACGCCCAGCCCCAGGAACGCCGCGCCACCGAACAGATAGGGGGTGGTGTCCACACCACCGGTGTCGGCCAGGACCAGGTCCCGGCCCTGCTGCGGTGCGGCGTCGGCGCTCGTGGCGGACGCTCTGGACCGCTGCTCCACCCGCACCTGCTCATCGGTGGCGTTGGCCGAAGGGACGAACCACAGCGCACAGAGCAGGGTACCGGCGGCGGTGGCGGTCAGCAGCGGTCGGCGTGCGACGGACACAGATTCAGATCCCCTTGCGGAACCGAGAATTGGTGGGTGCGCCGATGCTAATGAACACAGCGGGTCGCAGGAAAGTCGCGGGCCCCCGCGGCTTACGCTCCGTCATATGAGCCCTGCTGAGACATCACGGTTTGTTCGACTTCGGGTCGAATTGGTGCTGGAGGTGAGCGACGCCGAAGAGCTTACCGACGCCGCTCTGGAACGTATCGAAGCCGATGAGTTCATGCCGGAGGAGGAGCGCACGCACGCCCGCTCGGCCGTCCGCGAGGACGAAGCGGAAGCGCTCGCGTACCTCGTGGAGCCCGCGGACCTGATCGACGAGGTGCCCGGGATCGAGGTCGTCCAGGCCTCTTGGAGCTGCGAGCAGCTCGAGGACTACGACCCCGGCGCGGAGGAGTGGGACATGGACGAGGAGGATGATGAGGTGTACCTCGGCGGCGAGGGGGGACGCCTGTAGACGAACGCGCCTCGGGCCCCGGACACCGCAGCCGCGCGTGTGTCCGGGGTCCGTGCGTGCGGGGCGGCCGCCCGGGCCCGGTTCGCGAGTCCGGGAACCGGATCCGCCGCTTGTGCGTGTCGATCAGTGGCGTTGCCCACATGCGGCAGTGGTCTTGCCCACATCCGGGTCCGATCCGGAACCGGACGGGGTGTTATGGGTGTTGTTGAAACAGTTGGCAGGGAATCGGCGACGATGGAGAAGCGTGTGATGACGGACAGCAAGCGGCGCAGGGGCCTGGTGGCCGCGTCCGCACTGCTCGGTGGCGTGCTGGTGCTCACCGCCTGCAACGGCGGGGACGACAAGGCCGCGGCCGAAAGCCCGAACAAGTCACAGGCGCAGGTCGACGAGGCGGCGGCGAAGGACGCCTCCCAGGCCCGAATAGTCATCACGCCCAAGAACGGCGCCCAGAACGCGTCGATCAACGACGCCAAGGTCACCGTCAGCGACGGCACCCTCACGCAGGTCACCATGACCACCCAGGACGGCAAGAGCGTCAAGGGCGAGATGGCCGCCGACAACAAGAGCTGGCAGCCCTCCGAGCAGCTCGAGCGCGCCACCATCTACAAGATCACGGCGACGGCCAAGGACTCCGAGGGCCGCGAGGCCCACGAGAACTCGTCGTTCACCACGGTGTCGCAGGCCAACAGCTTCATCGGGAACTTCACCCCCGAGGACGGCTCCACCGTCGGCGTCGGGATGCCGGTCTCGATCAACTTCAACAAGGCGATCACCGACCGCAAGGCCGTCCAGGCCGGCATCAAGGTCACGTCCAGCAGTGGCCAGGAGGTCGTCGGCCACTGGTTCAACGGGCAGCGCCTGGACTTCCGCCCCGAGCAGTACTGGGCCGAGGGCTCCACGGTCACCATGAAGCTCGACCTCGACGGCGTCGAGGGCGCGGAGGGCGTCTTCGGCGTCCAGCAGAAGACGGTCACCTTCAAGATCGGCCGCAACCAGGTCTCCACCGTCGATGCCGAGACCAAGACCATGACGGTCACCCAGGACGGCAAGACGGTCAAGACCATCCCGATCTCCGCCGGCTCCCCGGAGAACCCGACCTACAACGGTCAGATGGTGATCTCCGAGAAGTTCAAGGAGACCCGGATGAACGGTGCCACCGTCGGCTTCACGGACGACGACGGCAAGGGCGAGTACGACATCAAGGACGTGCCGCACGCCATGCGGCTGTCCACGTCCGGCACGTTCATCCACGGCAACTACTGGGGCGCCGACTCGATCTTCGGCAGCGTCAACACCAGCCACGGTTGCGTGGGCCTCAACGACGCCAAGGGCGCGAACGACCCGAGCCAGCCCGGTGCCTGGTTCTACGACAACTCGATCATCGGTGACGTGGTCGTCGTCAAGAACTCCAAGGACACCACCATCAAGCCGGACAACGGCCTGAACGGCTGGAACATGAGCTGGGCGGAGTGGAAGGCCGGTTCGGCGGTCTGACGCACCGGCCCCGCCGCCGAAGCGCGGCGGACCGCGAACGGACGAGGCGGCGGCACCCCTGGTGGGTGCCGCCGCCTTCGTCGTACGGACTCACGGCCCGACGGGCTCCTACCGGCCCCGGGCCACGAGGTCCTTGCGGCGGGCGCAGCGCAGGCCCGCCAGATCGGCGTCGTACAGCTCGCCGTCGTCGTTGTCCACGACCGTGCCGCGCGCGGCGTTGCGCCCGAAGACCTCCCGGTACAGCGACCGCAGCCAGTACCAGGGCTGGAGCGGCAGCCAGCACAGACCGGACAGCCAGCGGCGCAGCGACCGCCAGAAGCCCGGCCTGCCGCCGTCGGCCGCGCGGATCACGCGGATGCCGGTGATCAGCTTGCCGACACTGGCCCGGCACAGCACCGTCAGGACGACGTGGTTCAGGAACGAGAAGGCGGTCACGGCCGAGACGTAGAGCACCGGCTTGGACACGTCGGCCGCCGTCCCGTCCGCCGGGTCGTTCAGTCCCACCAGGACGTACGGCACCCAGAAGGCGAGGGCGCAGTCCACCGCGACGGCGAGCACCCGGCGGGCCTCCCCGGCCCGTCCGGGCACCCGGCGCGGTGCCGCACCGGGCGGCGCACCGTACGGTGCCTGGCCGTGGGGCGCCTGCCCGTACGGCGCCTGGTACGGACTCTGGCTGTGCGGTGCCTGCCCGTACGGCGCCTGCCCGTACGGTGCCTGCCCGGCGGCCGGCTGCGCGTACGGCGCCTGTGGCGGCTGCCCGTACTGCGGCGCGGCGTACGGCTGCTGCTCGTACGGAGGGTGGGCGTAAGGGTGTGGCGTCTGGTTCTGGGGCCCCCGTGGCGCGTTCATGTCGGCATCATCGCGCACGCCGCTGACAGGTACACAATCAGCCTATGCTCGCCCCGGAGGCCTCCCGCCCGGGCATTACCTCCGCGGTCATCGCGACCCGCCCCGCGGCCCGGCAGGATCAGGGGGCACCGCCGGGGCGGGAGCGATCACGAGGAGGAATGCATGACCGCGTACGCCATAGCCTGCTTGCGGCCGTCGGCCGAGATCCACGACGAGGTCCTCCTGTACATCGAGCGCATCCAGGCGACCCTCGACCCCTTCGGGGGTCGGTATCTGGTGCACGGGGCGCCCGAGCGGGAGGTGCGGGAAGGGAGCTGGGAGAGCGACCTGGTGATCATCGGCTTCCCGTCGATGGACGCCGCGCGAGGATGGTACGACTCCGCCGCGTACCAGGAACTCGTCCCGCTGCGCGCCCGGCACCTCAGTGGTGACGTCCTGCTCATCGACGGGGTGCCGGACGGCTACCGGCCGGAGGCGACGGCGGCCGCCCTGCGCGGGGCCCGGGAACGAGGGTCCCGGGCCGCCGCACGGCGGCGGCGCAGCCAGTAGTGCCATGCGACCACCCCGAGCAGCGGCCCCCACGCCACCAGAGGCAGATAGCAGGCCGTCATGACCCAGTAGGCCGGGCCTGTCGGCGCCTCGGGGGCGCCCATGTTGTCCGGGTCGTTCCAGCCGGCGGCCCCGAGCGCGCCCAGCGCGGTGAGCGCCAGCGCGCCCGCGCCGGCGAGGCCCACCGCGAAGGCCGTCGGCACACGCCGGCCGCCCACCACCGGGAACCACGCCGGGAAGATCTCGCCCCACCGCCGCACCAGCCCCAGCGTCAACAGCCCCAGCGCCTCCGCGAAGACGCTCAGGGCGACCAGGTAGACCGAGAACCAGCTGCCCGGGCGCACGTCGGCCAGTTGGTCCGCGCCCGTGAAGCCGAGCGGCACGCCCAAGGCTCCGGCGATCCGCCACAGCCCGGTGGGCAGCGGTGCGAGCGCGGCGATGTGTGCGGTGCGCACCACCCAGCGGGGCGGCGCCGTGACATCCGTTTCCATGCCCTCAGCCTTGTCCGGCCGGGGTGTTGACGGCCATCTGCCGATCGGCAGATGTGGGCGGCTCGCCCCGCTGCGTAGGCTGGCCGGCGATGAGACGACGAGACCTGGCGGTGGTGGCCGCCTCAAGCGCCCTGGTCTGCGCCGCTGTTGGCGTGGCCGGCACCCGCGCGGCGGTGCCCGCCTGCGCCTCGGTGGGCGCCGTCGTCGCCGGTGCCGCGTGCCTGCCGCGCTCGCGCGTCTGCGCCGGCCCCGTGGCGGCCGCGGCCGGGGCCCTGCTGCTCGCGGTGACCTTCGGCGGGGCGGGAAGCGGTACGTACGAGGACTCCGGCTGGCTGTTCGCGGCGGCCCTCGCGCTCGTCGTGCTGCAGACCGCGGCCTTCCGGTGGGCGCCGCCCCGCCGGGCCGCCGCGGGCGTCGGCGTGTCCACGGCGGCGCTCGCGCTGTGGACCCAGCCGTTCGTGCCGGAGGCCTCGCTCTACGAGCGCATCGGCATGGGCGTCTTCTGGACCCTGCCCACCCTCGCGGCAGCCGTCGTCGGCGGCTACCCGCGCCTCATGGAGCGCCGCCGCCGCCTGGCCGTCCTCGATGCCCGCCGCGCCCAGCAGCTGGAACTCGCCCACGACCTGCACGACTTCGTCGCCCACGACGTCAGCGGCATCGTGGCCCAGGCCCAGGCGGCGCGTTTCGTCGCCGACCACGATCCCGGCGCCGCCACCGCCGCACTGGAGCGCATCGAACGGGCCGGCCTCGCCGCCCTCACCTCCATCGACCGCACGGTGCGCATGCTCCGCGACCACGACACGGCCACGGGCGAGGCCCGCGAACCGCTCCCCGACCTCGCCCGGCTCACCGCCCTCGTCGCACGCTTCACCGACACGGGCGCCATTCCCGCCCGGCTCGACATCGCACCCGGTGTCGACTCCGCGCTGTCGCGCGAGGCCGCCGCCACCGCCCACCGCGTCGTGACCGAAGCCCTCACCAACGTACGCCGCCACGCCCCCGCCGCCACCCGCGTCGACATACGCCTCCGCGTCGAGAGCGGGAACGTCCTGCTGACCGTCACCAACGACGCCCACCGCACCGCGCCGCGCGGCCGCCCCCGGGAGCGCGGCGGCAGCGGGCTCCTCGCGCTCACCGAACGCGTCCGCGCCCTCGGCGGCACGCTCGCCACCACGACCACCGACGACGGCGCCTGGCGCCTGGCCGTCACCCTTCCCGCCGTTACCGCCGCCGGAGGCACACCGTGACGACCACCCCCACCACCCGCATCCTCCTCGCCGACGACCAGGACGACATCCGCAGCGGCTTCCGGCTTGTCCTCGACTCACAGCCGGACATGACGGTCGTCGCCGAGGCCGCGGACGGCCGCAGAGCCGTCGAACTCGCCCGCACCGTACGCCCCGACGTCGTTCTCGCCGACATCCGGATGCCGCACCTCGACGGCCTGGAAGTCACCCGCCTTCTCGCGCCCGACACCCGGGTCGTGGTCGTCACCACTTTCGACCTCGACGATTACGTGCACACCGCGCTCCGCCACGGCGCCTGCGGCTTCCTGCTGAAACGCTCGGGCCCCGCGCTGCTCATCGAGGCGGTACGGGCGGCGATGGCCGGCGACACCCTCATCAGCCCCCAGGTGACGGTCCGCCTCCTGCGCCGGCTGACCCCGCCCCCGCGCGAACCCGCCGCCCCGGACCCGCTCACGCCCCGCGAACGAGACATCACCCGCCTGGTGGCCCGTGGGCTGACGAACGCGGAGATAGCCGCCGAGCTCTACGTCACCCCGGGCACGGCCAAGACCCACCTCGCCAACATCCAGGCCAAGCTCGGCGTCCGCAACCGCGTCGGCATAGCGGCCTGGGCCTGGGAGAAGGGCCTCGCCGCCCCCTGACCACGACGGACTACGACGCCGGCGCCACCCCGATCGGGCACGACACGCCCGTGCCGCCGATACCGCAGTAGCCGCCCGGATTCTTGTCCAGGTACTGCTGGTGGTACGCCTCGGCCGGGTAGAACGGGCGGCCGTCCGCCGGGAGGATCTCCGTGGTGATCTCGCCGTACCCCGAGCCCTTGAGGACCTGCTGGTAGGCGTCGCGGGAGGAGTCCGCCGCGGCGGCCTGGGCGGGGGAGTGGGTGTAGATCGCCGAGCGGTACTGGGTGCCCACGTCGTTGCCCTGACGGAAGCCCTGGGTCGGGTCGTGGGACTCCCAGAACAGCTTCAGCAGCGTCTCGTACGGGACGACCGACGGGTCGAAGACCACCCGGACCGCCTCGGTGTGACCGGTCAGGCCGGAGCAGACCTCTTCGTACGAGGGGTTGCGCGTGTAGCCGCCCTGGTAGCCGACGAGGGTCGTCCACACACCGGGCGTCTGCCAGAACTTCCGCTCGGCGCCCCAGAAGCAGCCCAGCGCGAAGTCGGCCACCTCCAGCCCCTCCGGGTACGGGCCCACGAGGGGGTTGCCGAGGACCGTGTGGCGGGCGGGCACGGCGAATTCCGGCTCCGGGCGGCCGCGCAGGGCCTGCTCGGGGGTCGGGAGCACAGGGGTTCGGCCGAACAGCATGACTCGGTCTCCTTCTCGGTCGCGGCAACGGAACAACGCTCCGGTGCCGCCGCGCATTCCGGGCGCCCCGTTCCGGCGGGGCGCCCGCCGCGCGGGCTCAGTGCGGCAGTGTCGCCGGGCTGCCGCCGTTGGCCTCGTAGCCGGCGACCGCCAGGGCCCGGTGGAGGGCGTACGCCGCCGCCGGGTCCTCGCTGAGCGTCCAGGGCAGGGCACCGACGTGGCCGTCCACGTGCACCAGCTGGTGCATGGCCTCGGTCCAGCGCTGGGCGCCCACGAGGAAGTGGATCAGCAGGTGGCGCACGTGCGCGAGCATCGGGTCGTCGGCGCGGGCGGCGTTGACCGCGTACAGCGCCCCCTCCATGGCCTTCGACACGACCGCGGTGCCGTAGAAGTCCCGTACCAGCGCCACGTCGGGCAGGTGCTCCCAGACCGCGAACAGCGGGAGCGCGGCGAGCAGTGAGCCCTGCGGGGCGCGGGCGGCGGCCGAGGTGGCGAACCGGTCGGCGTCGGCGCGCGAGCCGTGCCACTTCTCGCACCAGTAGTGCAGGGCCGCGAGGTGGGCGCCCATGTGCTGCGGGGCACGGTCGATGATCTTCGCCCACACCTGGTCGAACTCTTCGTGGGAGTAGCCGAGGCCGCGGGCGACGGCCAGCTCGACGATGTACGGCACCGGGTCGCCCGGCGCCAGCAGCGCCGCCTCGCCGCACATCTCACGGGCCTCTTCGAGGATGATCCGGAAGTCGTCGCTGCCGGCGGCCGAGGAACGCCACGCCTGCTGCACGAGGAACTCGGCGTGCACCGCGGCCCCGCCCGGGTCCTTGGGCTTCTCGGCCCGCCAGGCGCGCAGCCACGCGCCTCCGGTGCCGGGCTGCTGCTGGAGCTCCAGCGACGCGGCGCCCGCGAAGGCCTGGACGCGCTGCCAGCGCACCTCGCCCTCCTTCTCGGTGCCCGCCAGCAGCTGGGAGGCGGCCCGCCAGTCCTGTGTGCGCTGGACGACGTCCAGCACGTCGAGGAGGTCCTGGTCCGGGCCGGGCATGCGGACGTCGAGCAGCTCCTGCCGGACGAAGCCGTACGCGCCGGGGTCGGCCGCGTCCGGCGCCCCGGGCTCGACCAGGCGGATGCCGCCGCGGCGGCGCATCAGCCACGGCACGACGATCACGCCGATCAGACCGACCGTGAACAGGAACCAGAGAATCTCCATACCGTCATTGTCCCGGACGGCGGTGGTACCCCGGCGGCCGGACTACGCTCGTGCGCATGAGCGACGAGCACACCCACCAGAGCTTCGAGACCCGCGCCATCCACGCGGGCAACACCGCCGACCCGCTGACCGGCGCGGTCGTCCCCCCCATCTACCAGGTGTCCACCTACAAGCAGGACGGCGTGGGCGGTCTGCGCGGGGGTTACGAGTACAGCCGCAGCGCCAACCCGACCCGTACGGCGCTGGAGGAGAACCTGGCGGCGCTGGAGGGCGGCCGGCGCGGTCTGGCCTTCGCGTCGGGACTGGCCGCCGAGGACTGCCTGTTGCGGACGCTGCTGGCGCCCGGTGACCACGTGATCATCCCGAACGACGCGTACGGCGGCACGTTCCGGCTGTTCGCGAAGGTCGTCGCGCGGTGGGGCGTGGAGTGGTCGGTGGCCGACACCTCCGACCCGGCGGCGGTACGCGCGGCGGTGACCGACCGCACGAAGGCGATCTGGGTCGAGACGCCGTCCAACCCCCTCCTCGGGATCACGGACATCGCGGCGCTCGCGGAGGTGGCGCGGTCGGCCGGTGCGAAGCTGGTCGTCGACAACACCTTCGCCAGCCCCTACCTCCAGCAGCCGCTGGCGCTGGGCGCGGATGTCGTCGTGCACTCGCTGACCAAGTACATGGGCGGTCACTCGGACGTCGTCGGCGGTGCGCTGGTGACCGCGGACGAGGCGCTGGGCGAGGAACTGGCGTACCACCAGAACGCGATGGGCGCGGTGGCCGGCCCGTTCGACTCGTGGATCGTGCTGCGCGGCATCAAGACGCTCGCGGTGCGCATGGACCGGCACAGCGCGAACGCCGCGCGGGTGGCGGAGATGCTGACCCAGCACCCGAAGGTGACGCACGTGCTCTACCCGGGTCTGCCGGAGCACCCGGGCCACGAGGTCGCGGCCAAGCAGATGAAGGACTTCGGCGGCATGGTCTCGTTCCGCGTCACGGGCGGCCAGGAGGCGGCGGTCGAGGTCTGCAACCGGGCGAAGCTGTTCACGCTCGGCGAGTCCCTCGGCGGTGTCGAGTCGCTGATCGAGCACCCGGGCCTGATGACGCACGCCAGTGTCGCCGGTTCGCTGCTGGAGGTGCCGGCGGACCTGGTGCGTCTGTCGGTCGGTATCGAGAACGTCGACGACCTGCTGGCGGACCTGCGCCAGGCGCTCGGCTAGGACGCTCGGCCGGCGGCGGGCCGTCGGGCGTCCGTCACCAGCCCTCGAAGGGCGGTGTGACGTCCGACGGCGGGGCCGTCCAGGGCTCCGCGAGCGAAGCCCAGACGGTGAACGCGATCGCCGCCGCGGTCAGCAGCAGCCACAGCAGCCTCCGCCGGACGCGCGCCCGCCGGAGGCTGCGGGTGCCCCGGCCGATCACCCGGGGCAGCAGGTCGGCGGGGACCTGGGGCCGCGACGCGTCCAGCATGCGCCGGACCTCGTCCTCCTTGCGGTCGTGGCCGCTCACGGTGTCCCCGCCCGGGCCGCCGGTCCGCGACGGGGTGCCGACGCCGAGCCGCGCAGGGTGCGGACCGCGCGGGAGCAGATCGCGCGCACCCGCATCGCCGGCAGTCCGAGCAGGGCCGCCGTCTGCTCCTCGGCGACCCCCTCGTACAGCCTCAGCACCACGACGAGACGTTCCTGCGGGGTGAGGCCGGACAGCGGTCCGCCCCGGCCGCGGTGGAAGCGCCAGGCCGAGCGGGCGAAACGGGCGGCCAGCTCCTGGCGGGCGAGGTCGTAGGGGTCCTCGCCGCGCAGCCGGTCCCAGCGGGCGTACGTGGCGGCCAGCGCGGCCGTCAGCAGTTCCTGCGCGCGGGGGTTGCGGTGCGGGGGCTCGGTGGTGAGCAGGGTCGCGGCCTGGAGCAGTCTGCCCGCCGCGCCCGCCACGAACGCCTCGAAGCCGCGGGCGCGGTGGCGCACACGGCGTGCCGAGGGCTCCCGCGGGCGAGGTGCGCCGTGGGCGGCCCGTGCCGGGGGCTCGCGGCCGCCGTCCGCTGGGTGGTGCGCTCGTGGTTCCCGCACGTCCTCATATGAGACCGGGTGCCCCGCCCGGGTCAAGAGGTCGGCGCGGCCTCCGTGTCGGCGGGCGGCAGCCCCGCCTGCCGGGCGGACAGCGCGGTGTTGAAGCGGGTGAGCAAGGTGCAGAACGACTCGCGCTCGGTCTCCGTCCAGCCGTCGGTCACCTGGGCCATCAGCTGGCGGCGGGAGGAGCGGACCTCCTCGAGCCGGGCCTGGCCCCGCGGCGACAGCTGGAGCACGACGGCGCGGCCGTCCTCGGGGTGCGAGGTCCGCTTCACCAGGCCGGTGTCGACGAGCGGCGCGACCTGGCGGGTGACGGTGGACGAGTCGATGCCCATGCCGGCCGCCAGCGCCTTGACGCCCATCGGGCCTTCCTGGTCGAGCCGGTTGAGCAGCAGGTACGCGGCCCGGTCCATCGAGTTGCGCAGCTGGCCCGTGCCGCCGAGCCGGGTCTGCTCGGCCCGCCGGGCGAAGACGGCCACCTGGTGCTGGAGGGCATCGAGGAGACCTTGGTCAAGATCAGTCGTCATGTCCTGGGATGTGGGCATGGCTGGGGGCTCTCTCGTGCGTGGCGGTCGGTTGGTGGGGGACAGAGTACGCGGACCCGCGCGGGTCCGTACCGGCGCTGCACAAACGTGATGGAGCGGTCTCTGAGCTGCGAGACTGGCGGTCATGAGCTTCCGTACGCATCACCCCTTGCACCCGCTCATCCTCGACGACGTCCGCGGGGCGCAGAAGATGCTCTCCGGCGTCGTGCGGACGACGCCGATGGAGGGCAGCCGGCACCTGTCGCAGCTGGTCGGAGCGCCGGTGCACTTCAAGTGCGAGAACCTGCAGCGGACGGGCTCGTTCAAGCTGCGCGGTGCGTACGTGCGGATCTCCGGGCTGCGTCCGGAGGAGAAGGCGGCGGGGGTGGTCGCCGCGTCCGCCGGAAACCACGCGCAGGGTGTCGCGCTGGCGTCCTCCTTGCAGGGGGTGCGTTCCACGGTCTTCATGCCGGTCGGAGCCCCGCTGCCGAAGGTGGCGGCGACCCGCGACTACGGCGCGGACGTGCGGCTGCACGGGCACGTGGTGGACGAGACGCTGGCGGCGGCGGAGCAGTACGCGCTCGACACGGGCGCGGTGTTCATCCACCCCTTCGACCACCCGGACATCATCGCCGGGCAGGGCACGGTGGGCCTGGAGATCCTCGAACAGTGCCCGGAGGTGCGGACGATCGTCGTCGGGGTGGGCGGCGGCGGGCTCGCCGCGGGCATCGCGGTGGCGGTGAAGGCGTTGCGGCCCGATGTACGGATCGTCGGGGTGCAGGCGGAGGCGGCGGCCGCGTTCCCGCCGTCGCTGCGCGCCGGCCGCCCGATGTGGGTGGAGTGCGCGCCGACGATGGCGGACGGGATCAAGGTGGGCCGCCCCGGCGATGTGACGTTCGGGATCGTCGAGGAGCTGGTCGACGAGGTGCGGACGGTGTCCGAGGACGCCCTGTCCTCCGCGCTGCTGCTGTGCCTGGAGCGGGCGAAGCTGATGGTGGAGCCGGCCGGGGCGAGTCCCGTGGCGGCGCTGCTCAGCGAGCCGGAGGCGTTCCGGGGGCCGGTGGTGGCCGTGCTGTCGGGCGGCAATGTGGACCCGCTGGTGATACAGCGCATCCTGCGGCACGGCATGGCGGCGGGAGGCCGCTATCTGAGCCTGCGGCTGCGGCTGACGGACCGGCCGGGGGCGCTGGCGACGCTGCTGTCCGTGTTGTCGGTGACGGACGTCAACGTCCTCGACGTCGGGCATGTGCGGACCGATCCGCGGCTGGGGCTCTCGGACGTCGAGGTCGAGCTGCATCTGGAGACCAAGGGGACCGAGCACTGCGCGGAGGTGGCCTCGGTGCTGCGGGAGGCGGGGTACACGATCCTCGGCTGAGGCCGGGGGAGCGGTTCCGGGCGGAGCCGCACCCTCTTGATGCTCGCGATGTATCGCGATACTGTGTGCTGCCAGTCACACACTTGACCGGGCGGCCTTTCCGCCCGGTGTCCCCGAGCTGGGGTGGCGAATCGCGTGGCCACCCGGCCGAATCCGTGGGAGAAACCCATATGCCAGGCGCAATCCATGCCGAAGGCCTGGTGAAGACCTTCGGCGACGTAAGGGCTCTGGACGGCGTGGACCTCGATGTCCCCGAGGGTACGGTCCTGGGGCTCCTCGGCCCCAACGGCGCCGGAAAGACCACCACCGTCCGCGTGCTGACCACCCTCCTGCGGCCGGACAGCGGCCGGGCGACCGTGGCGGGCATCGACGTCCTCAGGCATCCCAACGAAGTCCGCCGGGTCATCGGCCTGTCCGGCCAGTTCGCCGCCGTCGACGAGTACCTCACCGGCCGCGAGAACCTGCAGATGGTGGGCCAGCTCTACCAGATGTCCGCCAAGGCGGCGAAGGTCCGGGCCGTGGAGCTGCTGGACCGCTTCAACCTCGCCGACGCCGCCGACCGCCCCGCCAAGACCTACTCCGGGGGCATGCGCCGCCGCCTCGACCTCGCCGCCGCGCTCGTCGTCTCGCCGCCCGTGATGTTCATGGACGAGCCGACCACCGGCCTCGACCCGCGCAACCGCCAGCAGCTGTGGGAGGTCATCCAGGAGCTGGTCGCGGGCGGTACGACCCTGCTGCTCACCACCCAGTACCTGGAAGAGGCCGACCACCTCGCGCACGACATCTGCGTCGTCGACCACGGCAAGGTCATCGCGCGCGGCACCTCCGACCAGCTGAAGGCCCGCACCGGCGGTGAGCGCGTCGAGGTCGTCGTCCACGAGGCCGAGCAGATCGACCCGGCACGCGCCGTCCTGACGGGCTTCGGCAAGGGCGAGGTCACCGTCGAGCAGCACACCCGCAAGCTCACCGTCCCGGTCACCGGCGGCGCCAAACTGCTCGCCGAGGTCATCCGTGAGCTCGACACCAGGGGTGTGGAGATCGACGACATCGGGCTGCGCCGCCCCACCCTCGACGACGTGTTCATCTCGCTGACCGGCCACGCCGTGGAGACCACCGACGAGGAGAACGGCACGACCGACGCCACGCCGCACGACGCGCGGCGCCGCAAGCCCCGGAAGGAGGCCGCCAAGTGAGCGGCATCTCCGACGCCGCCCCGCTGGGCGCCCCCAAGCCGCGTGGCGGCATCCGCCAGTCCATCGGCGACTCCCTGGTGGTCGCCAGGCGCAATCTGATCCGCATGTCCCGGATCCCCGAGATGGTGATCTTCGGGCTGATCCAGCCGATCATGTTCGTGGTGCTGTTCAGCTACGTCTTCGGCGGCTCCATGCAGATCGGCGGTTCGACGGATCCGAACGTCTACCGCGAGTTCCTGATGGCCGGCATCTTCGCCCAGACCGTCACCTTCGCCACGGCCGGCGCCGGCGCGGGCATCGCCGACGACATGCACAAGGGCCTCATCGACCGGTTCCGGTCGCTGCCCATGGCCCGGGGCGCGGTCCTCACCGGACGCACCCTCGCCGACCTCGTCCAGACCGCGCTCACCGTCGTCGTCCTCGCGATCGTCGCCCTGCTCGTCGGCTGGCGCATCCACGAGGGCGTCCCCAAGGCGCTCGGCGCCTTCGCGCTGCTGCTCCTCCTCGGGTACGCGTTCTCCTGGATCGGTGCGCTGATCGGCCTCTCGGTCCGCACCCCGGAAGCCGCCACCTCGGGCGGTCTGATCTGGCTGTTCCCGGTCACGTTCATCTCGAACGCGTTCGTGGACTCCAGCCGGATGCCGGACTGGCTGCAGCCCATCGCCGAGTGGAACCCGTTCAGCGCCACCGTGCAGGCCTGCCGTGAACTCTTCGGCAACCCGGGCGTCTCGCAGTCCGACGCCTGGCCCATGCAGCATCCCGTCTGGGCGTCGCTCCTCTGGTCGCTGCTGATCATCGCTGTCTTCCGGACCCTGGCTGTGCGCAAGTACCGGTCGGCCGCCGTCTGACAGTCGGCCACCGCCCGACGGCCGTCCGGTGCCCGACGGCCGTCCGGCGCCCCCCCCCGGCGGTCCGGCAGGCCGCACGGCCGGGGAGGACAGGCCCTCTCGGGCCGCACGGCCGGAGAGGGAACCGCCTCCGAAGCGGGAGCCGCGCCGCCGGGTGGCCGGCGGTCACCGCGTGCGCGGCGGATACCGGGCCGCCCGGCGGTCACCGGGCGCGTGGCGGTCACCGGCGCCCGGCGGTCACCGGGCCGCCCGGACGGCATGCGGAAGGGCCGGGCCGCACAGGGCGGCCCGGCCCTTCGAACACCTCGGCCCGGCCTCGGCCGGGGTGCGTGCTCAGCCCGAGTAGGGCTTGGCGTCGAGGATCTTCACCGACGCCGTCTTGCCGTTCGGCAGCTCGTAGGCGGCGTCCTCGCCGACCTTCTTGCCGTTGACACCGGAGCCGAGCGGCGACTGCGGCGAGTACGTCTCGATGTCCGAGCTCGCGTACTCGCGCGAGGCGAGGAGGAACGTCAGCGTGTCGTCCTCGTCGCCGTCGAAGGCGATCGTGACGACCATGCCGGGCGCCACCACACCGCTCTCCGTGGGAGCCTCGCCCACCTTCGCCTGCTCCAGGAGCTGGGTCAGCTGGCGTACGCGCAGCTCCTGCTTGCCCTGCTCCTCCTTGGCCGCGTGGTACCCGCCGTTCTCGCGCAGGTCGCCCTCCTCGCGCGCCGCCGCGATCTTGGCGGCGATCTCGGTTCGCGCGGGACCAGACAGGTACTCCAGCTCGGCCTTGAGCTGGTTGTACGCCTCCTGGGTGAGCCAGGTGACGTTCTCGCTGGTCTGGGTCACAGGTGCTCCTCGTCGGTACTGGGAATACAAAGCATCGCCCTACCCAGAAGGATGTGCCTTCCTGGATGGGCGAAACCACGAGCCTAACAATTTCGGACGCGAAGGGGGAGGACGAAAGTCACGGAATTTACATCACCGCAGGTCAGTGCGGAATCCGAGGCGGCCGTTCCGGTTACTTGAACGACGGTCCGACCACCGGTTCACCGCACTCGGCCGGCGGCCTGCTACCCGGCCGTGCAGCCCAGCAGCTCGGCGCTGGTCGCCTTCGCGGTCGTCCGCACGGTGACGACCTCGTCGATCCGCTCGGAGGCCTGGTCGAAGCGGACGTCCTTGCGGCCCACCTCGGCGCCGTTCTCGGCCAGGGCGCGCAGCGTGCAGTACCCCCGGGCGGCCTTGTCCTTGCGGACCTCCAGGTGCACGGCCACCTGCTCCTCGGCGGAGACGTCGAACTTGATGACCTCGGCGCTGAGCTTCTGACCGGCGATGTAGTCGTATCCGAACCAAACGACCATCGCGAGCAGGGCGACGCCCAGTACGGCGCCGACGGCCTTGAGCCTGCGGTCGGCGCGCTCGTCCGCGGAGCGGCCGTAACGGCCTTCGGGAAGCTGCTCCCGGACCGTGCTCATGATCGTTACCTCGCTCGTCGGGTTCCTGCTCCGGACGACGGAATTTTCCGGCCGCCGATTCCGTCACTATAGAAGCCGTGCGATGCGACCAATCACTGAGGATCGAGTCTTGACTGAGCAGCTGCGACTGATGGCCGTTCACGCCCACCCCGACGACGAGTCGAGCAAGGGCGCAGCCACGATGGCCAAGTACGTGTCCGAGGGGGTGGACGTGCTGGTCGTCACCTGCACGGGAGGCGAGCGCGGCTCCATCCTCAATCCCAAGCTCCAGGGTGACCCTTACATCGAGGAGAACATCCACGAGGTCCGCCGCAAGGAGATGGACGAGGCCCGCGAGATCCTCGGCGTCCGCCAGGAGTGGCTGGGCTTCGTCGACTCCGGCCTGCCCGAGGGCGACCCGCTGCCCCCGCTGCCCCAGGGATGCTTCGCCCTGGAGGACGTCGACAAGGCGGCCGGCCGCCTGGTGAAGTCCATCCGCACCTTCCGCCCGCAGGTCATCACGACCTACGACGAGAACGGCGGGTACCCGCACCCCGACCACATCATGACCCACAAGATCACGATGGTGGCCTTCGAGGGCGCGGCCGACGCCGAGAAGTACCCGGAGTCCGAGTTCGGCCCGGCCTACCAGCCGCAGAAGGTGTACTACAACCAGGGCTTCAACCGCCCCCGGACCGTCGCCCTGCACGAGGCGCTCCTCGCCCGTGGCCTGGAGTCCCCCTACGGCGAGTGGCTGGAGCGCTGGAAGGAGTTCGAGCGCGCCGAGCGGACCCTGACCACGCACGTTCCGTGCGCCGACTTCTTCGAGGTGCGCGACAAGGCGCTGATCGCACACGCCACGCAGATCGACCCGGACGGCGGCTGGTTCCGCGTCCCGATGGAGATCCAGAAGGAGGTCTGGCCGACCGAGGACTACGAGCTCGCCAAGTCCCTCGTCGACACCTCCCTCCCCGAGAGCGACCTCTTCGCGGGCATCCGCGACAATGCCTGACATGAGCGCACACCAGGCACTGACCCAGCTCGTCCCGCTCGCCAAGGAGCTCGACGAGAACAAGGTGACCCCCGGCGTCCTCGGTTTCGTGGTCTTCGCGGTCATGGCCGTGGCCGTATGGCTGCTGATGAAGTCGATGAACCGCCACATGGGCAAGGTCGACTTCGAGGAGGCCCCGGAACCGGCGAAGGCCGGCGCGGCCCCCGCGGCGCCCGCCGGTGGCAGGGCCACCGACGGCTAGCCCCCCCCCGCGACCAGGTCCGCACGGACCGCCGCCGACGACTCCATGACGGCCCACCGGGCGGTCATGGAGTCGAGGCGTACCCGGGTGCCGGCGGCTATCGCGCCGGCACCCCCATCACCTCCCGGGCGTGACGGTTCGGCGTCAGGCCCAGGGGCCAGGGCTGCCACGGCGCCTCCAGGCGTATGCCCCGCTCCAGGACCAGCGCCCATGCCTCCGCGCTCTCCCGCAGCTTGCCGTCGCGGGCCGGGTGCCCGGCGTCCCTGAGCCCGGACAGCTCCTCCTGGGCGACGACCGTCCCGATCTCCACCCCACCCGGCGAGGCGTACGGCAGCACGGTGCAGCGCAGGAACCGCGCCCAGTCCGCGCCGCGCAGATCCCGGTACGACTCGAACAGCGCGGTCGCCTCGTCGCACAGGGCCAGCGCCTGCGGAGCCCGGTCGTTTCCGGCGTCGACGATCGCCAGCTCCAGGCACGTCCAGGCCTCGCCGTGCGCCACCCCGATGCGGCGGAAGTCCGCGCGGGCGTCCATCAGCAGCTGCCGGGCGAACCCCGAATTGCGCAGGTTCCCCGTCTGGGCCGCGCGCTGGTCCCGGGTGAGCCGGCCCGAGTGATGGCGGGCGCAGGCCAGGCCGTACACGTCCCGCATCCGGGAGAACATCGTGCGGGCCCGCTCCAGCTCCCGCACCGCCTGGTCGGTGTCGCCGCGCTCCTCCAGCGCCTGGCCCAGGTAGTACAGCGTCCACGCCTCGCCGCGCGCGTCCTCGTTGTCCCGGTGCCGGGACAGCGCCTGGCGCAGCTGGTCCACCGCCGGCGCGGGGTCGCCGTCCACCAGCCTTCCCCGCCCCAGCTGGGTCAGCGCCCACGCCTCACCCCGGCTGTCGTGGGTGCGGCCGTACAGATCGAGCGCGGCGCGCAGCTCCTCGTCGGCGCGCGGCACGTCCCCCAGGCGCAGCCGCACCTGCCCCAGCTGGAAGTGCGACCAGGCCTCGCCGTGCAGGGACTCGTTCTCCCGGTGCAGGGCGAGCGCCGTGTCCAGCAGGGTCAGCGCCTCCGCGATGTTCGCCCGGTCCCGTTCCACCGCCGCCAGCGCGTGCAGCGTCCAGGCCCGGTCCGCCGCCAGCTCGGGCGGCGCCTGCAGCTCCAGCGCCTCGCGCAGCCGCGCGGACGCCTCCGGCAGATTGCCCTGGTGCTGCAGCGTGATGCCCAGCGAGCACAGCGCCAGCGCGGCCCCCGCGTCCTGGTGGGCCTCCTGGTAGAGGGAGACCACGGACGTCAGGGTGGTCCGCGCGGTGTCCAGCTCACCGAGCTGGCGGGCCGCGATACCCGTCCGCCACCGCACCGAGCGGACCAGCAGCCCCTGGTCGACGGCCTCGGCCAGTTCCTGGATCTCACCCAGCCGGTACAGATCGCCGCGCAGCAGGCAGTAGTCGCACAGCGCGCCCAGCAGACCGAGGACCGCCTGCTGGTTGACGCCCTCCGCATACCGCAGTGCCGCGGTGATGAAGCTCGACTCGTCGTCCAGCCAGCGCAGCGCCGCCTCCAGCGAGCCGAAGCCGTGGCCGCCGAACCGGCCGGCGCGCGTCGACATCTTGCCGTCCACCATGCGGATCACCGCGTCGGCGAGCTCCGCGTAGTTCTTGATCAGCCGCTCCTGAGCGGCCGTGACGTCGGCCGGTTCCTCCTCCTCGCGCAGCCGCGCGGCGGCGAACGCGCGGACGGCGTCGTGCAGCCGGAACCGGTCGCCCCGCACCGGATCCAGCAGACCGGCCCCGGCCAGCTCCCGAAGCCGGGTCTGCGCCTCCTGCTCGCCGGCCGCCAGCAGCGCGGCCGCGGCCGCAGCTCCCAGCGACGCCCGCCCCGCCAGCGCCAGCCGGCGCAGCAGACGCCGCTGGTCCTCGTCCAGATCCGTGAAGTACCGGGCGGCCACGGCCCGTTCGACCGCCGTGAGGCCCGGTTCCCGGCGCTCCAGCTCGGCGACGACGGCCGGTGCCGTGTGCCTGCCGATCGCGGCACCGGCCACCCGCAGCGCCAGCGGAAGCCCGCCGCACAGCTCCCGCAGCCGCTCGCTCGCCTCCGCGTCGTACGGACCCTGCTCGGGCTTCTCGGCCACCTCCCGCAGCAGCTCCTCGGCGCCCGCCTCGTCCAGGGGTTCCACCGGCAGCCGGTGCACCCACGCCGGCACGTCGTCCCCCAGCTCCAGCGGGTCCCGCGAGGTGACCAGCACCAGGCTGTCGGAGCGCTCCGGGAGCAGGGTGCGCACCTGCCCGGCGTCGTGCGCGTCGTCCAGCACCACCGTGACCGGCAGCCCCGTCAGGTGCTGGTGGTACAACTCGGCGAGCCTGCGCACCTGTTGGCCGGCGGGGGAGCGGTCGCGGAACAGCAGCTGTTCGCGCGGCGCGCCCAGCCGGTTCAGCAGGTGCAGCAGCGCCTCGCGTGTCGGCAGCGGCTTCTCGTCCCGCCCGGCGCCCCGCAGGTCGACCAGGCACGCCCCGCGGAAGAGGTCGCGCAGCTGGTGCGCCGCCCGCACGGCGAGGGCGGTACGCCCGGAGCCCGGCTCGCCGTGCAGCACCACGACCGTGGGCTTCGTCTCGCCGGCCGCGCGGGCCGCCCGCACCCACTGGGCGATCCGCGCCAGCTCCTCGCGCCGGCCCGCGAACGGCTCGGCCGCCTCCGGCAGATGGCCGAACGACTGCTCCAGAACATTGCGCCGGCGGGCCATCGCGCTGCGGTCCGCCCCGCGCAGGGACGGCGTCTGCGCGGGGACCGTCTTCTTCGGGGCGGCCGCGGTCAGGATCCGCTGCTGGTCCAGGAACGGGCGTATGCCCCGCACCTCCAGCGCCGTCAGCCACTGCAGCCGCAGCTGCTCGGGCCCGCCCGGTTGGCCCAGCGCCCCGGCCCTGCGGTGCGCGGCCGGCCAGTGCGACGCGGTCACCTTCAGGACGGTCGCCGCGGCCCCCGCGACCGCGACCACGGCCCCGGCGCCCAGCGCGGTGCCCCCGGCGGTCCCGAGCGCGAGGTCGGCGCCGATGGCGGCCACCGCGGCCACCGCCGTGACCAGCGCGGGCGTCCCCACGGCCTGTCGGCTGAACCGCTCGGACAGCGACAGCTGCCCGGCCTCCGCCTCTTCGACGGCCCGCAGATACGCGGCGTACTCCTCGGCGGCGGCCGCCGCCATCGTCTCCAGGGCGCCCCTGCCGCGCGCCAGCAGCACACCCGGCTCGGACCGCCCGCCGGAGCGCCGCACCTCCTCCTCCACAGCGCGCGCCAGAAGCCGTTCGGCCTCGGCGCGGTGGCTGTCCCGCATGTGCGTCCCCCTCCGCTTCCGCGAGCTTCGCTTCCGCCGACAAGTGTCGTGCGTATGGCTGATCGACGCGAGGGGCTGTGGACAACCCCGGGCTCAGGGTGGTGTGCCGCTTCCGGCAACGGCGGGCCGGTCCGGCAGGATGGGCCCATGCCGAACCGACTGGCTCATGAGACGTCCCCGTACCTCCTCCAGCACGCCGACAACCCGGTCGACTGGTGGCCGTGGTCGGGTGACGCCTTCGAGGAGGCGCGGCGCCGTGGTGTGCCGGTCCTGCTCAGCGTCGGGTACAGCTCCTGTCACTGGTGCCACGTCATGGCGCACGAATCCTTCGAGGACGACGACACCGCCACCTACATGAACGAGCACTTCGTCAACGTCAAGGTGGACCGCGAGGAGCGGCCCGACGTCGACGCGGTGTACATGGAGGCCGTCCAGGCGGCCACCGGGCAGGGCGGCTGGCCGATGACGGTCTTCCTCACCCCCGACGCGGAGCCGTTCTACTTCGGCACGTACTTCCCGCCCGCGCCCCGCCACGGCATGCCGTCCTTCCACCAGGTCCTCGAGGGGATCTCGGCCGCCTGGACCGACCGGCGCGACGAGGTCGGCGAGGTCGCGGGCAACATCGTGCGGGAGCTGTCGGGCCGTACCCTCGCCTACGGCGGGTCGGGGGCGCCCGGCCAGGAGGAACTGGCGCAGGCGTTGCTCGGGCTGACCAGGGAGTACGACGACCGGCACGGCGGCTTCGGCGGGGCGCCCAAGTTCCCGCCGTCCATGGCGGTCGAGTTCCTGCTGCGCCACCACGCCCGCACCGGGTCCGAGGGCGCGCTGCAGATGGCGGCCGACACCTGCGAGGCCATGGCCCGCGGCGGCATCTACGACCAGCTCGGCGGCGGGTTCGCCCGCTATTCGGTCGACCGCGAGTGGGTCGTGCCGCACTTCGAGAAGATGCTCTACGACAACGCGCTGCTGTGCCGGGTCTACGCGCACCTCTGGCGCGCCACCGGAAGCGACCTGGCCCGCCGGGTGGCCCTGGAGACCGCCGACTTCATGGTGCGCGAACTGCGCACCGCCGAGGGCGGTTTCGCCTCCGCGCTGGACGCCGACTCCGACGACGGCAGCGGCAGGCACGTCGAGGGCGCCTTCTACGTGTGGACGCCCGAGCAGCTGCGCACCGTGCTCGGCGACGACGACGCGGCGTACGCCGCCCAGTACTTCCGCGTCACCGAGGAGGGCACCTTCGAGGAGGGCGCCTCCGTCCTGCAGCTCCCGCAGGGCGCCGGCGTCGCCGACGCGAAGCGCGTCGAGAGCATCCGCCGGCGTCTGTTCGAAGCCCGGGAGGAACGCCCGCGGCCCGGCCGCGACGACAAGATCGTCGCCGCCTGGAACGGGCTCGCGATCGCGGCGCTCGCCGAGACCGGCGCCTACTTCGACCGTCCCGACCTGGTCGAACGTGCCACCGAGGCGGCCGATCTGCTGGTCCGGCTGCACCTGGGCGACGGGGCCCGGCTCACCCGGACCTCCAAGGACGGCCGGGCGGGCGCCAACGCGGGGGTGCTGGAGGACTACGCCGATGTCGCCGAGGGCTTCCTCGCGCTCGCCGGGGTGACCGGCGAGGGCGTGTGGCTGGAGTTCTCCGGGCTCCTGCTCGACATCGTCCTGGACCGGTTCACCGGCGAGGGCGGTGCGCTGTACGACACGGCCCACGACGCCGAGCCGCTGATCCGGCGGCCGCAGGACCCCACCGACAACGCCGCCCCGTCGGGCTGGTCCGCCGCCGCGGGCGCGCTGCTGTCCTACGCCGCGCACACCGGCTCCGACGGCCACCGCGCCGCCGCCGAGGGCGCGCTCGGCGTCGTCAGGGCGCTCGGCCCGCGGGCGCCCCGCTTCATCGGCTGGGGCCTGGCCGTGGCCGAGGCGCTCCTCGACGGGCCTCGTGAGATCGCCGTCGCGGGCGGCCCGGCCGATCCGGCCGCCCGGGAGCTGCACCGCACCGCGCTGCTCGGCACGGCACCGGGGGCCGTCGTGGCCTTCGGGGAGCCGGACAGCGAGGAGTTCCCGCTGCTCCGGGACCGTCCGCTGGTCGGTGGCCGGCCAGCGGCCTACGTCTGCCGCCACTTCACCTGTGACGCCCCTACCACGGATGCATCCGACCTTGCCCGGAAGCTCGCCAACTGACGCAGGAAACACAGTTTTTATCGGATAAGCGTTTCACTGTCGCTCACTCCCTCTATTCTCGTGCGGAAGAGGGAGTGGAGACACCGCGCGCGTTCTGGGGAGGCCGTGTGCGGATGTTGAACGAGGGCGTCGACGGCCAGGGGGGTCCTGCCGCGATTCGCCCCTGACATGTCTTTGGGTAACGACCGCGCCTCGGCGGTGCGCCATCACGAAGCGCACCTGCCACCGTCGTGGCCAGGTCCGAGGGGGGACCTTTCGTGCTCGTATCGCTGATCATTGCTGCCATTTCACTGGCGCTCTTCTGGATGGCGGCGTTCACGCTCTGGTGGCAGATGCACGCCTGGCGCACGCCGGAGACGCTCGCCTCCACCCGTTTCGCACGCCCGGACGGCGCCGACCGGCTGTCGTTCTCCCTGCTCCTGCCGGCCCGGCACGAACAGCTCGTCCTGGAACACACCATCGAGCGGCTGCGGGAGTCCAGCCACCGCGACTTCGAGATCATCGTGATCGTCGGGCACGACGATCCCGAGACCGCCGAGGTCGCCGAGCGGGCCGCGGCCCGCGACCCCGGCCGCGTCCGGGTCGTCGTCGACACCCACGAGGCCAAGAACAAACCCAAGGCGCTCAACACCGCCCTGCCCCACTGCCGGGGCGACGTCGTCGGCGTCTTCGACGCCGAGGACCAGGTCCACCCCGAGCTGCTCGCCCACGTCGACCACGCCTTCACCGCCACCGGCGCCGACGTCGTCCAGGGCGGTGTCCAGCTGATCAATTTCCACTCCAGCTGGTACTCCCTGCGCAACTGCCTGGAGTACTTCTTCTGGTTCCGCAGCCGGCTCCACCTCCACGCCGCCAAGGGATTCATCCCGCTCGGCGGCAACACCGTCTTCGTCCGCACCGGTGTGCTGCGCGAGGCGGGCGGCTGGGACCAGAACTGCCTGGCCGAGGACTGCGACCTGGGCGTCCGGCTGTCCAGCAAGGGCAAGAAGGTCGTCGTCGCCTACGACGCCGACATGGTCACCCGCGAGGAGACCCCCGGCAGCCTCATCAGCCTGCTCAAGCAGCGCACCCGCTGGAACCAGGGCTTCCTGCAGGTCTACCGCAAGAAGGACTGGAAGCAGCTGCCCGCCCTGGGCCAGCGCATGCTCGCCCGCTACACCCTCATGACCCCGTTCATGCAGGCCTTCACCGGCGTCATCATCCCGCTCAACGCCGCCGCCGCGCTCTTCCTCGACGTGCCCGTCGGCATCGCCTTCATCACCTTCCTGCCGCTGATCACCGCCCTGGTGACCTTCGTCTTCGAGATCGTCGGACTCCACGACTTCGGCAGGCAGTACGGGCTGCGCGTGCGGTTCTCCCACTACCTCAAGCTCATCGCGGGCGGGCCGTTCTACCAGATGCTGCTGGCCGGCGCCGCCGTCCGCGCCGTCTGGCGCGAGCAGCGCGGACGCAACGAGTGGGAGCTGACCAGCCATGTCGGCGCCCACCTCGCCGGTGAGGAGGCCACCCGATGACCGCCACCCTCCCCGCCGCCGCGTCACCGCGGACACCCACCGCCCCACGGCGCCCCGACAAGAGACGGCTCGTCACCAGACCCGTCGTCCGATTCCGGAGCTCACGCCCCGACCTCGCCCTCTGCGGTGTGCTGCTCGTCGCGATCATGCTGGTCCAGGGCTGGAACATCCAGAACTACCCCACCCTCAGCGACGACGAGGGCACGTACCTCGCGCAGGCCTGGGCCGTCCAGCAGGGCGAGGGCCTGGCCCACTACACGTACTGGTACGACCACCCGCCGCTCGGCTGGATCCAGCTCGCCGCGCTCACCTGGATCCCGTCCCTGTTCGCGCCCGAGTCCATGACCGTCGCCTCGATGCGCCTGGCGATGCTGCTCGTCAGCGCCGCGTCCGCGGTGATGCTCTACGTCCTGGCGCGCCGGCTCTGGCTCCCGCGCTGGGCCGCGGGACTCGCCATGGCGCTGTTCGGGCTGTCGCCGCTCTCCGTCGTCCTGCAGCGGGAGATCTTCCTCGACAACCTGGCGGTGATGTGGATCCTGCTGGCCTTCTGCCTGGCCGCGTCCCCCAGCCGCCACCTGTGGCACCACTTCGGGGCCGGCCTGGCGGCCGCCGTGGGCGTCCTCACCAAGGAGACCATGCTGGTCGTCCTGCCGGCACTGCTGGTGACGATGTGGCGCCACAGCCACCGCGACACCCGCAAGTTCGCCGTCACCGGGGCCGTCACCGCCTGTGCGCTGATCGGCTTCTCGTACCCGCTCTTCGCCCTCCTCAAGGGCGAGCTGCTGCCCGGCGAGGGCCATGTGTCGCTGTGGGAGGGCATCACCTACCAGATGAGCCGTCCGGGCTCCGGCTTCCTCCTCACCGAGGGCACCGGCTCCCACGGCGTCCTGGAGTCCTGGCTCTACTACGACCGGGTCCTGCCGCTCGGCGGACTCGCGGGCGCCGCCCTGCTCCTCCTCACGGTCCGCTGGTCGGTCACCGCGCGGGCCCTGGCGGGGCCGTCGCTCGCCGTGGCGATCCTCGCGGTCGTCGCCATGCGGCCCTCGGGCTACCTGCCCGCCATGTACGTCATCCAGGCACTGCCCTTCCTGGCCCTGGTGCTGGCCGGCGGCGCGGCGAGCGTCACCCACGCGGTACTGCGCAAGGGCCGCGCGATCCCCGCACTCGTCCCGGCCCGCCGCGCGGCCGCCGTGCTGCTGGCCGTCGCCGCGGCCGGGTACGTCCTCCCGCGCTGGTACGACGGTGACCGCACGGCCATGACCGCCGACGCCAACGCGCCCTACCGCGCGGCGGTCTCGTGGCTCGACAGCGAGGTCCCCGACCCGGCCGGTGCCCGCGTGCTGGTCGACGACGCGCTCTGGCTCGACCTGGTCCACGCCGGGTACGAGCCGGGACTCGGCGTCATCTGGTTCTACAAGGCCGACCTCGACCCGGCGGTGACGAAGACGATGCCGCGCGGCTGGCGGGACCTCGACTACGTGGTCGCCTCCCCGACGGTACGGCGCGACGCACGCGACCTGCCCAACGTCAGGGCGGCGCTGGAGCATTCGGCCCCGGTCGCCACCTTCGGCGAGGGCGAGGAGCGGATCGAGATCCGGAAGATCACGGGAGCGGAGGCACATTGACCATCCAGCCCGCCGGCGCCGAACACGCCCTGCCGGCCACCGAGGACCTGGCCGAGCCCGGTGCCGTCACCGTCGTCATCCCCACCTTCAACGAGTCGGCGAACGTCCGCGAACTGCTGCGGCGCATCGCGGAATCCGTCCCCACCCGCCTGCCCTGCGAGGTCGTCTTCGTCGACGACTCCACCGACGACACCCCCGAGGTGATCGCCGACGCCGCCCGCGACTGCCCCTTCCCGGTCTCCGTCATCCACCGCGAGACACCCGACGGCGGACTCGGTGGCGCCGTCGTCGCCGGCCTGCGGGCCGCGGCCTCCGACTGGATCGTCGTCATGGACGCCGACCTCCAGCACCCGCCCGCCCTGGTCCCCGACCTGGTGGCGACCGGCGAGAAGGAGGACGCCGACCTCGTCGTCGCCAGCCGCTATCTGCCCGGCGGCAGCCGCGCCGGACTCGCCGGAGGCTACCGCGTCGCCGTCTCCCGCGGCGCGACCTGGCTGGCCAAGGGCCTCTTCCCGAAGGCGCTGGCCGGGATCAGCGACCCCATGAGCGGCTTCTTCGCCATCCGGCGCAGCGCCGTGACCGCCGAGGCCCTCAAACCCCTGGGCTACAAGATCCTCCTCGAACTGGCGGTGCGCTGCCGCCCGGCCACGGTCGCCGAGGTCCCGTTCGTCTTCCAGGACCGGTTCGCGGGGGAGTCCAAGTCGACGGCGAAGGAGGGGATGCGGTTCCTGCGCCACCTCGTCGGGCTGCGCACCGCCACCCCGTTCGCCCGCATGGTCGCCTTCGGGCTGGTCGGCCTCACCGGCTTCGTACCGAACCTCGCCGCCCTCCATGTGCTCACGGGCGCCGGAGTGCACTACCTGCCGGCCGAGATCCTCGCCAACCAGCTCGGTGTCGCCTGGAACTTCCTCCTGATCGAGGTGCTGCTGTTCCGCGACCGCCGCCACCACCGGCACTGGGCCGACCGCGTCGGGCGCTTCGCGCTCCTCGCCAACGCCGACCTGGTGCTGCGCATCCCGATGATCGCCCTGTTCGTCGGGCAGTTCCACATGGCCGTGCTGCCCGCCACCGCTCTCGCGCTGCTGACCACGTTCCTTCTGCGCTTCGCCGGGACCGAGGCGCTGGTGTACCGGGCACGCGGGAGCCGCACAGGAAGGAACCACCGGTGAATCGGACCCCCGCCGCCCGCCGGCGCCGCCGAGGAGTGGCGCTGCTCGCCGTCGGCGCCATGACCTCCGGCCTGCTCCTGGCCGCCGCCCAGGCCCCGGCCACGGCCGGCATCAACCTCATCAAGAACCCCGGGTTCGAGACGCCCGGCACCGACGGTGGTGACATGCCGTCCTGCTGGAACAAGTCCGGCTGGGGCGACAACGACTTCTCCTTCACCACCACGGGCGACGCCCACTCGGGCGCCGCCGCGATGAAGGTCGAGCTGACCCGCCGGGTCGACGGCGACCGCAAGGCGCTGATCACCGAGTCCGACGCGTGCGCGCCGACCGTGGTCGCCGACCGGCAGTACGACCTGTCCCTCTGGTACAAGTCGACCACCCCCGACACGGCGATCACCCTGTTCCGGCACGACACCACCGCCGGCTGGCAGTACTGGACGGACCTCAAGACCCTGCCGCTCGCGGAGTCCTACACCCGCGCGGAGGTCCGCACGCCCGAGATCCCGCCGGGCACGGACCGGATCGCCTGGGGCGTCTCCGTCTTCGGCACCGGCAGCGTCACCACCGACGACTACACGATGGAGGAGATCACCCCGCCCGCGCCCGACCCGGTCTGCACCGGCACCGCCGAGGAGTGCGCCAGGGGCAAGTGGGAAGTCCTCCCGACCAAGAACCCGGTGCGCTCGATGCACTCGGTGGTCCTGCACAACGGCAAGGTGCTGCTGATCGCCGGGTCCGGCAACGACCCGGAGATGTTCGCGGCCGGCACCTTCACCTCCGCCGTCTACGACCCTGCCAACGGCTCGTTCAAGACCATCCCCACGCCCGTCGACATGTTCTGCGCCGGCCATGTGCAGCTGTCCGACGGCCGGGTCCTGGTGATGAGCGGCAACAAGGGCTACCCGTCCGCCGACGGCACGATCGGCTACCAGGGGCTGAAGGACTCGTACGTCTTCGACCCCGGGACCGAGACGTACATCAAGACCAACGACATGCACGACGGCCACTGGTACCCGTCGGCGACGATCCTCGGGAACGGCGACGTCATCTCCTTCGGCGGTCTGAAGGAGGACTCCACGGGCAATGTGACGGCGGAGAAGTTCTCCGCCGCGCAGAACAAGTGGCTGCCGATCAGCGAGGTCAACCAGACCTGGTCGTACTGGGGCCTGTACCCGTCGATGATCCTGATGCAGGACGGCAGGCTCTTCTACTCCGGCAGCCATGTCTTCGGCAACGGCACCCCGGGCACCGGGGCGTCCATCTACGACTACGAGCGCAACACCATCACCGACGTGCCGGGCCTGCAGAACAAGGACCAGCGCGACGAGTCGGCGAGCGTGCTGCTGCCCCCGGCCCAGGACCAGCGGGTGCTGACCATCGGCGGCGGCAACAACGAGACCAATCCCGCCGCCAACCGCCTCACGGACATCATCGACCTCAAGCAGCCGAACCCGCTGTACACCCCGGGCCCGCTCGTCCCGCAGGGCCTGGTGGACCAGGGCCAGGGCAAGCGACCGCAGACCGGCGCCGAGGGCAAGATGTTCGTCTCGGCGGTACTGCTGCCCGACGGGAAGGTGCTGGAGACCGGCGGCGGGCTGCACGACCGGGCCGACCCGGTCTACGAGGCGTCCTTCTTCGACCCGGTCACCAACACCTACCAGGCCGGACTGGCGCCGGACCCGGTCCCGCGGACCTACCACTCCTCGGCGTTCCTGCTGCCGGACGGCCGGGTGATGGCCGTCGGCGACAACCCGGGCAACGGTTCGTACAACCACGACGTGTCCATCTACACGCCGCCTTACCTGCTGAAGGGGGAGCGCCCGCGGATCACCTCGGTGACCCACGACCGGTGGAACTACGGCGACACCCAGCGGATCACCGTCGACCGGCCGATCGCCCGGGCCGAGCTGATACGCCCGGCGGCCGTCACGCACTCCTCCGACCCCAACCAGCGGTTCGTGGACCTGCCGCTGAGCGTGATCGACGACCGCACGATCGACCTCAACGTCACCGGCAACCCGAACCTGGCACCGCCCGGCTGGTACATGCTCTTCGGTGTCGATGCCCAGGGCGTGCCGTCGGTGGCCCGGTGGGTGCACCTCGGCGGACCCCCGGCGATGGCGGCCGAGGCCGAGAAGTCGGCGCACGTCCACGACTTCGCCGGGGACCTCGCGGCAGCACCCAGGAAGCCGCAGAAGAAGCGGGCGTCGGCGCCGGTCGGCCCCCGGATCTCCGGCTGCGACCGGCACTACGGCACCGCGGGTGTCTGCGTGCCCACGGCCTTCCCGCAGGCGGTGCGGCCCACCACGAAGGCCCGGTGCGACTGGCTGGCCGCCCACGACTACGGGCGGCTGAGGGTCAACGGCAAGGACGACCCGCTGCGGCTCGACCCGAACCGGGACGGCCTGGCCTGCGGCAGGGGGGACACGGGCCTGCCCAAGGCGCGATAGCCGTACGGGCCCGCCCGGGTGACCGGCCGGACGGCCTGGTCAGCCGGGCGGGCCCGGGACGGGGCCCCGGAGCCTCAGGCCGGACCCGAGGCAGTCCAGGGCCTCGTCGACGAGCGCGACCAGATCGTCCCGCCGGCCGCGCTCGGCCCAGTGGAGCGTCGCCTCCCGCAGAGCGCCCATGACGGCACCCGTGAAGACCCGCACCTCCAGGTCGTCGGCCGGCCGGCCGGTGCGGTCGGCGAGGGCGCGCGCCAGCAGCGCGGAGGTCTCGGCCATGGCCTCGGTCATCCGGGCCCGGACGGCCGGGACCTCCACCATCAGCCTGCCGCGCAGGCGCATTTCGTCCGGCTCGCCCTCCAGCAGGGCGGTCAGCGCGTGGACGGTGATGAACCGCAGGGACTCCAGGGGGTCCTCGCCGACAGGCCGGGCGCGCAGCGCCCTCTCCATGAGCGGGTCGTACGCGCCGGTGAGGACGAGGTCCTCCTTGGCGGGGAAATAGCGGAACACGGTGCTCGGCGACACCTCCGCCGCGTCCGCGATCTGCTCCACCGTGGTCGCCTCGTACCCCTGCTCCGCGATCAGCCGGTGCGCGGCCCGGCGGATCGCGGCACGGGTCTTGAGCTTCTTGCGCTCACGCAGCCCCATCGGGGGCCCGGCGGCGAGCAGGGGATCGGCGGCCATACGGTCATTGTCGGTCAGGCGGCGCCGGCCGGTCACGGTCGGTCAGGCGTGCTGATAGGCCACCAGTGAGATACCGACGTAGTGGACGACGAACGCGGCCAGCGTCAACGAGTGGAAGACCTCATGAAATCCGAACCACCTCGGAGAGGGGTTCGGCCGCTTGAAGCCGTACACCATGCCGCCCGCGCTGTAGAGCAGTCCGCCCACGATCACCAGGACCAGGACCGCGATGCCGCCCTTGCGCATGAAGTCGGGCAGGAAGAAGACGGCGGCCCAGCCCATGGCGATGTAGCAGGGGGTGTAGAGCCAGCGGGGCGCGCCCACCCAGAACACCCGGAAGGCGATGCCCGCCACCGCGGCGGCCCACACCGCCCACAGGAGCACCCGCCCGGTGGAGTCGGGGAGAAGGAGCAGCGTCAGCGGGGTATATGTGCCGGCGATGATGAGGAAGATATTGGCGTGGTCGAGCCGCCGCAGTACCGCGGTGGCGCGCGGCCCCCAGTTGCCCCGGTGGTACAGCGCGCTCACGCCGAAGAGCAGACAGGCCGTGACGACGTAGATCCCGCAGGCGATGCGGCCGCGTGTGGAGTCCGCGAGTGCGGTGAGGACGATTCCCGCGATCAGTACGGCGGGGAACATGCCGGCGTGCAACCAGCCCCGCAACCGCGGCTTCACCGGTGCTGGCTCTATCTCGGTCACTTCGGGCGCGGCGGCTGCAGTCATGGGCGGAATGTTACCGACGGGCCGGTAATCGACGGGGACGAGTGGCAATGCTCACGTGAGAGGCCCTCTGGACATATGCGCAGAGGGCGCGGATGATCAGATGAGTGCGGTCGGCACCGGATGAGCGCCTAGGGATCACTACCGAAGCATCCGGGTCGCAGCCCCCAAGGGGCAAGACAACCTCAAACCCCTCAACAAGGAGCGATCGTGGCGCGCGAAAACGCGGCTCCCAGCACCGTCCCCACCAACCACCGGGAACTCGTTTCCTGGGTCGACGAGATCGCAGCAATCACGCAGCCGGACCGCGTCGTCTGGTGTGACGGTTCCGAAGCGGAGTACGAGCGCCTGTGCGAGGAGCTCGTCGCCAAGGGGACGTTCAGGAAACTCGATCCGGTCAAGCGCCCGAACTCCTACTACGCCGCGTCCGACCCGACCGATGTGGCGCGTGTCGAGGACCGTACCTTCATCTGTTCCGAGAAGGAGGAAGACGCGGGCCCGACCAACCACTGGAAGGCCCCGGCCGAGATGCGGGAGATCTTCGCCGGTGACAAGGGCATCTTCCGCGGCTCGATGAAGGGCCGCACGATGTACGTCGTGCCCTTCTGCATGGGCCCCCTCGGCTCGCCGCTGTCCGCCATCGGTGTCGAGATCACCGACTCCGCGTACGTCGCCGTCTCCATGCGCACCATGACCCGCATGGGCCAGGCCGTCCTGGACGAGCTCGGCGAGGACGGCTTCTTCGTCAAGGCCGTCCACACGCTGGGCGCGCCCCTCGCCGACGGCGAGGCCGACGTGCCCTGGCCGTGCAACTCGACCAAGTACATCTCGCACTTCCCCGAGTCCCGCGAGATCTGGTCCTTCGGCTCCGGCTACGGCGGCAACGCCCTCCTCGGCAAGAAGTGCTACGCGCTGCGCATCGCGTCCGTCATGGCGCGTGACGAGGGCTGGCTCGCCGAGCACATGCTGATCCTCAAGCTCACCCCGCCGCAGGGCGAGTCGAAGTACGTCGCCGCGGCCTTCCCGTCCGCCTGCGGCAAGACCAACCTGGCGATGCTGGAGCCGACGATCTCCGGCTGGACCGTCGAGACCATCGGTGACGACATCGCGTGGATGCGGTTCGGCGAGGACGGCCGTCTGTACGCGATCAACCCCGAGGCCGGCTTCTTCGGTGTCGCGCCCGGCACCGGCGAGCACACCAACGCCAACGCGATGAAGACGCTGTGGGGCAACGCCGTCTTCACCAACGTGGCGCTCACCGACGACAACGACGTCTGGTGGGAGGGCATGACCGAGGAGGCGCCGAAGCACCTCGTCGACTGGAAGGGCAACGACTGGACGCCGGACTCCGAGACCCCGGCCGCCCACCCGAACGCCCGCTTCACCGTCCCGGCCTCGCAGTGCCCGATCATCGCGCCCGAGTGGGAGGACCCCAAGGGCGTGCCGATCTCGGCGATCCTCTTCGGCGGCCGCCGCGCCTCGGCCGTGCCGCTGGTGACGGAGTCCTTCGACTGGCAGCACGGCGTCTTCCTGGGCGCGAACGTCGCCTCCGAGAAGACCGCCGCCGCCGAGGGCAAGGTCGGCGAACTGCGCCGCGACCCCTTCGCCATGCTGCCGTTCTGCGGCTACAACATGGGCGACTACATGGCCCACTGGGTCGACGTGGCCCGGGGCAAGGACCAGTCCAAGCTGCCGAAGATCTACTACGTCAACTGGTTCCGCAAGAACGACGCGGGCAAGTTCGTGTGGCCCGGTTTCGGTGAGAACAGCCGCGTCCTGAAGTGGATCGTGGAGCGTCTGGACGGCAGGGCCGAGGGTGTCGAGACCCCCATCGGCATCCTGCCGACCAAGGAGGCCCTGGACACCGACGGCCTCGAACTGCCCGAGGAGGACCTGGAGTTCCTGCTCAAGGTGGACACCGAGGTCTGGCGCGAGGAGGCCGCGCTGGTCCCCGAGCACCTCAACACCTTCGGTGACCACACCCCGAAGGAGCTGTGGGACGAGTACCGCGCGCTGGTCGAGCGCCTGGGCTGATCCCACGCCTCACCCCAGGCCCGCGGCCGGACCGGCCGACACGCCCTGACCTGTGGAGTCATCCCGGCCGGCCGCGATCCCTCGGCCCCCGGAGCGACAGCGACGTCGCCCCGGGGGCCTTTCGCATGCCCGCGCGGTACGGGTGGCACCCGGTCCGCGCCCTCCCCGGGAGCGGACCGGGGCCGTCAGTGGGCGCCGACCGGACGACGGTGCGCGTCGAGGGCGGCGGTGTGGGCGTCCATGCGCTCGGCGGCCAGGATCGCGGCGGCGGTGTCGGCCCGGGAGGCGGCGACGACCAGGGCGCGGCCCGCGAGTGCGTGGGCGCGGCGGTGCAGCGTGGACGGATCGGCGCCCGAGAGGCCGGCGTGCCGGGCCGGCGGGGCGCCGCGGAGCCGGGCGACCTGCTGGGCGATGCGCTCGGCAGCGCGCTCGTCGCCGAGCTCGTCGGTGACCGCGAGCAGTGCCGAGAGGTGCCCGGCGAGCTGGATGTCCAGCTCCTCCTCGCGGGAGCGGTGCGGGTACTGCTTCCGGTCGTCGTCGGCCATCCGGTGGACCGACTTGGTGCGGATCGGTTCGTACATGGTGGACGGCCTCCTGCTCGATGACAGGAGACCATCTTACCTTGGATTCAGTCTAAAGTTGAGTGTCTTCAAGTGAACGCGTCAGTGCTGGCTGTAGCCGTCCAGGAAGTTTCCGATCCGCGTCACGGCGTCCGCGAGGTCCGTCGCGTTCGGCAGGGTCACGATGCGGAAGTGGTCCGGCTCGTGCCAGTTGAAGCCGGTGCCGTGCACGACCATGATCTTCTCGGCCCGCAGCAGGTCCAGGACCATCTGCCGGTCGTCCTTGATCTTGTAGACGTTCGGGTCGAGGCGCGGGAAGAGGTACAGCGCGCCCTTCGGCTTCACGCAGGTCACGCCGGGGATCTGGACCAGCAGGTCGTAGGCCGCGTCCCGCTGCTCCAGCAGCCGTCCGCCCGGCTGCACCAGCGCCTCGATCGACTGCCTGCCCTGCAGCGCGGCGGCGATGGCGTGCTGCGCCGGCATGTTGGCGCACAGCCGCATGTTCGCCAGGATCGTCAGCCCCTCGATGTACGAGGTGGCGTGCGCCTTGGGGCCGCACACCGCGAGCCAGCCGCTGCGGTAGCCGGCCACCCGGTAGTTCTTCGACATGCCGTTGAACGTCAGCACCAGCAGGTCGGGGGCGATCGCGGCGGTCGGGGTGTGGGTCACGCCGTCGTAGAGGATCTTGTCGTAGATCTCGTCCGAGCAGACGACCAGATTGTGGCGCCGGGCGATCTCGGCGAGACCGCGCAGCATCTCGTCGTCGTACACCGCACCCGTCGGGTTGTTCGGGTTGATGATGACGATGGCCTTGGTCCGGTCCGTGACCTTGCGCTCGATGTCGGCCAGGTCCGGCATCCAGTCGGACTGCTCGTCGCAGCGGTAGTGCACCGCCGTACCGCCCGCGAGGGACACGGCCGCCGTCCACAGCGGGTAGTCCGGGGCCGGTACGAGGACCTCGTCACCGTCGTCGAGCAGGGCCTGCATCGCCATCTGGATCAGCTCGGAGACGCCGTTGCCGAGATAGATGTCCTCGACGGACAGCGGGATGCCCTTGGTCTCGTAGTGGCTCATCACCGCGCGCCGCGCCGACAGCAGGCCCTTGGCGTCGCCGTATCCGTGCGATTCGCCGAGGTTGCGCAGCATGTCCTCGAGGATCGCGGGCGGGCACTCGAAGCCGAACGCCGCCGGGTTGCCGGTGTTGAGCTTGAGGATGCGGTGACCTGCGGCCTCCAGTCGCATCGCCTCCTCGAGCACCGGACCCCGGATTTCGTAACAGACGCCTGCGAGCTTCGTGGACTGGATCACCTGCATAACGCGAGCTTACGGGGGCGCCGCGCGGGGCGCCTCGTGTTTTGTGCCACTTCGCCCCCGCCGAGGGCCCGGCCGCGAGACGATCCGGCAATGGATTTCGTGCAGCGTTTCTCCGGGTACGGCGTACTGGTCACGGGCGCGGCGCGCGGCATCGGCGCGGCCGTCGCCCGCAGATTCGCGTCCGAGGGCGCGCGGGTGCTGATCGTGGACATCGACGAGGAGGCGGCCGCGGGGACGGCCGCCGGCATCCCCGGGGCCCTGGCCCACGGCTGCGACGTGGCGGACAAGGCGGCCGTCGAGGCGGCGGTGGCCCGGGCGGTCGGGGCGTTCGGCCGCCTGGACGTGCTGGTCAACAACGCCTTCCTGCGGATCCGGGAGGAGCCGCGCTTCGAGGACGAGGACGACGAGACGTGGCGGCGCTCCATGGACGTCACGCTGACCGGGGCGGTGCGGTGCGCGCGGGCCGCCCTGCCGCACCTCGCCGCCTCGGGGCGCGGCGCGGTCGTCAACATCGGATCGGTCAACGCGGAGCAGTCGTTCGGCGGCCACGCCTACAGCGCGGCCAAGGCTGCGCTCACCTCCCTGACCCGCACCCTGGCGGGCGACGCCGCCCCGCGTGGTGTCCGCGTCAACCAGGTCAACCCCGGCACGATCCGCACGCGCGCCTGGGCGGGCCGCGAGCGCGAGCTGGCGGAGCTCGCGGACCGTGTCTATCCGCTGGGCCGGGTGGGTGAACCGGAGGACGTCGCCGCGGCCGTCGCGTTCCTCGCCTCCCCCGACGCGTCGTGGATCACCGGCACCACGCTCCGGGTCGACGGCGGGCTGATGGCGGTCAACACCGGCTTCGGCAGCGTGCTGGCGCGGGACTGACGTTCCCGCGGGGCCGGAAACGGTCTTTGCCCGCCCCTGGTGGGCCCCCAACAATGCACATGACAAACCGAAGCTCCGTTTCGGTCAGATCAGTCGCAGAGGGGACCCCCACATGAAAAGGCCTCTCGTCGGCGCGCTGCTCGCCCTCACCCTCCTCGGAGCCGGCGCCGCCCCCGCGGCCGCCGCCACCGGCGCGGGCGGGCGCGGCGCGGCCCCGGCACCCGCCCCGGCGCCCGCCGTCAAAGCCGTCGACTTCGCCGGAACCGTCGCACTCAGCAACTGCTCCGGCTCCGTCGTCCGCCCGCCCCAGTCCCTGCCGACCGACCCCGCGCTCGTCCTGTCCAACGGTCACTGCCTGGAGACCGGCATGCCCGGCCCCGGCACGGTGATCGTCGACCGGGCCTCCAGCCGCGCCTTCAGCCTGCTCAACTCGGCCGGCAGCAAGGTCGCCACCCTGCGCGCGAGCAAGATCGCGTACGGCACGATGACCGACACCGACGTCTCCCTCTACCAGCTGACCAGCACCTACGCCCAGATACAGGCGCGGTACTCCATCGAGGCGCTGGAGCTGAACGCCTCCCGCCCGGCCCAGGGCGCCGCCATCAAGGTCGTCTCCGGCTACTGGAAGCGCATCTACAGCTGCGCCGTCGACGGCTTCGCGTACCGCCTCAAGGAGGCGCAGTGGATCATGAAGGACTCGGTCCGCTACACCTCCGCCTGCGACACCATCGGGGGCACCTCCGGCTCCCCGGTGATCGACGGGGCCACCGGCAAGGTCGTCGCCGTCAACAACACGGGCAATGAGAGCGGCGGGCGCTGCACCCTGAACAACCCCTGCGAGGTCGACGAGAACGGCACCGTGACCGTGCGGCAGGGCATCAGCTACGCCCAGCAGACGTACGGGATCGTCGCCTGCGTCGGCACCGGCAACAAGATCGACCTCAACCGGCCGGGCTGCACGCTGCCCAAGCCGTAGGCCGGCTACGGCCCCGCGGTTCGGGAGCGCGGCCCCCGCCGGATAGGTTGGCGGGTCATGTGGTCATTGAGCGCTGCCGGAGTCCGCCGGCTCGGCGCGGCCGGTTCGGTCGCGGTCGCCGCGGGCGGCTGGGCCGCCGGAACGCTGCCGGCTCGCGACCCGTGGGGGATCTGGGTACCCCACGGGTCCGCGGCGACCATCGCCGCCGCGGTGCTCGCCCACGCCGGACTGACCCTGCTGGTCGTCGCCTGGTGGCGCTACGGACGGCTGCTCGCCCGCGGCGCCGGCGCCGGTGTGCGCGACACCCTCGTCACGCTCGGCTGGTGGGCCGCCCCGCTCGTCCTCGCGCCCCCGCTGTACAGCGCAGACGTCTACAGCTACGTCGCCCAGGGCGCGATGGTCCTCGAAGGCCACGACGTCTACCGGCTGGGACCCTCCGTGCTGGATCCCGCCGGCCCCGGCGGGGACGCCGCCGCGAGCGTCGGCGGCCACTGGCGCGACACCCCCGCCCCCTACGGCCCGGTCTTCCTGGTCGTCGCCGAGGCCGTGGCCCGGTTCACCGGGGGCCGGATCGTGCCCGCCGTGCTCGCGCTGCGGCTCGTCGCCGTCCTCGCGCTCGTCCTGATCGCCTGGGCGCTGCGCCGGCTGGCCCGCCACAGCGGCCGGAGCGAGGCCGGAGCCCTGTGGCTGGGCGCCCTGAACCCGCTGCTGCTGATGCACGTCGTCGGCGGGGTGCACAACGACGGACCGATGATCGCCCTCATGCTGGCCGGTGTCGTCCTGGCCCTGAACGGCCGGTGGGTCGTGGGCAGCGCGCTCGTCGGCCTGGCCATGATGATCAAGACCCCGGCCGCGGTGGCGCTTCTCTTCATCGGCGTCCTGGCGGGCCGGGCGTCCGGCGGAGGGGAGCGCGCACGAGACGGGGCCATCGGCCGCGTCGCGAAGGGCCTGCTGGGCCCCGGCCTGGTCGCCGGGGCGGTCGCCGCCGCCGCGACGCTGCTGGCCGGTACCGGCTTCGGCTGGCTCGGCACCCAGAGCGTCGCCGGCACCATCCACACCGCGCTCTCCGTCAGCAGCGACCTGGGTGAAGGCCTCGGGCAGCTGCTGCGGCTGCTGACCGGCGCCGACCCCGCCCCGGTCAAGCGCGCCGTCCAGACCCTGGGCCTGCTGACGGCCCTCGTACTGATCGGCCACCTCGCCCGCCGGGCCGCCCGGGGCCGCCTCGACCCGGTCCACGCCCTGGGCCTGGCCCTGCTGGCGCTCGTCGCCCTCTCCCCGATGGTGCAGCCCTGGTACCTGCTGTGGGGCATGACCGTGGTCGCCGGCACCGCCTGGGACGGGCGTGCCGCCCGGGCCCTGACGGTCCTGTCGGCGGCGCTGGTCTACGAGACCCAGCCCTCCGGTCACACCCCCGCCTACGGGTTCGTCCTCGCCGGCCTCACCGCCGTCGTCTGCGTCCTGCTGATCCGCCGCGCGTCCGCGGACCCCGAGTCCGGCGTCCGGCTCCCGGCCCCGCGCCACGGACAGGGCACCTCGGAACCGGCGCCGGAGCACGGCCGCCGCGGCTGACCCCTCGGCGGCGGGCCGGGCGCCGCCGCGCCGCGGCTCAGGTGAGGTCGCGGCGCACGAAGCGCCGGCCGGCCGCGCCCACCACCGGCAGGAGGTGGGCCGCGAGCCCGGCGAAGCCCTGGGTGGCCGTCGTGCCCTCGCGCATCGCCGTACAGGCGACGTCACCGAAGCAGTCCGTCCTCTCGGCACCCATCGCGGGCGCGGGGAGGCGGCGGGGTCGCGTTGGGTGATCATGTGCTCATGCGGAACGCGCCCCTCTCTTGGGTGTGAGGATGTCGTAAAAAAGCGACTACTCGTCAGTAGCAACTCCGGCTCACCGGGCGGCGCCGCGGGTGTCCGTGCGGCGGATCGCCCTCCCCGCGAGGACATCCGTCCGCCGGCCGTCCTCCATCACGAACCGGCCGTCGATCAGGACGTGCGGAATGCCCACCGGGAGGGTGCGCGGGGCGTCGAACGTCGAGCCGGCCGCGACCGTCTCCGGGTCGAACAGGACCAGGTCGGCCCGGTAGCCCTCGCGCACGAGGCCGCGGTCGGGGAGGCGGAGCCGGGCGGCCGGGCGGGACGTGAGGTGGGCGACCGCCTCCTCCAGGGTGAGGACGCCCAGGTCGCGGGCGTACTTCCCCAGGTACTCCGGGAACGTGCCGTACGCCCGCGGGTGCGGCTTGTCGCCCTGCAGGATGCCGTCCGAGCCGCCGGTGTGGACCGGGTGACGCATGATCGCCCGGACGTTCTCCTCGTGACCCACGTGCTGGAGGATCGTGGTGCCCAGACCGTCGTCGATCAGCAGCCGGCGGGCGGTCTCCCAGCCGTCCAGCCAGCGGCCGACGTGGGCGGACAGCGCCGGGTCGGCCACGCCGGAGATCTCCACCGTGTCCCACTCCACGGGCACCCCGTGACACCCGTCCGAGCCCACGACTTCGAGGTGGTGCCGGATCCGCTCGGCGACCTCGTCGTCCCGCAGCCGGGCGAGGACCGCCTCCGGGCCGCCCTCGCCCGCCCAGCCCGGCAGCAGCGCCGCGAGTGTCGTGCAGCCGGGGGTGTAGGGGTAGGTGTCCAGCGAGATGTCGGCGCCGGCCGCCAGCGCCTCGTCGAGCAGCGTCAGCAGCTCCGGCGCCCGCCCCTCGTTGACGCCGAAGTTCATGATGGCGTGGGCCAGGTGGAGCGCGCACCCGGCCTCGCGGGTGAGCCCGACCATCTCCTCGTACGCCTCCAGGGCGCCCGCGCCGTAGGACCGGTGGTGCGGGCAGTAGTAGCCGTCGTACGCCGCCACGACCCGGCACAGCTCGGTGAGTTCGGAGTCGCCGGCGTACATGCCGGGCGTGTAGGTCAGCCCGGAGGACATGCCGACGGCGCCCTGCTCCATGCCCTCCGCCACGAGCCGCTTCATGCGGGTGAGTTCGACCTCGGTCGGCGGCCGGTCCTCCCAGCCCATCGCGTACATCCGTACCGTCCCCTGCGGGACCAGGTACGCGGCGTTGACCGCGACGCCCCGGTCCAGGCGGTCGAGGTACTCGCCCACGGTCCGCCAGTCGAAGTCGACGGTCGTGTCCCCGGGCGCACCGCCGTTCCATCCGGTGATGGTCCGGCGGACCTCGTCGAGGGTGCGGTCGTCGACCGGCGCGTACGACAGGCCGTCCTGGCCCAGCACTTCGAGCGTCACGCCCTGCGCGGCCTTCGCCTCGTGCGCGGGGTCCCGCAGCAGGGCCAGGTCGCTGTGGGCGTGCATGTCGATGAAGCCGGGGGAGAGCGCGAGTCCCTCGGCGTCCAGGATGCGGCGGCCGGTCGGCCGCTGGCAGCCGGCGGCCGCACCCTCCTTGACGACGGCCGCGATCCGGCCCCCCGCGATCGCCACGTCGGCCCGGTACGAGGGGCCTCCGCTGCCGTCGAAGACCTCCGCGTCGCGGATGACCAGGTCCATCGGTGCTCCTGACTCCTAGGGCGTGTTTCGAAGGTAGCGTCGTCTGCCGGGAGGGCGGGCCCCGACCGGACGGGACCTGCGGAACACGCCCTAGAAGAAGGTGCGGATGTAGTCGACGACCGTGCCGTCCGCCGTCACCAGCGGGATGAGCTGCCACTTGTCGAAGGCCGTGCACGGGTGCGACAGCCCCATGCCGACCCAGTCGCCGACCTCCAGCTCCGCCTCGTCCGTCGTGTCGAGCCAGGCGTGCTGGTCCGACAGCCGGCTCACCGTCACGCCTGTCGCCGGCCGGACCGACCCGTCCCGCGCCGAGCGCACGACCTGCGCCTCCGGCAGGTCCAGGTCGTACGCGGCGTCCCGCTTGCCCGCGTTGACGAAGGCCTGCTCCGGGGTGGGCCGGGACACCACCTGGGCCCACAGCCGGAACGCGGGCCGCAGCGCGCCCTCGTCCGCCACCCGGTTGAACGGCGTCAGACGGCGGTAGTGGCCGTCGTCGTGCGACACGTACGCACCCGAGCGCAGCAGCTTCAGGACCGGGCGGGACAGCGGCGGCAGTTCGGCGAAGACCTCGGCGACCGTGTCGAACCAGGCACTGCCGCCCGCGCTGACGACGATCTCGTCGAGGTCCGGTGCGAACCGGCCCGCCTTGTCGAACTCGGCCGCGAGCGCGGTCAGCCGGTGCAGCCAGGCGCGGACGGTCCCGGACGTGGCGTCCGGCACCTCGCCCTCGTACCCGGCGACGCCGACCAGGCGCAGCGAGGCCGAGGCGGCGACCGCGTCCGCGACGGCCTCGCAGTCCGCCTCCGTGCGCGCCCCGGTACGGGCGCCCTCGCCGGCGCCCAGCTCGACGACGACGTCGACCTTGCGGCGGGCGCCCTCCAGGGCCCGGTCCATCAGCTCCACGCCGCGCACCGAGTCGACGTACGCGACGAAGTGGAAGTCCGGGTCGGCGTCGAGCTCACCGGCGAGCCAGCGCAGGGCCGCCGCGTCGACCAGCTCGTTCGCGAGGAAGATCCGCCGGACGCCGAACGCCCGGTAGACGCGGACCTGGTGGGGGACGGCGGCGGTGATGCCCCAGGCGCCGTACTCGATCTGGCGGGCGAAGAGCTGCGGCGCCATCGACGTCTTGCCGTGCGGGGCGAAGGCGAGACCGTGCCGCTCGGAGTACTGCTCCAGGACCGCCAGATTGTGCTCCAGCGACTCGGCGGAGAGCGCCAGGACCGGCGTCGTGAAGCCGCCGGAGAAGAGGTCGCGCCGCTGCGCCGCCAGCTCGCCCACGGTCAGCCCGTCGGCATCCACGGGGAGCCCCTTGAAGCGGTGGTCGACCTTCTCGTCCTTGAGGCGAGCGGCGAACTGCTCGGCTGCCATGGGCGTCCTTCCTGCTGTTGCACAAGGTGCAACACTCATTGCGTATGTCGCTCAATGCTGTCTAACATCCGGTCCGACGCCGGGTCAATGGACCTGGACGACCCCGGGAGGAGCCCCCAGCGTGACCGCTACCGACGTCGTCTGTCTCGGCGAGTCCATGGTCACGTTCCTGCCCTCCCGGCCGGGCCGCCTCGCCGACGTCCCCTCCTTCACCCGCGCCATCGGCGGCGCGGAGTCCAACGTCGCCTGTGCCCTCGCCGCCACCGGGCACCGCGCGCGCTGGGTCAGCCGCGTCGGCGCCGACGGCTTCGGCGACCACCTGGTCGAGGCGGTCGCGGCCTACGGTGTCGACACCACGGCGGTGCGCCGCGACCCGCACCGGCCCACCGGCATCTACTTCCGCACCGCGACCGACCGCGCCGCGGACGCCCACGAGGTCGCGTACTACCGCGCGGGTTCGGCCGCCTCCGCGATGTCCCCGCACACCGTCCCGTACGACGACCTCTGGGCGGCCCGGATCCTCCACCTCTCCGGCATCACGGCCGCGCTCTCGGACGACTGCCTCGCCCTGATGCACGACCTGCTGCGCCGCCGCGCCGGTCGCCCCCGGGTCTCCTTCGACGTCAACCACCGCCCGGGCCTCTGGCGCGCCCCCGCCGGCCCGGGCGTCCTCCTCGACCTCGCCCGCGGCGCGGACCTCGTCTTCGTCGGCGAGGACGAGGCCGAGGCGGCGTGGTCGCTGCGCGGGGCGGCCGCCATCCGCGCGGCGCTGCCGGAGCCGGAGGTGCTGGTGGTCAAGCAGGGCGGCGCCGGCGCCACCGCGTTCGCCCGGTGCGCGGAGGGCGCCGCCGCGGCCGCGGGACCCGCGTCGCCGGCCGGCGACACCGTCACGTTCGTGCCCGCACCCCGGGTCGACGTCGTCGCACCCGTCGGGGCGGGCGACGCCTTCGCCGCCGGGTTCATCGGCGCGACCCTCCGCGGGCTGACCGTACGGGACCGGCTGCGGCACGGACACCTCATGGCCGCCGCCGCCCTCACCCACCCCGGCGACCTCGGCAGCCCGCCCGCGGCGCCGCACGCCGACCGCCTCGCCGCCCTCGACGACACCGCCTGGGGGACACTGCACCTGGGCCCCGGCTGGACGGGGGAAGACCAGGAGGTACCTACGCCATGAGCCAGACCGTCGACCGCGCGCTGAGCATCCTGCCGCTGCTCGCGCAGGGCCCCGCCGACCTCGGGCAGGTCGCCGACGCGCTCGGCGTGCACAAGTCCACCGCGCTCCGCCTGCTGCGCACCCTTTACGAGCACGGTCTCGTCTACCGCCAGCAGGACCAGCGCTACCGCCTCGGCGCCCGCCTCTTCGCCCTCGCCCAGGAGGCCGTCGAGAACCTCGACGTCCGCGAGATCGCCCACCCCCACCTCGTCGAGCTCAACGAACGGACGGGGCACACCGTCCACCTCGCCGTCCACGAGGAGGGCGAGGTCCTCTACATCGACAAGGTCGACAGCCGCTACCCGGTGCGGATGTACTCGCGGATCGGCAAACCCGTCGCGATCACCGTCGCCGCCGTCGCCAAGCTCCTCCTCGCCGACCTCCCCGAGCCCGAGCGGCGCGCCCTGGCGGCCAAGCTCGACTACCCCATGTACACGCCTCGTTCGATCCCGGACGCCGCGGCGTTCCTCAAGGAGCTCGCGACCGTACGCGAACAGGGCTGGGCCACCGACCTCGGCGGCCACGAGGAGTCCATCAACTGCGTCGGCGCCCCCGTCCGCGGCGCGGACGGCCGCGTCGTCGCCGCCATGTCGGTCTCCGCCCCGAACGTCGTCGTCACCGCCGACGAACTGCTCGCCCTGCTCCCGCTGGTGCGCCGCACGGCGGACGCCATCAGCCGCGAGCTCTCGGGCTCCACCCCACCCGCGAAGGACAGCGCATGACCGAGAAGACCGCCCTCACCCCCGCCACTCACACCGTCCCGCCCGCGAAGTTCTCCCACGGCGTGAGGAAGGGCAACATCCTCCAGGTCGCCGGCCAGGTGGGCTTCCTTCCCGCCGTGCCCGGCCGGGCACCGGCCGTCGCCGGCCCCTCCCTGCGGGAACAGACCCTCCAGACCCTCGCCAACGTCGAGGCGGTCCTCCGGGAGGGCGGGGCGACCTGGGACGACGTGATGATGCTGCGCGTCTACCTGACGGACGTCGACCACTTCGCCGAGATGAACGAGATCTACGACGACCACTTCGAGGACCTGACGGTGCCGCCCGCGCGCACCACGGTCTACGTCGGTCTCCCCGCCGGCCTCCTCATCGAGATCGACGCCCTGGCGGTACTCGACTGAGTGACGCACCGGTCGCGGGCTTCCCGGTGGTGGCGCCGAGCCGGGGCGTCCGGACGGCTGCAGCGCGGCCCGGCCGGCCGTCGTGGCACGGCGGGGAAGCCCGTGCCACGACGCCGTTCATGTCCTACGCGCAGTACTGCTGTTCCTTGCCGATCGACCGGTACATGCAGTCCGCGTTCTCCAGCAGCTGGAGGACCGCGTCCCGGTTCCGGCTCGTCTCACGCTCGATCACCTCGTCGGGCGGGTAGAAACCGCCGCCGCCGAAGCCGCTCGGGTACATCTCGAAGGTGTAGCCGAAGATCTTCTGTGCGCCCCACAGCCAGTCGTCGATCGACCCGTCGGTGATGTAGAGGTCGCTGGACTGCTCGGGCGTGTAGCCGTTGCTCGCGGCCATCTTCCTGCCCACGGCCGCGAACGCGTCGCGGTCGTCCTGCGTCAGGCCGGGTGCCGTGTCGGCGTTGGTGTATCCGAACGGCCACAGGACCAGCTCGCTGTACGTGTGGAAGTCGATGCCCGCCTTGATCTGCTGCTTGCCACCGACGACCCGGGAGCGGACGAAGTCGGCGACGACCTTCACCTCGGGCGCCGACTCGGGCGCGGCGCCGCGGTAGGTCTCCGAGCCGTAGGAGCCCGAGGAACCGCCGCAGCAGCCCCACTTGAAGTTCCAGTTGCGGTTCATGTCGGTGCCGACGGACGAGGAGCCGGCGTTGGGCTGCCGGTTCTTGCGCCAGCTGCGGTAGGAGCCGGTGGCGATGTCGTACTCGCCGCCGTCCGGGTTAAGGTCCGGCACGATCCATATCTCACGGCTGTTGACGGCGTTGGTGACCCGCGCGTCGGATCCGTAGCCGGCTCCCAGCTCGCGCAGCAGGTAGAGCGCCATCTCGACGGTGAGGTGCTCGCGGGCGTGCTGGTGGTGGGTGAAGAGGACCTCGGGCTCGTTCTCGTCCGTCGCCACGTTGTCGCTGATCTTGATGGCGACGATGTCGCGGCCCTGGTAGGACTTGCCGATCACGCGGCGGCTCATGATGTTCGGGTATTGCTGGAGCCGCTGGTTGATCTCCGCGTTCATCTCCGCGTAGTTGTGGTAGCGGGAGTCGGCGGGCGGGAAGTCCATCGCGCCGACGGCCTTGCCGCCGGTGCGGGCCGGCGGGGCCGGCAGGGCTTCGAGCTTGTAGCCGAGGGCCCGGAGCCGTCCGGCCTGCTCGGTGTTGGCGCTGACGACGACCGCGTGATCGTCGGCCTCGTCGACCGAGGCGCCGGTGGCGGCGAGGGCGGTGCGGTCCGCCGGGGTGGACGGTCCGTGGATCTCGTACTGCCGGACGACCTCTTCCACGGTGGCCGTGGGAGCGGCCGGGACGTCCGCGGACGCGGACGGGGACGTCGCGGTGGCGGTGAGCGGCGCCGCGACGGCGAGCGCCAGTAAGGCCGTGAAGGTGGCGGACCTTCTGCCGCGTATGCGAAGGCGCATGCTGTCTCCTGCGGTGGGGGGTACGGGGTGGGTGTCCCCGTGCGAGGCATCGTGAGGCCGTGGCATGCACTCGTCAAGGGTCCCACTCGGGCCACGGGGGCGCGCTCCCTCCCGGCGCGTGGCCCCTTGCGCGATCACCCGGCAACCGCTTTGGTGACCGGGTCACCGCATCTGATCAGGGGACGAGTGGAGAGGCGGACAGGCATGGCAGACACGGCGGACAGCGCGGACACCACGGGCACCGCAGGCACCGCGAACACCTCCAGCACCACGGACACCCCAATGCGCAGAGCCAGTTGGCGCTCCATCGGACCGGGCATCGTCGTCGCCGCGACCGGCGTCGGCGCGGGCGACCTGGTCGCCACGCTGATCGCGGGCAGCAAGTTCGGATACACCCTGCTCTGGGCGGCCGTCATCGGCTGCCTCGTGAAGATCTCCCTCGCCGAGGCCGCCGGGCGCTGGCATCTGGCCACCGGCCGCACCCTCTTCGACGGCTGGCGCAGCCTCGGCCGGTGGACCACGGTCTACTTCGTCGGCTATGTCGTCGTCTGGGGCTTCGTGTACGGCGCCGCCGCCATGTCCTCCAGCGCCCTCCCGCTCGGCGCGCTGTTCCCGGACCTCATGGACCTCAAGTGGTGGGCCGTGCTGTGCGGTCTGGCCGGGCTCGGCTTCGTCTGGTTCAACCGGTACGAGGTCTTCGAAAAGGTCATGACCGTCCTGGTCGGCGTGATGTTCGCCGTCACCGTCTACCTCGCGATCCGGGTCACTCCGAACCTCGGCTCCGCCGTCGCCGGCCTCGCCCCGGTCCTGCCGGACGGCTCGCTCGTCTACACCCTCGGTCTGATCGGCGGCGTCGGCGGCACGATCACCCTGGCGGCGTACGGCTACTGGGTCAATGCCAAGGGCTGGACCGACACCAGCTGGATGAAGGTGATGCGGCTCGACAACCGCGTCGCCTACATCACCACCGGCATCTTCGTCGTCGCCATGCTCTTCGTCGGTGCCGAGCTGCTGCACTCCTCCGGTGTCGCGCTCGCCAAGGGCGACAAGGGGCTGCTCGACCTGGGCGAGATCCTGGAGAGCCGCTACGGGGCGGCGACCGCCAAGCTGTTCCTGATCGGCTTCTTCGCGACCTCCTTCACCTCCCTCATCGGCGTGTGGCACGGCGTGAGCCTGATGTTCGCCGACTTCGTGTCCCACTTCCGCGGGAGCGGCGGCGGCGACGCGACGAACGTGGTGGCCCGGGAAAAGTCGCTGCCCTTCCGCGCCTACCTGCTGTGGCTGACCTTCCCGCCGATCAGCCTGCTCTTCCTGGACCAGCCCTTCGGCCTGGTGATCGTCTACGGCGTGATCGGTGCCTTCTTCATGCCGTTCCTCGCCCTGACCCTGGTGTGGCTGCTCAACTCCTCCCGGACCCCGCGTGAATGGCGCAACGGCTGGGTCAGCAACGGCATGCTGATCCTGGCCGGGGTGCTGTTCGTGGTGCTGTGCGTGCAGCAGGTGCGCGAATTGCCTTGGTGATCCACTCCTTGTTCGATTCCCGTAGGGTCGTGGGCAGTTGGTCCAGTCCATGGACGAGCCGCTGTGCCGTGCACCTCGGGGTGCGCGGCACGGCCACGGGGAAGAAAACGGGGAACACATGGCAAGCGAAGAGGCAAAAGGCAAGGACGCTCTTCCGGAGAGCGTCCTGTGGGCGCCGCCGGGAGCACCGGGGATGATCGCACCCAGCGGGCTGGGGGCGGGTCCCGGCGCGCCGAACATCTACGACCCGGGAGCCCCGCAGCCGCCCGCGCGGTCACAGCCGCCGGGAGTGCACGGGCCGGTCGCGCAACATGTGAAGATCGAGGCCAAGGTCCTGGAGACGGCCGCCGGAAAGGCGGACGAGATCTACGACGTCTTCTACAAGGCGGCCGCCTCCCTGGAGACCGACACGGTCGCCGCCAGGAACGCCGTGGGAGAGCTGGAGACCGGTGCCGCGCTGATCAGTTCGGCCCGGCACTGGGAGGAGCAGGCCGGGCTGGTGAGCGCCTGGATCGCCAACATCTCGGAGAGCCTCACCCTGGCCTCCCGGGACTACAAGGGCAATGAACAGGGCCTGGAGGACCGGTTCCGCCGCAACGGAGGCACCGGCGGCCTCGGTCTCCGTCCGGGGCCGGGGATCGGCCAGAACCCCGTCTACGACAGGTGGGGGTTCTGATGCCGGAGCTCTACCAGGACCTCCTCACCTCCGACTTCGGCAAGCTGACGACGCTGTCCCTGAAGTGGGGGGAGGTCACCGGGAAGATCGACGGGCTGTCCCGGCGCATGCGGGACGAGGTCCTCAAGCTGCTCAAGGACAAGGGCTACTGGGAAGGCATGGCCGCCCCGTATGCCTGGGCGCAGATCGACGACATCGAACGCCAGCTGGCCGCCGCCGCCAAGGTGGCCAAGGCGATGGAAGCCGCTCTCAAGGACGGTGCCGGCGAGCTGGCGGCCATCCAGAAGGAACTGAAGGGCGCGGTGGAAAGGGCCTGGGCCAAGGGCATGCACGTCGGGAAGGACGGCGCCCTCTCCAAGGTCGTCTCGGACGGCGTGTGCGAGGTGGGCGGCCCGGAGAAGGACGAGAAGAAGGAGATCGACGAGGCGCAGAAGGAGATCAACGACATCCTCCGCCGGGGCTCCCTCGTCGACCAGCGCCTGGCGCTCACCGCCCAGGACAACATCGGCATCGACCGGTGGTTCAACGGGGGGAAGGTCCGTTCCGACGTGGACCACACCGGCGACATCAGCATCGAGCGGATCAACGCGCTCGAACGCGACCAGCAGGGGTGGGAGGCCTATCCGGGGCGGAACGACACCACGCCGCGCGGCCTGCTCACCGACTGGGTCACCGGCACCGGCGGCAACGACCAGCACTTCACCATGGGTGACAAGTTCACCGAGCAGCTCCGGCAGAGCGACAGCATGAAGGACATCAGGGCCGACACCCTCAAGGAGTGGGAGAACGGCAACGGCGTCGGCCGAGTCAAACACAAGATCTCGTCGGACGGCTTCCTCACCCAGGTGGGCACCTACGCCAAGGACATGGCCGGCCTGTCGGGAATCGACAACCTGTGGGGCGGCGACACCAACGAGGCCCAGTCCCTGCTCGGCTCCTACGACGTCGACTACGAGGTCAAGGGCATCGACGACGACGGGAAGCTGATCGTCCAGTACACGCTCACCAATGACACCGACATGGAGTCCTTCATGCCGGGCTACCAGACGTGGCAGAAGAAGTTCAACCACGAGACCGGACCCGCCCGGGACATCGAGGAGACGATCACCTGGACCGAGCGGCTGGATCCGAAGGGGTCGTGATCTCGTGAAGATGTCGAACGTGCCCCGCCGGCTCCTCCGGACCCGGACCCGGAAGATCTCTCTCGGCCTCGCCCTGCTGGTGCTCGTCCCCGTGGGCTGCGTCTCCGTCACCCATCTGGGTCGGGAGTGCCCGCGGCCCCTCGACGGCGGGGCGGCGGTCCTCCTGCACGGCACCTACCGTGGCCCCCACGGGATGGAGATCACGCTGTCCCCGCCGGGGAAGGAGGGGAAGGCGGCCGCCGGGGTGCGGAACTGGCCCGTCGACCTCGGCGACGTCGACGCAGGCGGAGATCCGCCCGATCGGCGCTTCGACGGCTCCGGGACCTGGGACGAGGACGGGCCCGGCGGCGGCGAGGAGCTCAGGGTCAGGCTCGGGTTCGCCGCCGGCGGCCTCTGGGACGACCGCCCGGCCCGGCCCCAGTACCTGGTGGTCGGCGGCACCCCGGAGAAGCCGGTGCTGATGGAGCAGGAGGACGCCGACAGCTGCACGGACGCGGCACTGGAGCGGGTCGCCGACAGCGGCTGAGCGGGCGAACGGCCCTGGTGGATACTGGCAGCATGACCATGCCACCGCCGGGCTTCGGCCCCCCGATACCCGTACCGCAGCAGCAGCCGCAGCCCGTCTTCGGCGGCCCGGAGTTCGTCGCCCACGACAAGCACAACTCCGTCATCGTCGACCCGTCCGGGGTGGCCCTGGAAGTGGGCGGCTACACCGTGGACCTGCCCTGGGCGGGGATCGCGACCGTGCACGCCGCCCCCGCTCCGCACGGCCATGTGCTCATGGTGGCCGTCCGGCACCCGGGCGGAATGCTGTACGAGTGCCGGATCGTCGCGCGCAAGCGGGCCCAGCTCGACCAGTGGCTGGCCGAGCTGGGCCCCGTCCTGCACTTCTACCTGGCGAACCGCCCGCCGATGTGAGCTTCGGCGACGGGTACGCCGGGGCGACGTCGCCGGCGCGTGACCGCCGGGGCGGATGCGCTACGGCAGGTTGTGCACATGCGGGCCGACCGCGTTCGACCAGGCGTTGCCCGCCGTCGCGTCCCAGTTCGTCGACCAGGTCATGGCCCCGCGCAGCGCGGGGTAGGTCTTCGACGGCTTGAAGGAGCCGCAGCCGGTGCCGCGCGTCAGACAGTCCAGGGCGTTCTTCACGACCGACGGGTCGACGTACCCACTGCCGGCGCCGCGCGTGGAGGCCGGCACACCGAGGCCCACCTGGGAGGCGTCCAGGCCGCCCTCCAGCTGGATGCAGGCGAGGGCGGTCAGGAAGTCCACGGACCCCTGGGAGTAGACCTTGCCGTCGCAGCCGAGCATCGAACCGCTGTTGTAGTACTGCATGTTGACCACGGTCAGGATGTCCTTCACGGCCAGCGCCGTCCTGAAGTACTCCGTCCCGGTGTTCTGCATGTCGATCGTCTGCGGCGCCATGGTCAGGACCAGGCCCGGCCCGGCCTTCGCGGACAGCTGGCGCAGTGCCTTCGTCAGGTACGTGGAGTTGATCCCGTGCTCCAGGTCGATGTCGACCCCGCTGAAGCCGTACTCCTGCATCAGGGCGTACGCGCTGTTCGCGAAGGCCGTCGCCGACGCGTCGCTGTTGATGGTGACGTTGCCCTTCTCACCGCCGACCGAGATGATCACCGACTTGCCGGCGGTCTTCTTGGCGGCGATGTCCGCCTTGAAGTCCGCGACCGAGGCGTACCCGACGGCCGGGTCGAGGTGGAAGACGATCTGGCCGGGCGTGGCGGTGGAGTCGGCGAAGGACACCGCGATGATGTCGTACTGCGCCTGGACGTCCCGCAGTTTCTGGACGGTCGCGCCGTTGTCGAAGTTCTGCCAGTAGCCGGTCAGCGCGTGCCGCGGGACGGCCGGGCCCGGGCCGGTCCCGCCGGGTGCGGTCCGCCCCGTCACGGCGGCGGACTTCGCGGATTCGCCGGCCGCGTTGGTCGCGCTGACCTGGAATCCGTAGGAGGTGTCGGCGGCCAGCCCGGTCACGGTGGCCGAGGTGCCGGTGACCGACTGGACCTTGGTGCCGTCCCGGTAGACGTTGTATCCGGTCGCGCCGGAGACGGTGGACCAGCTCAGCGCCACCGACGAGGACGTCACGGGGCCGGCCGTGAGCCCCGCAGGGGCCGCGGGCACCACCGGGTCGGGATCGCCGCCACCGCCCCCGTCGGGCCCGAAGACGGATATGTCGTCGGCGTAGTACGGGCCCTGCCCGTACCAGCCGTGGGTGTAGACGGTCACCGACGTGGTGTTCGCTCCGGTGGTGAAGCGGGTGGTCAGCTGCTTCCAGCCGGCGGAGTCCGGCGTCCACGTCGACACGTCGGTGGTGCCGGTGCCGCTCGCGCCGAGGTAGGCGTACCCGCCCCGCACCCAGGCGCTGAGCGTGTAGGACGAGTTGGGCCTCACCGTGACGGTCTGCGCGCAGCGGGCGTTGTCCTGCCCGCCCGGGGTGGCCTTGAGCGCGGCGGTCCCGCCGTGCACCGGCGAGGAGACGACGGCGCCACTGCCGGCGGAGCAGGTCCAGTTGGCGAGACCGGCCTCGAAGCCGGCGTTCCTGGCGACATTGATGTCGGCGGCGTGCGCGCTGCCGGACCCGCCGGTGAGCGCCAGGCCGGAACCCACGGCGAGTGCCAGGGTTCCGCCGAGCCATCGGCGTCTGCGAGAGCGGTCCACTTGCTGCCTCCGGTGGGGGAGTTGTGGGGAGGTACGGAAACGGTGGCCACCGCTGGCGTAAAACTGGTCCAGACCAATCGAGTTGTCAAGACCTCTGACGGCCACTCGTATACGACTCGTCGCTCAGCCGGTCCGCCGCGTACCCCGCCACACACCCGACCGCGAGCACGGCGTTGGACATCAGCAGCCCCTCCGCCGCCAGCTCCTCCCACTGCAGCGCCATGTTCATCCCCTGTGCCGCCACCGGCACCCCGAGGGCCGCCGCCAGATGCCATCCCGGCACCTCGCGGAACGGCTCCCGGTGCAGCCGGCCCGCCGCCCATGCCGCCAGCGCCACACACACCGCGTTCGGCAGGTGAATGAGCGTCAGCCGACCCGAGAACGACTCCAGTCGCGCCTCGGTGGCCAGGTGCCCGTACACCAGCGTGGCCTGCACGTACTCCGTGACGACCAGCACCACGATCCCGGCCGCCCATGCCCGCGTCAGCGCGAACACCGCCGCGCCCCGTCCCCCCTCCGGCCCCGCGGACGGGTGGGGCCGGCCGTACCGCGCGCTCATCCCTCGCCCCCCGTCAGCCGGAGCGGATGGTCACCGCCGCGCACCTCCACGCCGCCCGCCTACTCCGCGACCGTGATCGACTCGACGATCCGGTTCACGTCCTGGGCGCCGAGCGTGCCCTTCACCACGTCGACCCGCACCGCGTACGCCTTCTTGTCCGCGTCCAGACCGGCCACGATCACCCCGGCGTACCGGGTGCCCTCCTCCGTGAACGCGAAGTCGATCCGGCGCGCCGCCCGCGCCCCTTCCGGGCCCGCGACCTCGACGTCCCTCTGCTCGCCGAGTGTCGACCCCAGGGCGATGCCCGCCTCGGCGGCGATCGCCGCCTCCTCCGCCGAGTCGGCGTCGGTGAAGCCCAGCTGCACCGAAATCATCCCGGTGGTGCGGCCGCCGTCGGTGCGGGTCGCGGCCGCCGCGTTGTGCCTGCTGCGCCCGGCGTCGCCCTGTTCCTCGAAGGCGGGCGGGTGCGCCACCGAGACGGCGGGTGTCCGCAGCGTCCCCCAGCCCTCCGGCACCTTCCCGTCGGCGGCCCGGGAGCCGCAGCCGACGGCGGTGAACACGGCGGCCGCCACCAGCCACCCGGCCCTGCTCTGCCCACTCATGGCACTCCTGTCCCCGGGGTCAGTTCGCACAGTAGCTGTACGGCACGTACGCCCGGCTGTTTCCGTTCGGAGCCCCCAGGAACTGCGCCTTGTCGAGGGTCTCCTCCTTCTTCTCGGTGGAGACGGAGAAGCCCAGGCTCAGCCCCAGATTGAGCTCGAAGCCGTACTCGGCCGCCTCGGTCCGCCCCGTGTACGCCGTCCGGCTGGACAGGCCCTCGTCGAAGAGCAGCCGACCGAACGGGTCGTCGTCGCCCGGCCTGGTCGTCGGCGCACGGTCGTCGAACATATACGCGAAGGGCGCGCCGTACTTCCCATTGCCGTCCAGCCACGCCTGGGCCACCTTCCGCCCGGCCGCCCCCTCGGCGCCCGGCTTCAGCACGACGGAGTGGGTGACGACCTCGATACCGGTGGGGTGGTCTCCGCCCTTCACCCCGCCGCTGCCGCCGCGCTTGTCGCTCTTCTCCCTGCCGTTGTCGCCGCCGGCCTTGGCGCCGTCCTTGGTCGCGCCCTTCTCCACGGTCCGGGTCATGTCGATGCGCACCAGCTCCCCGGTCTTCTTGTCGTGGGTGACGGTGATGGTCCCGGTCTGCGTGGTGGACGCCGACGACTCCCCGCCGACCGGCCCCGCCTCGTAGCCCACCTTCGTGCCGTACTCGAGGGACGCGCTGTACGTGTACGACTTGGTGCCCTTGAAGTCGTTGTCGGTCCAGGTCGCCTCGGGTGAGAACGTGAAGGTGCCGCCGAGGGTGGCGCCGAGCTTCCTCTCGTCGCCGGGGCCGATCTTCAGGCCGCCGGCCGCGCTGGTCTCCAGCGCGATCTTGCCGTGACCGATGTGGCGGTTCCCCAGCTTCTCCTCGATGCGGTCGCGCAGCTTCTCCTCCTCGGCCATGGGGCCCTTGCCGAACAGATAGAGGACGCTGCTGCCGAGACCGCCGCCGCGCGCGTTGGTGTGCCGGTTGGCGAGCTCGTACGTCTTCAGCCGCTCGATGTCGTCGCGGAACTCCTTGGCCTCGGCCTCGCTCCGGAAGACCCAGGTGTCGCCGTTGGTGACCTTGATGCCGGCGCCCAGTTCGACCTTGTCCGCACCGAACTTCCCGATCTTGGCGCCGGGCTTCCAGTCCTTCTTGGCCGCCACGGACGCCGCGTCCGTGAAGGTCATCATGACCAGCTGATCGCCGTCGTCGACCTTTCCGTCGCCGTTCTGGTCGGTGTTGGCGCGGAAGGTCTGCTGCTGGAAGCCGTACTCCTCGCCCCACTCGACGATCAGGACCTTCGCCTTGGACCCCGCCTTGTCGGAGATCGCGGAGATCTGGCAGAGCGGTGGCTCGTAGTCGGCGTCCGTCTTCGGTCCCGCCTGCGCCGGTTCACCCCCGGGGCCGCACGGGCCGCCGAAACTCAGCAGACAGCGGAACCGGGCGGCGATCGAGGCGTCGACGCCGGTGCCGATGAGCGCACCGACGATCGCGACGGCGACCACCACGACGCCCACGTACTCCGAGGTGGTGGCGCCCCGGTCGGGTATTCGACGCACTCGGCCCATCAGAAGCCCCCGTTGAAGTCACTCTTTCGGCTGACCGGAAGCGGAGATTACGTAAAGGGCGGGGGCGGTGCGTGGGTCCTGGGGCCCCAATCCGGGCCCAGTCCCGCGGGTGGGCCCACCGGAGTTCAATCGGAACTCCGCAGGTGAAACGTCACTCCGTAGATGGCATGCGCGGATGGAAAGAGCTCGGGAGGAAACCGGAGTCGATCTTCGACAAAGTGCCGTGCTGGTACAGGAGTTAACTCGTGGCCGCTTCGCCCGAATTGATCCGTGGGCATTGCGTGCACGTTGCCGTCGAGCTCCCTGAAAGGTGTTCTCTGCCTCGTAGGACGTGGATAAAGTGCTGGGGCACGAGCACGGAGAGTAGGTAACTGCGGTCGCCGGTATCCCGGTAGGCCGGAGCTGAACGGGGAACCAGCGTGCCGACCGCAATAGCTGTCACCAGTGCTGATCTGGTGCTGCCGCCCACCGATCGCCAGACGCCCACCGCCGCCCTGCTGCACGCCCCCGACGCCCAGCCGCTGGACGCCGCACTCGCCGACATGCAGGTCCTCGTCGAGCAGCACGGCTATGTCGTCGCCCTGTACCCCTCCTCCATCCCGGTGGCCCACGAACGGCGCCTGCACACCGTCCGGTCCGTGCTGGAGAGCGACCGTATCGCGCTGCTCAAACTCGACCTGCCGCCGCTCGGCGTGGCCGTACTGGTCCGCCAACTGCGGCAGCTGTCCGTCTGCGACTTCAGCGCCGGCGTCGTCGCCTCCGCCGCCCGGCTGCTCTCGCACTACATCTACGCGGGCGCGCTGCTCCACTCGGTGACCCGGCTCGACCGGGTGCCCGTCAGCCTCAAGTCCCACGCCAAGTCCTGGGTCCCCGGCTCGCAGTTCGGTGTGCTCGCCAACCCCACCCCCCAGCTCGTCCGGATCGGCGCCGGCGACGAACTCGCCGGCCCCGCCTTCGGCACGCAGCTCATGCTCGCCAAGGGACAGTCGCCCTCCGACTGGGTCACCTCGGCCCTCGCGCCGGCCTGGCGCGTCCAGGGCGTACAGGAAGCACCCCTCCCGGCGTATTCCCCGGGCTGGTGGGGAACGGCCAAGATGATCGAGTTCGCCGCCTTCCTGCCCGACATCTCCGTGCTCTACCAACTGGTTTCCTCGGTACGGCGGGAGGTGTGCACCTGGTGCGGAATCGAACTCATCGGTGATCGCTGCGGATTCTGCTCCGCCCCACTCGCCCCGGCCGAGAACCGAACGTACCCGCCCGGTGTCATGAACCAGGGAACGGCCATGCACCACGGGTCGTAATCCGCCGCCTCAAGGGGCGCACAAGGAAGCGGCGCACTCCCGGGGTCGACGCCGCGCACAGCACCGCTCTGATTGACCGATCGTCCGCCCGTCAGCCACCGTCTCCCCAACGAGGTCGTTCCTCCTATGAATTCACGGCAACGCCGCGGCATCATTCTTCTCCTCCTCTCCGTGCTCTGCGCCTTCGGCGCGTTCGCCGGCGTGCTTTCGGTGATCAGCGACGTGAATTCGAAGGTCGGTCCCGAAGTCGCCGCGTACCGGGTCAGGACCGATGTGGCCCCCTACACCGCCCTGCAGCCGAACCAGTTCGAAAAGGTCACGATGCCCAAGCGGTGGCTCTCCGCCAACGCCGTCACCGACCTCGGCGTGCTGGACGGCAAGATCGCCGTCACCCAGCTCCGCAAGGGCTCACTGCTCCAGGACGACATGATCGTCAAGCGGCCGGCCCTGGAGAACGGCCAGCAGGAGATCGCCATCATGATCGACGCCGCGACCGGCGTCGCCGGCAAGATCACCCCCGGCTCCCTCGTCAACATCTTCGCCACCTTCGACGACGAGGGGAAGGGCAAGGGCGCCCTCGCCGAGTCCCGCATCATCGTGTCCAACGCCCGCGTCATCGACGTCGGCCGGCTCACCCCGCTGGAGCCCCGCAAGGACGACCGCGGCAGCCGCGCCACCGAAGCCGTGCCCATCACCTTCGCCCTCAACACCACCGACGCCCAGCGCGTCGCCTTCGCCGAGTCCTTCGCCGTCCACGTCCGGCTGGCCCTGCTCGCCGACGGCAGCCCGACCACCCTGCGCCCCGGCGACGGCACGTACACCCTCGAAGAAGACAAGAACAAGTGAGGGCCGGATGACCACACGCATCCTCCCGGCCGTCGGTGACGCCGACGCCGCCCGATCCATCACCACCCTGCTCAGCCAGCTCCCCGACGTGGAGCCGGGCGGGCCGGTCGGTGACTCGACCTCACTGCTCGACACCCTGGCCCGGCTCGCCGCCGAGTCCCTGGACGAGCTTCCCGAGGTCGTGCTGGTCCACGAGCGGATCGGACCGGTCCCGGCCCTGGAGCTGATCCGGGAGGTCGCGCTGCGCTTCCCCGCGGTCGGAGTCGTCCTCGTCACCGCGGACGGCAGCCCCGGGCTCTACTCCGCCGCGATGGACGCCGGCGCCCGCGGCCTCGTCGTCGTCCCGATGTCGTACGAGGAGCTCGCCCAGCGCGTCCAGGCCGCGGCCGCCTGGTCGGTCGGCGTCCGCCGCCACCTCGGCCACGGCTCGGGCGACGTGTACACCGGCCCCGGCGGCACGGTCGTCACCGTCAGCGGCGCCAAGGGCGGCGTCGGTACGACCGTGATGGCCGTCCAGCTCGCTCTCGCCGCCCGGGCGTCCGGCATGAACACCGCCCTCGCCGACCTCGACCTCCAGGCCGGCGACGTCGCCTCCTACCTGGACGTGCAGTTCCGCCGCTCGGTCGTCGACCTGGCCGGCATCCAGGACATCTCCCCCCGCGTGCTCCAGGACGCCCTCTTCTCCCACCAGACCGGCATAGGGCTGCTCCTCGCCCCCGGCGACGGAGAACGGGGCGAGGAGGTCAACGACCGGGCCGTACGCCAGATCGTCAGCGCCCTGCGCCACCGCTACGAAATCGTCGTCATCGACTGCGGCACCCATATGAACAGCGCCAACGCCGCCGCGATCGAGATGGCCGACCTCACCCTGCTGGTCGCCACCCCGGACGTGGTCACCATCCGGGCGGCCAAGCGGATGGTCAGGCTCTGGGACCGGCTCCAGATCCGCAAGGCGGAGGAGACCGTGACCGTCGTCAACCGCCACACCCGGAACACCGAGATCCAGCCGCCCCTCGTCGAACGCATCACCGGCACCCGCGTCGCCAGGGTGGCCGTCCCCGCCGGCTTCAAGGAACTCCAGTCGGCCGTCGACGCCGGCCGGATGCAGGACCTGGAGGCCAAGTCCTCGGTGAAGCAGGCCATCTGGGGACTGGCGGGCGAACTCGGGCTCGTCAAGGCACCCGAGGGCGTGGAGAAACCGGGAAAGTTCCGAGGCGACCGCGGTTCGATCGGCATTCTGCGTACCAGAAACAAGTGAACGAGCGACACCTGCAGGCAACTCATCGGGCCGAGGGGGCACGTTGAACCATGGGACTTCCAGGAACGGCACGACGTGACGACCGGGGGCAGACGGTCGTCGAATTCACCGGAACACTGCCACTGATCCTGGTGACCCTCGCCCTGCTCTGGCAGGCCGCCCTGGTCGGCTACACCTTCTCGCTGGCGGGCAACGCGGCGGACAAGGGAGCACGGGCCGGAGCGGTGGCGGACCAGGGCGCGGGAGCGGCCTGCGACACGGCGGCCCGGGAGGACCTGCCGGGGTCATGGGCATCCACCATCGACTGCGGCGAGAACGGCGACATGTACCGGGCCCAGGCCCGTCTGCAGGTCCCGCTGCTCTTCCCGGGCGGCTTCGACGTACCCATCGAGATCACCGGCGACGCGTCCGCACCGATCGAGCCCGTCCGGGGGTGGTGACCATGCGTACCCCTCGCAAGGACCGCGGCCAGGCCGCCGTCGAGTACGTCGGCATGCTCGGCCTGCTGCTGTTCGTCGCCGTCGCGGTCGCCCAGCTCGGGATCGCGGTCTACGCCGCCCAGCAGGCGGGCAGCGCCTCGCGGGCCGCGGCGCGCGCGGTGTCGCAGGAAGAGGGACGCACCGCCCGGGAGGCGGGCAGGTCGGCGATGAGCGACTGGCTCGAGGCGGACTTCACCACGTCCGGATCCGGCGACGAGGTCACCGTCAAGGCCGTCGTCGGCATCCCGTCCCTCGTGCCCGGCCTCGAATTCGGCAGCGTCACCAAGAGCGCCACCATGCCCGTCACGTACGACCAGTAACAGGGAGTTGAGGACATGAGCCTGCGGGCGCGCATCAGCAGCCCCGAGCCGGCGAGCGGTCACAGCGAGAGCGACCACCTCGTCGGGGTCTACCGCGCCAAGCTGCTCGAGGAGATCGACCTCGCGGAGATGTCGGCCCTCGCGGCCGCCGAGCGCCGGGCCCGCCTCGAGCGGGTCCTCGGCCACATCATCAGCCGTGAGGGCCCGGTCCTCTCCACCGTCGAGCGTTCGCAGCTCATCCGCCGGGTCGTCGACGAGGCACTCGGCCTCGGCATCCTGGAGCCGCTCCTCGAAGACGCCTCCATCAGCGAGATCATGGTCAACGGCCCCGACCAGGTCTATGTGGAACGCGGCGGCCGGCTGGAGCAGCTGCCCCTGCGCTTCTCGTCCAACGAACAGCTCATGCAGACGATCGAGCGCATCGTGTCGACCGTCAACCGCCGGGTGGACGAGGCGAACCCCATGGTGGACGCCCGCCTCCCGAGCGGTGAGCGCGTCAACGTCATCATCCCGCCGCTCTCCCTCAGCGGCCCCATCCTCACCATCCGGCGCTTCCCGAGAGCCTTCACCCTGCAGGAGATGATCAGCCTCGGGTCGCTCGACGAGCACATGATGCTGCTGCTGGCCGGGCTCGTCCGGGCCCGGTTCAACGTGATCGTCTCCGGCGCCACCGGCACCGGCAAGACCACGCTCCTCAACGCCCTGTCCGGGCTCATCCCCGAGGGCGAGCGGATCGTCACCATCGAGGACTCCGCCGAGCTCCAGCTCCAGCAGTCCCACGTCATCACCCTGGAGTCCCGCCCGGCGAACGTCGAGGGCAAGGGCCATGTCTCCATCCGCGACCTCGTACGCAACTCCCTGCGCATGCGCCCCGACCGGATCATCGTCGGTGAGGTCCGCGGCGGCGAGACCCTCGACATGCTCCAGGCGATGTCCACCGGCCATGACGGCTCCCTCGCCACCGTCCACGCCAACAGCGCCGAGGACGCGCTGATGCGTCTGCAGACCCTCGGCTCCATGTCCGAGGTCGAGATCCCGTTCGTCGCGATCAAGGACCAGATCAACAGCGCCGTCGACGTCATCGTCCAGCTCACCAGGAACGCCGACGGCGCACGCAAGATCACCGAGATCGCCATCGTCGACTCCCACGGCCGGGAGGACTACCGCATCGTCACCGTCTGCCGCTTCAACGCCCAGCCGATGGCCGTCGACGGCCGGATCTACGGCAACTTCGAGTACTTCCCTCTGCCCCGCCGCGTCGCCGAACGCCTCTACATGAAGAGCGAGGCCATTCCCGCCGCCTTCGGAGTCGCCCAGAGCGAGGAACAGCTCGCCCTGCGCAGGACGGCCGCCTGACCCTCGTCCACCCCGCCACCGCGGCCCGCCCGCCCCGCGTCCGTCCCCCACCGCCCGTCCCCCCGTCCCCCTCGCTCCGAAGGCCCCCGACATGGACACCCGACATGGATAACCTCCCGCTCCTCACGATCGGCGTCACCCTGCTCGCCTGTCTGAGCGCCGTCATCGGCGTGCACGTCTACACCTCGGGCAAGGCACAGCAACAAGCCCTCGTGGACCGGATGTCCCAGACCGGCCCGCTCGCCCTGCCCGGCAGGCGCCGCCGCTTCGCCGGCGTCGACCGGCGACTGCGGAGGACGGCCCTCGGACGGCGCATCGAACGCAAGATCGCGGCGACGGGCCTGGACCTCACCCCCGGCGAGTACGTCGTCTACGTCGTCGCGGCACTCCTCGCCCTGTACTTCGTCGTCGCCTCCGTCTTCGCCCCGTTCTTCGGCCTCATCGCCGCCGTCATCGGCCTGTGGGGCGCCAACGCCTTCCTCAACTGGCAACTGCTCAAGCGCACCGAGAGCTTCATCAACCAGCTGCCCGAGCTCACCCGGGTCCTCGCCAACGCCACCCAGGCCGGCCTCGCCCTGCGCACCGCCATCGCCATGGCCGCCGAGGAGCTCGACGACCCGGCCGGCGAGGAACTCAAACGCGTCGCCGACCAGCTCGCCGTCGGCCGCTCCCTCGACGACGCACTGAACGACCTGGTCGAACGGCTGCCCTCGCGCGAGCTGACCGTCCTCGTCACCACCCTCATCCTGTCCAACCGGGCCGGCGGCACCATCGTCTCCTCCCTGCGCAACCTCACCGAGACCCTGGAGGAGCGCAAGGAGACCAGACGCGAGGTCAGCACCCTCCTCTCCCAGGTCAGGGTCACCGCCGTGATGGTCCCCGTACTCGGCCTCGGCTTCCTGATGATCATCAACTCGATGCGGGCCGGCGCCCTGGACGACATGACCGGCGCCTTCGCCGGCAAGGTCGCCGTCATCGTCTCCGCCGGCCTCTACGCCCTCGGCTTCTTCCTGATCAACCGACTCACCCGCGTCCGGATCTGAAAGGAGGACCCGGCTCATGGAACTGCTGCTCGCCGCCGTCACCGGACTGGCCGTGTACGGGATCTTCCACGGCATCCGCATGTACCGCGCCGACGCCAAACTCCCCGGTGACCTCGCCATCGCCCTGGAGATCGGCGCCACCCGCACCACCGCAACCGGTTCCGCCATCGACCGGATCGGCATGCGCCACGCCGACCGGGTCCTGCGCCTCATGGGCCCCAAGCGCGTCGACAAGGTCCGCCGCAGGCTCGACATGGCCGGCAACCCCGGCGGACTCACTGTCGACCGGTACGCCGCCCGTCGCGCCGTCTACACCGGACTCGGCACCCTCGCCGCACTCGCGATGCTGATGAACGGCCAGCTCGTACTGGCCGTCCTCTTCTTCGTCTACGGCTACTTCTGGACCGACGTCATCATCCGGTCCGCCATCAGCCGCCGCAAGGACGACATCGAACGCACCCTGCCCGACTTCCTCGACGTCCTCGCCGTCGTCGTCTCCGCCGGTCTCGGATTCCGCCAGGCACTGGAACGGGTCGCCGAGAAGTACGCGGGCCCCTGGGCCGACGAACTGCGCATCACCCTCCGCCAGATGGACATGGGCGTCAGCCGCCGCGACGCCTTCGAACAGCTCCGCAAACGCAACCAGTCCGAACAGGTGTCGATGTTCGTCTCCGCCCTCCAGCAGGGCGAGGAACTCGGCGCGCCGATCGTCGACACCCTCATCCAGATCGCCGACGACATGCGCCGCACCGACGCCCAGAACGCCCGCCGCAAGGCCGCCAAGGCCGTCCCCAAGGCGACGCTCATCGTCACCAGCTTCATGCTGCCCGGCACGATGATCCTCATCGCGGTCGGCTTCTACTACGCCTCGGGCGTCAACTTCGACGACATGTTCGGCGGCAGCTGAGGAGATGACCGCGATCATGGACAGAAAAGCCGCGGCACCGGCCGCCCTGCCGGCCGGCGGCGCAGCCGGCGGCGGACCCCCGGACGGCGCGCCGTCCCTGCCCATCCAGGTGAACGCCCTCCAGGCGATGTGCCGCCAGGTGTTCGGCTTCCGCATGGCGATGATCGCGCTCGCCGTACCGTTCTCCCTCGGCGACGTCGCCCCCGGCCTCGGCACCTGGCTGGTCGTCGCCGCCGTCACCGTCACCTTCATGGTGTCCTACGCCCTGCTGCGCGACTGGGAACGCTTCGGCCCCGTCCTGCTCCGCCACCCCGCGCTCCTCGCCGTCGACATGGTCTTCGGCGCCCTGCTCCTCGTCACCGCCTCACCCGAATCGACCCTCGCCTACGTCACCATCTGCACCCCCCTCCTCGCCGGCCTCGTCTACGGCTGGCGCGGCGCCGCCTTCTTCGCCGTCTGCCAGTCCCTCGTCCTGGCGGCCGCCTACGCCGTCAGCGAGCGGGCCGCCCTGAACGCGGGCGCCCTGCTCCTGCCCGGTCTGTGCCTCATCACCGGCGCGGTGGGCAGCACCTTGCGCGGCCTCGTCCTCGGCTTCGGCGCCGCAAGCCAGGCCCTCACCGAGGCCCGGGCCCGGCTCGCCGTCCACGAGGCCGTCGAACAGGAACGCGCCCGGCTCGCACGCGACATGCACGACTCGGTCGCCAAGACCCTCCACGGCGTCGCCCTCGCCGCCGACGGGCTCGCCGCCGGAGCCGACCGCATGGACCCGCTCACCGTCAAACACCAGGCGGAACTCGTCGCCCGCTCCGCCCGCCGCGCCGCCGCCGAGTCCCGCGAACTCCTCTCCGACCTGCGCCGGGACTCCGGCCTCGACGGCAGCGGCGTCGACGTCACCGCGGAACTCGCCGCCCGCGCCGCCGACTTCGAACGCCGCCACGGCCTGCGCACGACCTTCCGCCGCATCGGCGAGCAGGCAGCGCCACCGCCCGTCCCCCACGTGGTCGCCCGGCAACTGCTCACCATCGCCTCCGAGGCCATGGAGAACGCCCACCGCCACGCCCGCCCGGGCTACCTCGACGTCTCGGCCGGCGTCGTCGGCGACGTCCTGCGCGTCAGCGTCTACGACGACGGCAGCGGCCTCCCCGCCGGCACGACCCTCGACGAACTCAAGCGGGCCGGCCACTTCGGCCTCGTCGGCATGGTCGAACGCGCCGCCTCCATCGGCGCCCGCATCCGCATCGGCCGGGGCAGAGCGGCCCGGGGAACCGAAGTACGGCTGGAGATCCCCGTACGGGCCCTTCAGCCGACACCCAGCCTGCCGTACATCCCCCAGCAGCCCATCGGCAGGTGACCAGAGACCAGATGACCAGAGAACAGATGACCACATGACACGAGAGAGACGAGAGAGGAGGCCGCACCCATGCCGGACGACATCTCGCGCAGTTCGGGAGAGCAATGGACGCAGGCGCAGTCCCGGGTCTCGCAGCACACGTCGTCGCATCACACACCGGCGTCGGCGTCGGGAGACTTCCCGCCGATGCCCGCCGCTCCGACGCTCCGGGTGGTGGTCGCGGACGACAACCCGGTCGTCCGGGCCGGACTCACCGTGCTGCTGTCCGGCCGTGACGACATCGAGGTCGTCGCGGAGGCGGGGGACGGCCGCGCGGCCTACGACGCGGCGGTGCGGCACCGCCCGGACGTCATCCTGCTGGACGTCCGCATGCCCGGTGTGGACGGCATCTCGGCCCTGCCGCACCTGGTCCGGCTCGCACCGGTCCTGATGATGACCTACAGCCGCGAGAGCGCGATCGTCCACGAGGCCCTGCGCCTGGGCGCCGGCGGTTACCTGGTCCACGGCGAGTTCACCGCGGACCAGCTCGTCGACGCGGTCCGGGACATCAAACAGGGCCGGGCCCACTTCACCCCCACGGCGGCCGGCGCGCTGCTGGCCACGGTCCGCGACGGCGCACACCCGGACGGCCCCCGCGGACTGCCGGACGGCCTCGGCGAGGCGTTCACGGGCGCATACGAATCACCGGCATCCGCGCCGCAGTCTGCCGTAAGCGCCCCCCAGTTGGGCGGTCAACGACTTTCCCGAAACCCTTCGCTTTCGCAAGCGAATGTGGCACATTCTTCCTCGGGGCTGCTCACCGAGCTGAGCCACAGGGAGGTGGAGGTGATGGACCTGATCGCGTCGGGCATGACGAACCAGCAGATCGCCGCCACATGCTTCATCAGCCAGAAGACGGTCAAGAACCACATCAACCGCATCTTCGCCAAGCTGAACGCCACCAGCCGGGGCGAGGCCATCGCCATCTGGCACGCCGCGAACCGAGGAGGCCCGGCATGACCCGCCAGGCCCACTCCCGCGAATGGGCCCGCAGTTGGGCCCGCAGGCCCATGTGGGCGACCGTGCGCCCGCCGTACGTTCTGTCTGCCGCCAGCGAGACCGGCCAGGAGGAAGCCGGTACCGCGAACGGCACCAGGACTCACGCCGAACACGGAGGGCCACACCATGATGAAGGACGCCACGCTGAAGGCCGTCGCCGCGACGCAGGTCTACGTGGGCCACTGGGCCAACACCCGCGTCGAGAAGATGAAGGCCCGCAGGGACCGGGGCCAGGGCGCGATCGAGTACGTGGGCATCACGATTCTGGTGGTGGCGATCGTGGTGGCCGTGATGAACACGAAGATGGGCGAGCAGATCGCCAACACGTTCACGGAGAAGATCAACGAGGTACTCGGCGGGTGATCTCATTCTCCACTCGTAAGGAGTCAGGGCAGGCCGCACCGCTGTACATCATGGCGGTGGTCGGCCTGCTCTTTCTTGCGTTGGTCTTCTTCGCGTTCGGGCAGGCCGACGTCACGCGCAATGGTGCCCAGTCCGCCGCCGACGCGGCAGCGCTGGCTGCCGCACGGGAGTCCCGGGACCAGTTCGAGGACGGTTTCCTGGCGGGGATTCTGGACCCCGACTACCTCGACGACGTCTTCAACGGTGATGTGATCGGCACGGCGAACGGCTGTGCCGCCGCCGGTCGTTTCGCGGCGCAGAACAAGGCCCAGATCTCCGGCGACGGTTGCGGCTGGGCGAGCGGTGGGCGGTGGGGCTTCACCGTCGAGGTCAGGTCGCAGAAGTCGATGGGCGACAGCGTTATCGACGGCACGGAAGACATGCACGCGCAAGCCGTTGCGACCGCCCTGGTGGAACCACGCTGCACCTTCGAGGCCAACGAGCAGGGTGACCCGCCGGATGACGGGGACGAGGGCGAAGAGCAGCCCGTCTCTCCGGGTGAAATCGTCTGCGACGGCGAAACGTGGAGCATCGATCCGGAAAACCTGGAATTGCTGCCCGAGATGTCGGATCTTTTCAGCGTCAGGCTGGCCGAGGACTGACCCACCGCGAAATGACGAACGCAGAGGAATAGTGATCATGGGAAATCGGCACGTAGGGACCGTGCGCCGGACTGGCGTGGCTGTCCTCCTGGCAGTGAGCCTCGCCTTCACGGCGGCCGCCTGTGGTGGTGACGAGGGCGCAAAGGCCAAGGAGGACAACAGTGCCAAGTCTTCGGCTCCTGCCGCCAACACTGGAGCACCGACCGACCCGGGGAAGACGTATCCGGATACGAGCAAGGTCCTAGCCACGCTCAAGGGTGACCAGGACGTTGAGATGGTCATTCACGAAGTGAAGCGTGACGACGGTGGATTCGTTACGGTGAGTGGCCGTCTGAAGAACAACGGCAGCTCGCTGTACACCACGCCCGTGCAGTGGAGTGGTCAGGAAACCGAGGTCGCGCGAACAGGGCGATCAATGGCTGCGATGACCCTGGTGGACTCGAAGGAGAAGAAGCGCTACTACGTGCTGCGCGACACAGATAACCGCCCACTCACCACCAGTGGTTACAAGCCCAGCATCGCCGCCGGTCAGAGCATGGACTTCTTCGCCCAGTTCCCCGCGCCACCGCAGACCACCACGACGGTTGCCCTCCAGTTCCCCGGTTTCCCCAACGCGCCGATTGAGATCTCCTGATGAGGGCCGTCACCACCCGCCTCACGGTGGCCGCATTCAGCGGCGCGCTCGTTCTCGTGCTCGGGCCGGCCGGTCAGGCGTTCGCGGAGGACAGTCCGTATCCCTCGCCGTCCGCCGCGCCGCCCGTGCAGGTCGATCCCAATGACTCGGACCTGAAGCTGCCCGACGGGGCGACCCTCGCCGCGCCGAAGGTGCTGGACATCAAGTCGGTGGTCGAGGACCTCGCCGGTGAGGAGCGGCGCGAGGACACGAACGCGGACATCAAGTTCGCGCTGCAGGCGGAGGTCCTCTTCGGCAAGGACAGTGCCGCCCTGTCCGGTACGGCCAACGCCCGGATCGCCGCCATCGCGGCGGAGATCAAGAAGCAGGACGCCAAGAAGGTCCGGGTCTTCGGCTTCACCGACGACCTCGGGTCCGCCGCGCATGGTGATGTGCTGTCCAAGCAGCGTGCCGAGGCCGTGCACAACGTGCTGTCGAAGGAGCTGGCGTCGGCCGGGATCACGTACGAGATCCGGGGTTATGGGGAGCAGTACCCGATCGCCGACAACAGCACCGAGGAGGGCCGCAAGAAGAACCGCCGCGTGGAGGTCTCCTTCCAGCGTGGCGCGGAAGGGAGCTGACGGGCCGGCGGCAGCGGCGGCAGCGGTTGCACCGGCGGATGTGGAGGGCCCACGGGCCCGGGCGGGCGGATTTGAGCCCGGGCCTGGGCCCGCGGGCCCAAGACTGGGGCCGCGGCGGCTTCTAGCGTCGCCCGTATGTTGTCTCCGGGGGTCGTACGTCGGGTTCGTCGTCGGGTGCGGGCATGGATGCCGTGTACCGGGACGAGACTGCTGGGGCTGCGCAGGACGCAGGCGGGGCAGTCGACACTGGAGTACGTCGGGCTCGTCGCCGTCGTCGTGGCCATCGTGGGCGCGCTGCTGGCGACGGGGCTCGGCCCGACGATCGCCGAGGAACTGCGTACGCAGGTGTGCCGCGTCACGGGGGGCGGCAACTGCGGGGGCGGCGGTGAGCCGCGGGCGCAGGACGACCCCGGAGGCGGCGATCCCGGACAGCCGGTCGCCGACGGCGACGGCGATGGTGAGGGCGACGCCGATGTCGACACCGACACCGACACCGGCGACGGCACCGACGGTGACACCAGGACGCCCGCCCAGATCGAGTACGAGCAGGCCCTCAAGGCCCTCCAGGACGCACAGGCCGCAGAGAAGGCCGACCGGGACAAGGCGATCGAGGCCGCCAAGGAGCTCGCCAAGATCCTCGCCGAGGAACTCGGCATCACGGACGCCGTCGACTGCATCACCAAGGGCGACACGGGCGCCTGCACCGAGACGCTGATCAACGTTCTGACCAGTCTGATCGGCGGCGCTGTGGGCAAGCTGGCCGCGAAGTACGGCGCGCCGTGGAAGTGGAAGAAGGCCGTCGAGCTGGTCCGCAAGCTCAAGAAGCACGGCGGCGATCTGTACGACGGGCTCACCGGGCTGGTCAGGAACCGCAAGAAGGTTGCCGAGGCGCAGGACCGGCTCAACGACGCGAAGAAGAAGTGGGACCCGGACAAACAGAACAAACCGATCACGTGTCCGGTCGGCCACAGCTTCCCGCCCGGGACCCGGGTGCTCGTCGCCGGGGGGATCGGTGTGCCGATCGAGTCCGTGCGCATCGGGGACACGGTGGTCGCGACCGATCCCGTCAGCGGGCTCACCGTGCCGCGCACCGTCACCCGCACGTTCACGACGCACGACGACAAGCACTTCACGCGTCTGACGACGTCCGCCGGGACGGTCACGGCCACCGACACGCACCCGTTCTGGCTGACCGGCGAGAAGCGGTGGGCGGAGGCGGGGGAGATCTCGGCCCGGGACACGCTCAGGCTTCCGGGCGGCGGCACGCTGGAGGTCGTCGCGGTCACCCGGTTCACCCGGCGTCAGGTCACCCACGACCTGACGGTCGACGGCCTGCACGCGTACTACGTCGGGTTCGGCCCGTCCGCGTACGCACTGGTGCACAACAACCAGTGCGAGTGGGAGACGGCCCCGGGCGTGAAGGGTCCTGCGGCCGGCAAGACCCTGAAGCCGCCGCACGACCGGCACACCGTCGCCGGGGCGAAGCACGGGAAGGTGGGCGAGAAGAACACCGTCATCCTCAAGGGCAACGAGAAGGCGGTGCAGGACGACATCAAGGGCATCGCGGAGGGCAGGGCGAAGCTGCTCGAGGACAGGAACACCTATGAGATCAACGGCCGCCGCTACCGGGTCGAACCGAATGGCCGTACCTTCCCCGTCTCCGGCACGGGACTCGTCGAGATGGACCGCAATGAGTACGCGGCACTGAAGGAGATCGCCAAAGCGGGTGGCGACCTGTCCAAGGTCGAGGCGTTCAAGCACCATCCCCGCTTCAAGGACCATCCTGAGGTCGTGGAAAAGGCCAAGAAGGTGTACGACGGGACCTATCAGTGATCTACAACTTCCTCACCGTGGACCGTCCGGCGCCCGGCGCGATGGCGGCGGCGCTGGCCAGGGTGCTCGGCGTTCCGCCCGCGCGGGTCGACGTCGCCGACCAGGACGGTGACCAGGAGAACCGCGACTGGGAAGCGGCGGTGCTCTGCGGGTACGAGACGATGACCGGCGACCTGGCCCTGTCCTGGGACGTTTCGGTCACCGACGCCGTGCCCGGCCCGCCGGACGAGCCGACGGCGGCGAGGCGGCTCGCGGCAGTGATCGGCACGACGGTGCTGTATCCGGCGACCGATCTGCTGGCGCCTTCGGCGTACTGGGCCGCCACGCCCGAGGGGACGGTGACCCGCGCCCGGGTGTATGCCTCGGACGACGCCGAGCCGGTCTACACGGTGGACGCGGTCGAAGCGCCCGTCCCGCAGTTGCCCTCTGCCCGCGTCCACCTGCTGCCCGAGGTCTTCCACGCGGAGAGCATCGCCGTGCCGACCACCGAGGCATTCGTCGCGGCCACGGACCCGGACCGGGCCGCGCCCGCCGACAGCCCGGCCAACCGTGCACGCGAGACGCTGCTGCTCTGGGAGCGGCTGGTGCGCCGTATGGCGGCCGACTGGGCGCCCACGGGTCTCTACACCGCGGAGCTGTACCTGGAGGACCTGCGCTGCCGCGACCGGCTGGCCCAGCACCTGGTCTCCGCTCCGTCGGAGCTTCGTGCGCCGCTCGCCGGGGCCGCGGCCGAGGCCGACGCCGTATTCCGCGAGCACACCCGGGACGACGGCGGGGCCCTGCTGGGCGCGCTGACGAAATCCGGTTCGGCGGTGCTGGACCGCGGCTGGTGGTGGCACCGCCGGCCCGTTCGGGTGCCGTGGCCGAGTGGGGACGGCCCGTCGACATAATCGATCGCATGTCCCCACAGCAGGATCAGCAGGCCCGTGTCCGGACGGCGTCCGGCCACACCGTGGCACTGGGCGGATACGCCGCGGTGCGTCTGGTGGGCGTGGCGGTCCTCGCGATCGCCGCCGCCGCGGCGGGAGAGGACGCCTTCCACCGGCTCAAGGGGCGCTGGGACGCGGTCTGGTACGTCCGCATCGCCGAGCAGGGGTACGGCCACGAGGTCCGGCTCCCCGACGGCAGTGTCCACTCCGACCTGGCGTTCTTCCCGCTGTTGCCGGCTCTGGAGCGGGGCCTGTCGGAGGTGCTGCCGGTCGGTGCCGCGACGGCCGGGCTGCTCGTCTCCTGGGCGGCGTCGCTCGCCGCCGCCTGGGGGATCTACGAGGTCGGCGCCCGGTGCGCGGGGCGGCGGGCCGGAGTGGTGCTGGCCGTGCTGTGGGGTGTGTACCCGACGGCGTTCGTGCAGTCGATGGCGTACACGGAGACGCTGTTCACCGCGCTCGCGGCCTGGTCGCTGTACGCGGTGCTGCGCGGCCGGTGGATCTGGGCGGGCGTCCTGTCCGTGCTGGCGGGGCTCACCCGGCCGTCGGCCGCCGCGCTGATCGCGGCGATCGGGGTCACGGCGGTGGTGACGGTCGTCAAGGAGCGGCGGCTGGACGTCCGGACGGCCGCGGGGGTGCTCCTCGCGCCGCTGGGCTGGCTCGGTTACGTCGTGTTCGTCGCCGTGCGGGAAGGCGGCGCCACCGCCTATTTCGACGTGCAGGCCGCCTGGGGCAACAGCATCGACGGGGGCGTGGCGCTCGCCCGGTTCGTGGGCGAGAACCTGACCGGGCCGCATCCGCTCGCGGGGGTCGGGCTGTGCGCGGTGCTGGTCCTGCTCGGCTGGGTGGTGTGGCTGTGCGTGAAGCAGCGTCAGCCGCTGCCCGTGCTCGTCTACACCCTCGCGGTGGTCGTCGTCTCGCTCGTCGGCGCCGCCTACTTCGGCTCCCGGCCCCGCCTGATCATGCCCGCGTTCCCGCTGCTGCTCCCGGCGGCGGTCGCCCTGGCGCGGCTGCGGGACCGTGTCCTGGTCCTGGTGCTGGCGGCACTGGCGCTCGCCTCGGGGGCGTACGGGGCGTTCACGCTGCTCGGGCCGGGGCCGCCGTAGCGCGCCGGCGACCGGCGGGGATTGGGCCCGTGGGCCCATGCGCGGGTGCGAACCACGTTGTTAGCGTCCGGACATGAGCAGGTGTGGCAGGCGTACGACGATCGCGGCGGCCGCCGCCGTTCTCGCGGTGGTGCTGTCGGGGTGCGGCGGCCAGAACGCGGGCGGGGCCCGGGCGGACAAGGGCCCGGCGAGCCCGCGGCCACCGGCGGCCGTGACACCCGATACCGCCACCCCCGGTACCGCGGCACCGGCACCACCCGGAGCCACTCCGCCGCAGGCCGCGCCCGCGTCCGGCGGCGGCCGGGTCCTCGGCCGGGCCGAGCTGGAGAAGGCCGTCCTCGCCACGGCCGACGTATCGGGCTACACCGTGACCGTCATGGAGCCGCCGCCCGCCCGGGGCGAGATCCCCGACAAGGCCGAGTGCCTCCCCCTCACCGCGCTGATCAACGGCAAGCCGGAGCCTGGACTGCGGGCCGCCGCGTACCGGCAGATCACCGGGGCGAACGCGGAGAGCCGGCCGGCCGTCTCGGAGTTCCTCACCTCGCACGGGGCGCGGGCCGCGGCCACGGTGCTCAGCCGGCTGAGGGCGGCGGTCGGCGCGTGCCGGGACGGCTTCACCACCCGCACGACGAGCGGCCCGTCCACATACCGCGGCGTGCGGGAACTGCCGCCCGTGCGGGCGGGCGACGACAGCCTCGCCTACCAGGTGACGGCCGACTTCGAGGGCGATCCGGTTCCGCTGGTGTTCCATGTGGTCCGCTCGGGCGCCACGGTGGCCACCTTCTACACCGCGAACCTGGAGGGACCCGCCACGCCGCGGACGCCGCCCGCGCTGATCACCGCCCAGGCCGCCAAGCTCAGCTGACGGCGAGACGCACGCCCGGCCGCAGTCCCCACCGCTCCATCGCACCGGCTTCCGCCTCCAGCACGTGACGGGCCCGCGGCCGGGGCAGCCCGAGGCGGCCGGGCCGCATCGTCACCACGTCGACCACCCGCAGCTCCTTGTCCAGGTACGCCACGTCGATGGTGAAGCGCATCCGGAAGGTGTGGACGCTGTTGCAGGGGCTGAGGAGCATCGCGCCCTCGATGCCGTCCCGCCCCAGCAGCCCACGCCGGCGCGTCCCGAAGGACGCGGCGATCTCGACCGGTACCGGCTCGTCCCGGCCCGGAACGCTCAACAGGCCCGTGCCGCTTCGCCATTTCCCCATGGGCGACGACCGTAGCGTGGGCCCCGGACGCACGGGAGTGGGCCCACGGGCCCATGACCGGCGGGACGCGCCGACCTATGGTCTGCCTCGTGTACGCCACGCTGATCGCCCTCGCCGCCCTGTGGGGCGCCGCCGCCGGGCTGCTCGTGCCGCGCGCCGCGTACCGGCTGTCCGTCGAGCCGGAGGAGGCCTGGCGGGACGGCTGCCCGGCCGGACACCCCTTCACCGGGCCCGCCCGCGGCTGGCTCGGCACCGCGCGGTGCGCGGCGTGCGCGGTCGCCGTCCCGGCGGGCGCCGGCGGGCCGGGCGGGGAGCCGGGCGGTGCGTCCACGGCCGGTACCGTCGCACCGGCCGTCGCCACCCCGGTGGTCACCGCGGCGGCGTGCGCCGCGCTCGCCGCCGCCACCGGGTCCCGTCCCGAACTCGCGGTGTGGCTGCTGGTGGCGCCCTTCGCCGTTCTGCTCGCGGCCGTCGACCTGCGCGTGCACCGGCTGCCCGACGGGCTCACCCTGCCGCTGGCCGCCGCTGCCGCCGCCCTGCTGGGGGGCGCCGCGCTGCTGCCCGCGCACGCCGGTTCGTGGACGGACGCGCTGCTCGGCGGACTCGCCCTCGGAGCCGCCTACTTCGTCCTCTTCCTCGTCAACCCCCACGGCATGGGCTTCGGCGATGTGAAACTCGCCCTCGCCCTCGGGGTGGCGCTCGGCTGGTACGGCTGGGGGATCCTCTTCGCGGGGGCCTTCGCCGGATTCCTGTTCGGTGCGGTGTACGGGCTGGGGCTCGTGGTGCTGCGCCGGGCGAACCGCAAGACCGCCATCCCGTTCGGACCGTTCATGATCGGCGGGGCGTTCCTGGGCGTCCTGCTCGGCGCGCTGGCCGCCGTACCCGCGTAACGGCCCGTGTCCGACGGCCGGACCGGCCGCGACGCCGCCGGCCACCAGGAAGACGGCCCTCCCGAGACCGCGCCGACCGCGCCGACCCCGCCGACCGCGCCGACCTCGCCGACCGCGCCGACCTCGCCGACCGCCCGGGCGGTCGCGCCCTCGGGGATGTCCGCCGGCTCGTGCCGGGCTCGCGACGCGCGCCGGCTCCTCCGTGGCCTCCAAGGCCGGGGAGGTACCTCCCTCGCGTCGACTCGCTCCTCCGCCTCGGGTCCGAAGCCGCGGCAGTGACTTCGGCCGCTCCGCGGCGGGCGCTCCCTGATCCAGCCTGATCCACCGGACACCCCCTAGCATGCGGGCGTATGCGGACATTCCCTGACAATGAGGCCCGGGAGGCGGCGCGGACCGCTGTCCCGGCCCCCACCAAAGGCCCCGCCGGAACACCGGCCATCCGCCGGCTCCCCGCGGCCCTCCTCCCCTGGGGGTGGGCCGCGGTCCTCTTCGCCCTCTACGCGACCGTCGCCCTGCGCCGCCACGCCCTGCTCCGGACCACCGGCTACGACCTGGGCATCTTCGAACAGGCGATCAGCGCCTACGCGCAATTCCGCGCCCCCCTCGTCCCGTTGCGCGGCGAGGGCTTCAACCTGCTCGGCGACCACTTCCACCCCCTCCTCGCCGCGCTCGCCCCGCTCTACCGGCTCTGGCCGTCCCCGCAGTGCCTGCTCGTCGCCCAGTCCGCGCTGCTCGCCCTCGCCGTCGTCCCGCTCGCCCGCTGGGCCGCCCGGGCCCTCGGCCGCCGCCCCGCCCACGCAGTCGCCGCCGCGTACGGGCTGAGCTGGGGCATCGCATCGGCCGCCGCCTTCGACTTCCACGAAGTCGCCCTCGCCGTACCGCTGCTCGCCTGGTGCCTCGAAGCCCTCGCCCACCGGCGCTGGCGCGCCGCCGTCGCCTGGGCCGCCCCTCTCCTGCTCGTCAAGGAGGACCTCGGGCTGACCCTCGCCGCCGTCGGCGTGTACATCGCCATCAAGGGGCCGCACCGGCTCGGCGCCGTCACCGCCGCCGCCGGACTGGTCGCGGCCGCCGCGGAGATCAAGCTGCTGCTGCCCGCGTTCCACCCCGGCGGCGGCTACGCCCACGGCGGCAACCTCGCCGAGGGCTACGACTCACTGCTCTCCACCCTCGCCCACGCCCCGCTCGACGCCCTGCGCCCCGACATCAAGGCCATGACCCTCGTCCTGGTCTTCGCCCCCTCCGCGCTGCTCGCCCTGCGCTCACCGCTCTCGCTGCTCGCCGTACCCACCCTGGCCTGGCGGATGATGTCGCAGAACGGCTTCCACTGGGGCACGGCCTTCCACTACAGCGCCGTCCTGATGCCGATCGTCATCGCCGGGCTGATCGACGCGCTCAGCCGCTGGCGCGGCGGCGACCATCCCCTGGCGGCCCGCCACATCAGAGCCTCCCTCGCCACCGTTCTGGCCGTGACGCTGGTGATGCTGCCGTCCTTCCCGCTGGCCCAGCTCCTCCAGCGGGCCACCTGGCGCACCACACCGCACATCGAGGCCGCCCGGGCCCTGCTCGCCGAGATCCCCGACGGGGCGACCGTCGCCGCCTCCAACCGGCTGGTACCGCAGCTCACTTCGCGCTGCACCGTGGTCCTCTTCCCGACCTTCCCGGTGGAGGGGCGGCTGTACGAGTACGACAGGAAGCGCCTCCCCCCGCCGACCGCCGAGTGGATCATCCACGACCGGCAGGCCCCGGAGGCTTGGCCGTACCGCACCGGCCACTGGCCCTACCCGGTCGAGCAGCAGGAGGCGGAACTGGCCGCCGCGCGGAAGAAGCACGGCTACGAACTCGTCGCCAGGCGCGACGGCATCACCCTGCTCCGGCTCACGCGTGCGGACCGACGGTGACCTGCCCCACCGTCAGTGCGGCCGTCCCCTCCAGGACCTCACCCACCCGCTCGGCCTGTCCGGCCAGCTCACGCCGCTGCCTCGCGCCGAGTTTCCCGATCGGCTCCACCGTCACGGCGATCCGCCGCCCCGAGCGGCGGTGGTGCCACACCCCCGCCACCTCCCCGTCGACCAGGACCACCGGGAAGTTCCCCGCCTGCCCGCCGGCCAGCGCCCGCTGGTACGCCGCGCCGGGGAAGAGCCGCTCGCGGGGGTACGAGGCGATGGCGAACGCGTCGAAGTACGGGAGCAGCCGCACCCCGCGCGCCGGCCCGTCCGGGAACGAGGTGTCGCCCCCGGCCACCCACGCCGGCTCGTCCTCGAACAGCACCTCCTCGATCTCCCCTCCCACCGCGAGCGAGGCGAACACGTCCGCCGCCCACGCCTTCGGCGCCCCCAGCCACCTGGCGAAGTGCGCCGGGGTCGCCGGCCCGTACGCGTACAGGAACCGCCGCAGGAGCCGCGCCGACGCGGCCGGGCCGGCCATCGGGGTGACCCCGGGGTTGGTGTAGGTGACTCTGCGGCCCCGGTTCGGGCCGAAGCACAGCACCCCCCGGTGCGCGGCCGTGTGCATCACCTGGCGCCAGCGCGGCCACTTGTCCTGGAAGGCTTCCATCACCCGCTCCCCGGCCCACGGCCCGGTGCGCGCCACGATCGCGTCGGTCAGCTCGTCCACCGTCAGCGCGGTGCCCGTGAGCGCGTCCCCGATCGCCGCGACGACCTCGTCGGTCTGGCGCCGCGACAGCCGCACGTCGGGCGGCATCGGGCTCGGGCCGGGCGGGACCGACGACAGTGCGCCCGTCCACATCGGCAGATCGGTGGCCGGCAGCAGATGAACGGTGCCGCGCGGCCCGTGCGTCTTCACCAGCGCGTGCTCCGACCACAGCGCGTCGCGCACATCGGCCCGGGTGGCGCCCGCCAGGCGCAGCGCGACCGACAGCTCCGCGGACGACAGCACCTGAGCGTGCGCGGCGAGCATCGCGCCGGTCACGGCGGCGGGTGAGGAGCCGTCGGCCGGACGGTCCAGGTGCTGCCGCTCGATCCGCCGCGCGTTGGCCGGGGCCCAGGTCACCCGAGGTGTGGTCGTCATGACAGGACCGTAGGCCGGGAATAGGACAAGGGCTGTCCGCCTTGCCGTAGCGTACGGCCGGTCCGGCACACGGTCCGGCACACGGTCCGGCAAGCGGGCGGTGACGGGGAGGAGTTGGCGATGGCCAAGGGCAGGACGGCCTACGGCTGCGGGCTCGAGGCGGCCGTGGACGTGGTCGGCGGCAAGTGGAAGCCGCTGATCCTGTGGGCGCTGCACGCGCACGGCGCCACCCGCTTCGGGGAGCTGAGGCGGCAGGTGCCGGGCGTCAGCGAGAAGGTGCTGATCCAGCAGCTGCGGGAGCTGGAGGCCGACGGGGTGGTGCACCGCGAGGTCTACCGGGAGGTTCCGCCGCGCGTCGAGTACTCACTGACCGGCCTGGGCGAGGCGCTGAACACCGCACTGCTGCCGCTCGGCGCATGGGGAGACACCTTCATGGAGCAGATCATCGCCCTCAAACAGCGCGGCACGACAGCGGCCTGAGGTGCCGGTGGGGTGGCCGTCAACCGGGCGCCCTCGGGCGCGGGTCCCCCTTGGGGAGTACAGGGAACGGCTCGATCCCGTGCTCGCAGCGCTGTCCGGTGTTTTCGGAGCGTAATTGCGGCCTGTCGCTGCACCCGCCAGTCCTTACGAAGGGTTATGGTGGAAACCCCCCCTCGGGCCGGTCCGTATCCCCCCACGGACCGGCCCGTTTTCTCTTCCCGCCCCGGCAGGCGGCTTTCGGTCAGCTCCGGGCGGCCCAGATGTTGGTCCCCGCGGTGTCCACCGCGAAGGAGTCGATCTCCTTCAACTCCTCCTCGGACAGCGGCGAGCCGGCCAGCGCCCCGATGTTCTCCTCCAGCTGCGCCACGCTCGACGCGCCGATCAGGGCCGACGTCATCCGTTCGTCCCGCAGCACCCAGCTCAGCGCCAGCTGCGCCAGCGACTGACCGCGCCGCCGGGCGATCTCGTGGAGCCCGTGCAGCCGCCGCACGACGTCCTCGGAGAGGAGGTTCGGGTCCAGGGACTTGCCCTGGGTGGCCCGCGAACCCTCCGGGATGCCCTTGAGGTACTTGTCGGTGAGCAGGCCCTGGGCGAGCGGTGCGAAGGAGATGCAGCCCATGCCGGCCGCCTCCAGCGTGTCGAGGAGCGCGTCCTCCTCGGTCCAGCGGTTGATCATCGAGTACGACGGCTGGTGGATCAGGGCCGGCACGCCCATCTCCCTCAGCAGCCCGGCGGCCTCGGCGGTCTGCTCGCTGCTGTACGACGACACGCCCACGTACAGCGCCTTGCCCTGCTGCACGGCGGACGCGAGGGCGCCCATCGTCTCCTCGAGGGGGGTGTTCCGGTCGAAGCGGTGCGAGTAGAAGATGTCGACGTAGTCCAGGCCCATCCGCTTCAGCGAGGCGTCGAGCGAGGACAGCAGGTACTTGCGGGAGCCCCACTCGCCGTACGGCCCGGGGTGCATCAGATACCCCGCTTTGGTCGAGATGACCAGTTCGTCACGGTAGGGTGCGAAGTCCTGCGCGAAGATCTTGCCGAAGTTCAGCTCGGCCGACCCGGGCGGAGGGCCGTAGTTGTTCGCCAGGTCGAAGTGCGTCACACCGAGATCGAACGCGCGCCGCAGGATCGCGCGCTGCGAGGACAGCGCGCGGTCGTCGCCGAAGTTGTGCCACAGGCCCAGGGAAATCGCGGGCAGCTTGAGCCCGCTGCGGCCGGTGCGGCGGTACTCCATGGAGTCGTAGCGGTCGCCGGCCGGGTGGTAGGAGGGGGTTTCAGTCACGTCTCACTCCTTATCACGGACTTGTGACAGACCGGGTTGGGCCGCCGTGACCCCCGCCCAGTAATGTGGCGGCTTCGGGGACGGCCGCGACGCTCAGGGGTCGAGCTGTGCCGCATTCCCCCGGGGCCGGCGTCCGGCACCCCCTGTCGGGGACGGACGGGCCCGCACGAAATCGAGAGGTGAGATCGGTGAACTTGCGCGACCTGGTGTACAGGCTCTACGCACGCCGGGTGGAGGGCCGCCTCGACCATGCCCAGGTGCCCAAGCACATCGGCGTCATCCTCGACGGCAACCGGCGCTGGGCGAAGGCGTCCGGCGGCACCCCCGAGCAGGGTCACAAGGCGGGCGCGAGCAAGATCCAGGAGCTGCTCGGCTGGTGCGCCGAGACCGACGTCGAGGTCGTCACGCTCTGGATGCTGTCCACCGACAACCTGAACCGACCCGAGGAACAGCTCGTGCCCCTGCTCGGCATCATCGAGGACGCCGTGCGCGCCCTCGCCGCCGACGGCCGCTGGCGTGTGCACCACGTGGGCACCCTGGACCTGCTGCCCGCGCGCACCCAGTCGGTGCTCAAGGAGGCCGAGCAGGCCACCCGCGACCACACCGGGATACTCGTGAACGTCGCCGTCGGCTACGGCGGCCGGCAGGAGATCGCCGACGCGGTCCGCTCGCTGCTCCTGGAGCACGCCGAGAAGGGCACCAGCTTCGAGGAGCTGGCCGAGATCGTGGACATCGACCACATCTCCGAGCACCTCTACACCCGTGGCCAGCCCGACCCCGACCTGGTCATCCGCACCAGCGGCGAGCAGCGCCTGTCGGGGTTCATGCTCTGGCAGAGCGCCCACTCGGAGTACTACTTCTGCGAGGTCCACTGGCCGGCCTTCCGCAAGGTCGACTTCCTGCGGGCACTGCGCGACTACGCGGCCCGCCACCGGCGCTACGGCACCTGACGGGCCCTCCGGCGGACTCGGTCAAGGCCTGTTCACCCACGCGTCGTCATATGCCATGGCATGGCGGCGCGTGTTCGAGGGAATATCCCTCCCAGAGCGAGTGGCATGGAGTCCGCTCGCCCGGGAGGCCCTTTGCACCAGGACGACCGTGCAGGACGTGTGCGGACGACGCGGAGGGCCGGTGTCCGGCCCGCGCATCGCGGCCCGATCCCGGCCCCATCCCCCCGCGACGTTGTCGCAGTCGCACCCCGACCTGATCCGAGGGGGTACGTCCTTCCGTGGTGACCAGCACAAAGCGCCGCCTCAACGACCGGCGCACCTATGTTCTCGACACCAGCGTCCTGCTTGCCGACCCCGGTGCCATGGCCCGCTTCGACGAGCACGAAGTCGTGCTCCCGATCGTCGTGGTCACGGAGCTGGAGGCCAAGAGGAACCACCCGGAACTCGGCTACTTCGCCCGTCAGGCGCTGCGCCTGCTGGACGACTTCCGCATCCGGTACGGCCGCCTCGACGCACCGCTCCCCATCGGGGACCTCGGCGGGACCCTGCGCGTGGAGCTCAACCACTCGGATCCCGGCGTCCTCCCCGCCGGCTACCGCCTCGGCGACAACGACTCGCGGATCCTCGCGGTCGCCCGCAACCTGCAGGCCGAGGGGTACGACGTCACCGTCGTCTCCAAGGACCTCCCGCTGCGGATCAAGGCCTCCTCCGTCGGCCTCCTCGCCGAGGAGTACCGCGCGGAACTCGCCATCACGGACTCCGGCTGGACCGGGATGTCCGAACTGTCCCTCTCCGCCGAACAGGTGGACCTGCTGTACGGCGAGGAGACGCTGTACGTGCCGGAGGCGGCCGGACTGCCCGTGCACACGGGCCTCGTCCTGCAGTCGGAGCGCGGCAAGGCGCTCGGCCGGGTCACCGCCGAAGGCAACGTACGCCTGGTGCGCGGGGACCGGGAGGCGTTCGGCATCCGCGGGCGCAGCGCCGAGCAGCGCATCGCCCTCGACCTCCTCCTCGACCAGGACGTCGGCATCGTCTCCATGGGAGGCCGGGCCGGCACCGGAAAGTCCGCTTTGGCCCTGTGTGCCGGTCTGGAAGCGGTCCTGGAGCGCCGGCAGCACCAGAAGGTGATGGTCTTCCGGCCGCTGTACGCGGTCGGGGGCCAGGAGCTCGGCTATCTGCCCGGCACCGAGGCCGAGAAGATGAGCCCCTGGGCGCAGGCCGTCTTCGACACCCTCTCGGCGGTGGCGGGACGCGAGGTCATCGAGGAGGTGCTGGGCCGCGGGATGCTGGAGGTGCTGCCGCTCACCCACATCCGCGGCCGCTCCCTGCACGACGCGTTCGTCATCGTCGACGAGGCACAGTCACTGGAACGGAACGTCCTGCTGACCGTGTTGTCCCGGATCGGGGCGAATTCGCGGGTCGTTTTGACCCATGATGTCGCCCAGCGCGACAACCTCCGGGTCGGCCGGTACGACGGAGTCGTCGCCGTGGTCGAGAAACTGAAGGGTCATCCGCTCTTCGCCCATGTCACGCTCACCCGTTCCGAGCGCTCCCAGATCGCGGCGCTCGTGACCGAAATGCTGGAGGACGGGCAGATCTGAGGCGATTCAACGCCGTATATCCTCCTTCGGGTTGGCGCCGCCCGGCAAAGCGCGAGAGCTTAGCCGGGCGGCGCCGTGCTGCGCGCCCCTTTCGCCAAAACTCCTGTGACGAAAGGGGTGTGAGCTTTCACACGTAACGATTAATTGCCTTGCGGCATCGGGTTCGGGCAAAGTTTTGCTTCCGTCAGGCCCCGCATACGGCACACGTGCATCTCCAGGGATGTCGCACCACACAACTCAAGACTCGTCCGCCGTATGCCGCCCGAAGAACCACGCGGCGCTCTCCCCAGGGGAGTCGCCCACCGGGCCCGTGTCCCCCGTGACCGTCAGTGGGGGGACCAGCGTCAGGGGCACGATTTCGCCCGCGAGGTCACCTAAGCGGGCGATGCTGGAAGGAAACCGTGTGAGCCGGATCTCGGTCCGGGGATTCGCGGTGGCATCGGCCACCGCGGTCACCACTGTGGGCGCCGTCGTGGGCGTGGCCTCGGGCAACACCCAGCCCTCGAACGACAACTTCGAGGCGGCCGCAGCCGATACGACGCTCCTGGCGGACATCCCCGTCGGACAGCAGGCCCAGGTACAGGTCTCGTCGCTGACGCAGCAGGCGGAGGCGCAGGCCGCCGCCGCGGACTCGGCAGCGCAGAAGTCCGCCGAGGAAGCGGCCCGTCTCCAGGCCGCCAAGGACGCTCAGGCGAAGAAGGAAGCGGCCGACGAGAAGGCCGAGGCGGAGCGCGAGGCCAAGGAGGCCGAGGAGCGCGCCAGCCGTTCGGCCACGCGTGACGCCACCAGCTTCGCGGTGCAGTCCTCCTACAGCATCGCCGAGGTCCAGGCGATGGCCCGCCAGATGATCCCCGGCGACCAGTTCCAGTGCTTCAGCAACATCGTGGACCACGAGTCCAGCTGGAACTACCAGGCCCAGAACCCCTCCTCCGGCGCGTACGGTCTCGTCCAGGCACTCCCGGGTTCCAAGATGTCGTCCGCCGGCGCGGACTGGCAGACCAACCCGGCCACCCAGATCAAGTGGGGCCTGAACTACATGAACGAGCGCTACGGCAGCCCCTGTGGCGCCTGGAACTTCTGGCAGGCCAACCACTGGTACTAGGCCAGTGGCCGGCAGGCCGGCGCTCAACTGTCCGGAGCCCCTCACCGTCCTACGGTGGGGGGCTCCGTGCGTGTACCGTCGGGAGCCCGTGACTCCCGGGGGAGTGGTCGGGGGGAAGAGAGAAGATCATGTCGAGAGTGCCAGGCTGGCTGGAACGGGTCGGCGCCGGCCTGTCCCGGATGGGGCAGCGGCTGCAGGAACGACGGGCGCAGGCCGAGGCGTCCGCGGCCGAGGGCGGCCCGGGCCGGCCCGAGGGCGGTCCGGCCGCCCCTCCGGCGGAGCCGGAGAGCGTACCCGCGCCCCCCTCGTACGCGCCTGCGATCGCCGCCCGGCCGGATCCGGTTGCGGCCATCCCCTGGGGTATCCGGGTGGCGGCCGAGGCCGGCTGGCGGCTGCTCGTCCTCGCCGGCACGCTCTGGGTGCTGATGAAGGTGATCAGCGAGGTCCAGCTGGTCGTGCTCGCCTTCGTCGCCTCGCTCCTCATCACCGCGCTGCTCCAGCCGACCGTGGCCCGGCTGCGTCACCTCGGCCTCCCGCGCGGGCTCGCCACCGCCGTCACCGCCATCCTCGGCTTCGTCATCATGGGGCTGATCGGCTGGTTCGTCGTCTGGCAGGTGATGGACAACCTCGACAACCTCTCCGACCGGGTCAGGGACGGCATCGAGGAGCTCAAGCGCTGGCTGCTGGACAGCCCGTTCCACGTCACCGAGCAGCAGATCAACGACATCGCCCAGAACCTCAGCGACACGATCGGCACCAACACCGAGGAGATCACCTCCGCCGGTCTGCAGGGCGTCACCGTGATGGTCGAGGTCCTCACCGGCATGCTGCTCACGATGTTCTCGACGCTCTTCCTGCTCTACGACGGGAAGAGGGTCTGGGAGTGGTGGCTGAAACTGGTGCCCGCGCAGGCCCGCCCCGGCGTCTCCGGTGCCGGACCGCGCGCCTGGCGCACCCTCACCGCCTATGTGCGCGGCACGGTGATCGTGGCGATGATCGACGCCATCTTCATCGGCCTCGGCATCTACTTCCTCGACGTGCCGCTGGCCGTGCCGCTCGGCGTCTTCATCTTCCTCTTCTCCTTCATCCCGCTGGTCGGCGCGGTCGTCTCGGGAGCGCTCGCGGTCATCGTCGGCCTGGTCACCCAGGGCGTGTTCACCGCCCTGATGGTGCTGCTCGTCGTGCTCGCGGTGCAGCAGATCGAGGGCCATGTGCTGCAGCCGTTCATTCTCGGCCGCGCGGTGCGGGTGCACCCGCTCGCCGTCGTCCTCACGGTCGCGACAGGCGGTCTCGTCGCCGGCATCGGCGGCGCGGTGGTGGCGGTCCCGCTGGTCGCCGTCACCAACACGGTGGTCGGCTACCTCCGCGCGTACAGCCAGGAACAGGCCCTGCGCCACACGCTCCCGCCGCACGGCGCGACGGCCCTGGACACGGCCCCCACTCCGCCGTACGGGCCTCCCGCCAAGGACTGACCGCGACGGGCGCCGAACAGGCGAGAAGGGCCGCCGACCCGGGTTGGCGGACCTTTTCGCCTGTGTCGGGTGGACGGCCCGTCGGTGGTGGCTACTCGGCCAGAACGGCTTCCGCGTCCAGCGTCGTGCCGACCGCCTGGATCACCGATGCGATCTTCACGGCCTCCTGGATCGTCTCGCGGTCCAC